>JAMNXS010000099.1 GCA_023653025.1 Burkholderiaceae bacterium
GCCGGCAGCACGCCGTCGGGACAGGCGCTGCTGTACCGCACGCCGCGCCAGGACAGCATCGACGGCAACACGGTCGAGCTCGACGCCGAGCGCGCGCAGTTCGCCAACAACGCCCTGCGCTACGAAGCCAGCCTGTCGGCCGTCAACGGCAGGATCAAGAGCCTGCTGACCGTCATCCAGGGGCAGTGATCATGTCACTTTTTTCCATCTTCAATGTGGCCTCGTCCGCCATGGCGGCGCAGAGCCAGCGCCTGAACACAGTGGCCAGCAACATTGCCAATGCCGAGAGCGCGACCGGCCCCGGCGGCCAGCCTTATCGCGCCAGGCATGTCGTGTTCGCCGCGCAGCCGGTAGATGCCGCGGGCAGCGCCGGCGTGCAGGTGACCTCGGTGGTCGAGGATCCGTCCGCGCCGCGCATGGTGTACGACCCGAAGCACCCGATGGCGAACGAAGGCGGTTACGTGGCGATGCCGAACGTGAACCCGGTCGATGAGATGGTGAACATGATCTCGGCCTCGCGCGCCTACCAGAACAACGTCGAGACACTGAACACCGCCAAGACGCTGCTGCAGAAAACCCTCTCGATCGGACAGTGAACCCATGACGACTCTCGCCCAACCCGTCGGCAGCGACCTGCTGGCGACGATGAACCCGAAGGCGGCTACCGCAGCCGGCACGGCCGCCGATGCGCAGAACCGCTTCATGACGCTGCTGGTGACGCAGATGAAGAACCAGGATCCGCTCAACCCGCTCGACAACGCGCAGGTGACGAGCCAGCTCGCGCAGCTGTCGACCGTGACCGGCATCGACAAGCTGAACGAGACCATGAAGACGATGATGCAGAGCGCGCAGGCGTCGCAATCGCTGCAGGCGGCGGCCATGATCGGGCATGGCGTGCTGGTCCCCGGCGGCGGCCTGTCGCTGGCTGGCGGAAAGTCGGTCTACGGCATCGAGCTGGCCGGCCCGGCGGACGCGGTGCAGGTCACTATCAGCGACAGCGCCGGCAACCCGGTGCGCAGCATTGAACTCGGCGCGCAGCCGCAGGGCGCGATCGCGCTCGCCTGGGACGGACGGCTGGCCTCCGGCGCGGTCGCCGCCGATGGCCGCTACCAGCTGTCCGTGTCCGCCGTGCGCGGCGGCGCGGCCGTCAGCGCCCAGCCGCTGGCCTTCGGCGAAGTATTGAGCGTGTCGACCGGCAGCGGCGGCCCGCGCTTGAACCTCGGCGCAGGACTGGGGCAAGGGCAAGTCGCCCTGTCCGACGTGCGCCAGATTCTTTAACTCTTTTTCACCCGGACTCCGGAACGGAGGATTGCCATGAGCTTTCAACAAGGACTGAGCGGACTGTCGGCATCGTCGAAGACGCTCGAAGTGATCGGCAACAATGTCGCCAACGCCAACACCGTCGGCTTCAAGCAGTCGCAGGCCGTGTTTTCCGATGTCTACGCGGCATCGCTCACTGGCAGCGGCAATTCGCCGATCGGCATCGGTACCCGGCTGGCCGAGGTCGTGCAGCAGTTCACGCAGGGGAACGTTACCGCGTCGAACAATCCGCTCGACGTCGCGATCAACGGCGGCGGCTTCTTCAGGATGAGCAACGACGGCGCGGTCAGCTACAGCCGCAACGGCCAGTTTCAGCTCGACCGGTCAGGCTTCATCGTCAACGCCGAGGGCGCGCGCCTGACCGGCTATGTTGCCGACAGCCGCGGCATCTTGTCCACCGGCGCGCCGGCCGACATCAACATCCGCACCTCGGACCTGCCGCCGGAAGTCACCGAGACCGTCGATGCAATGCTGAACCTCGATTCGCGCCAGGACGTGCCGCTGACCACGCCGTTCGCGATGGACGACCCGACCACCTACAACAACGCGACCTCGGTCTCGGTCTACGACTCGCTCGGCAACGCGCACGTGCTGCAGACCTTCTATGTGAAGACCGGCGCCGGCACCTGGGACATTTACGCGGCGGCCGACGAGAGCCTGATCAACGGCGGCGCGACCATCGGCAGCCTCGCGTTCGGAACTGACGGCGCGCTGACCGCCGCTAGCCAGGCGGCGCTGCCGATCATGGCCAACATCCCGGTCACCACCGGTGCGACGCCGCTGCTGGCAGTCGGCCTTGACTACTCCGGCACCACGCAGTTCGGCGCCAGCTTCGCGGTCAACAAGCTCGATCAGGACGGCTACACTTCGGGCCGGCTGTCGGGCTTCGGCATCGCTCCCGACGGTACCGTGATGGGCCGCTACACCAACGGCCAGTCGGCGGTGCTCGGGCAAGTGGTACTGGCCGCCTTCGCCAACCCGAACGGCCTGCAGCCGCTGGGCGGCAACCTGTGGGCCGAGACCGCCGATTCCGGCAGCCCGATGGTCGGCTTGCCGACCTCCGGTAACCTCGGCGCGCTGCAGTCGAACGCGGTCGAGGATTCCAACGTCGACCTCACGGCCGAGCTGGTCAACATGATCACGGCGCAGCGCAATTACCAGGCTAATGCGCAGACGATCAAGACCCAGGACCAGGTGATGCAGACGCTGGTCAACCTGCGGTAATCCGAAGGAACCCCCATGGACCGTCTCATCTACATTGCCATGACCGGCGCCAGGCAGGTCATGGAACAGCAGACCACCACCTCGCACAACCTCGCCAATCTGAATACCACCGGCTTTCGGGCACAGATGGACAGCTTCCGCGCGGTGCCGGTGCAGGGGCCGAGCCTGCCAACGCGCGCCTATGTCCTCGACGCGACCACCGGCGCGGACTTCACGCCCGGGCTGATCCGGCAGACCGGCAACCCGCTCGACATCGCGGTGCGGGGTGCAGGCTGGATCGCGCTGCAGGGCGCGGACGGCCGCGAGGTCTATACGCGCCATGGCGAACTGAAGGTCAGCGACACCGGCGTGCTGACCGGGCAGGGCGGGCTCGCGGTGCTGGGCGACGGCGGCCCGATCTCGCTGCCGCCCGAGGGACGCGCCAGCATTGCGCCCGACGGCACCGTCAGCACGATGGATGCGCGCGGCATCGCCACCGTGGTCGGCCGCATCCGCCTCGTGAACCCGGCCGAGGCCGATCTGCAGCGCGGTGACGACGGGCTGTTCCGCACGAAGAACGGCCAGCCGGCCGAGGCCGACGCCGTGGTGCGCCTGTCGCCGGGCAGCGTCGAGGGCAGCAACGTCAATGCCGTCGATGCAATGGTGAGCCTGATCGCACTCGCGCGCGCCTTCGAGCTGCAAATGAACCTGTTGAAGAACGCCGAAAGCAACGAGGCAAAAGCCAGCCAGATCCTGTCAATGAATTCATAAGCGGTACAACACAATCAAGCGCAGGCCAACATCAGCAGGAGCGCAACGCCATGATGAAATCCCTGTGGATCGCAAAGACGGGACTGACCGCGCAGCAGGCGCAGCTCGACGTCATCTCCAACAACCTCGCCAACGTCGGCACCAGCGGCTTCAAGCGCTCGCGCGCCGTGTTCGAGGACCTGATGTACCAGACCACGCGCGCACCCGGCGCGCCATCGTCGCAGCAGACCCAGGTTGCCACCGGTATGCAGGTCGGCACCGGCGTGCGGCCGGTCGCGACCGAGCGTCTTTTCTCGCAGGGCAATCTGCAGCAGACCAGCAACCCGAAAGATGTCGCGATCAACGGCAGCGGCTTTTTGCAGGTACTGATGCCCGACGGCTCGGCGGCCTACACGCGCGACGGCTCGCTGCAGGTGAATGCGGAGGGCATGCTGGTGACCGCCAGCGGCTATCCGCTGCAGCCGGCCGTGACGGTGCCGGCAAATTCCACCAACATGACCATCGGCAGCGACGGCACGATCACGATCCAGCCGGCCGGCAGCTCGGCGATCACTCAGGTCGGCAGCCTGCAGCTGGTCCAGTTTCCGAACCCGGCCGGCCTCGAGAGCCGCGGCGAGAACCTGTTCACCGAAACGCCGTCGTCGGGCGCGCCGAATACGGTGACCCCCGGCGCCAATGGCGCGGGCGTGCTGATGCAGGGCTATGTCGAGACTTCGAACGTGAACGTGGTCGAGGAACTGGTCAACATGATCCAGACCCAGCGCGCCTATGAAATCAACAGCAAGGCGATCAATACCGCAGACCAGATGCTGCAGCGCCTCGGCCAGCTGTGACGGAGCGCACATGGCAAATGATACCAACTACCGGCATCCGGCCCGCAACGAAATCGCCGGCATCGGCCTGCGCGTGATACTGACCGCGGTCGGCTGCGGCCTGCTCGCCACTGGCGTCGCGCTGCTGGCAGGCTGCGCGACCGTCGCGCCCGAATCCGTCGTCGAGCCGGCGCGTCCGCCGGCGGTGCGGCAGGCGGCTGCCGCCGAGGCGCGCAGCGGTGCCATTTATGTCGCTGACAGCTACCGGCCCATGTTCGAGGACCGCCGCGCACGCCTGGTCGGCGATACGCTGATCATTTCGATCTCTGAAAAGACCAGCGCCGGCAAGAACGTCGCCAGTTCGCAGAGCAAGGACGGCAGTGTCGGCGTCAATGTGCCCGGCCCCTATGTCGGCCTGAGCCTCGAGGCCGAGCAGTCGATGAGCAATGCCGACAAGTCTGCGGCTAACGCCGCCAATAACTTCACCGGCACCGTGACGGCGACCGTCACCGAGGTGCTGCCGAACGGGAACCTCAGGGTGCGCGGCGAGAAGCAGGTGGCTTTCGACAAGGGTACCGAGTTCATCCGCTTCTCGGGTGTCGTCAATCCGGCCACCATCAGCGCAGCCAACAGCGTACCCTCGACCTCGGTGGCCGACATGCGCGTCGAGTATCGGACCAATACGAACTTCGACAAGGCGGCTTTGCAGTCGGCGCTGGCGCGGTTTTTCTTCAGTATCTTGCCGTTGTGATCATGGGTATGTTCTGCCAATGGCGGATTTCGCTGCGCTCTATCCGCCCTACGGAAGGAGTCGCCGTCATCCGATCAACCGCAGGGCGGATAGAGCGCAGCGAAATCCGCCGCGCGCTCGTCCTCCTGCTGCTGTCCATCGCCGCCTTTGCCACGACCGCCCACGCCGAACGCGTGAAAGACCTCGCCACCCTGCAAGGCGTGCGCAACAACCAGTTATCCGGCTACGGCATCGTCGTCGGCCTCGACGGCACCGGCGACCAGACCACGCAGACACCGTTCACCGTGCAGAGCATTGCGTCGATGCTGGGCCAGATGGGCGTGAACCTGCCGCCCGGGCAGCAGCTGCAGCTCAAGAACGTGGCCGCCGTAATGGTCACGGCCGTGCTGCCGCCGTTTGCGCAACCGGGACAGGAAATCGACGTCACGGTCTCGTCGATCGGCAATGCGAAGAGCCTGCGCGGCGGCACGCTGCTGATGACGCCGCTCAAGGGCGCTGACAATCGCATTTATGCGATGGCACAGGGCAACCTGCTGGTCGGCGGCGCGGGTGCCTCGGCCGGCGGCAGTTCGCGCCAGATCAATCACCTGCTCGCGGGCCGCATCTCCAACGGCGCCACCGTCGAGCGCGAGGTGCCGACCCTGCTCGGGCAGGGCGAGTTCGTCGCGCTGGAATTGACGCGCTCCGATTTCGCGAACGCCGCGCGCATCGTCACTGCCGTTAACCGCGCCTTCGGCGACGGCCTCGCCTCGGCGCAGAACGGCCGCGTGGTGCGTGTGCGCGCACCGCTCGATCTTACCCAGCGCGTGGCCTTCATCGCGGCGCTCGAGGATCTCGACATCGCTACCTCGAAGGCGGCGGCCAAGGTGATCATCAATGCGCGCACCGGTTCGGTGGTGATGAACCAGACCGTCACGCTCGAGCCCTGCGCGATCGCGCACGGCAGCCTGTCGGTAGTGATAACGTCGACGCCGGTCATCAGCCAGCCGAATCCGTTCGGCCAGGGCCAGACCGTGGCCACGCAGCGCAGCGACATCGACATCAGGAAAGAAAGCGGGCAGCTGGTGATGCTGCAGGCCGGCGTCTCGCTGGCCGAGGTGGTCAAGGCGCTCAACGCGGTGGGCGTCACGCCGCAGGATTTGCTGGTGATTCTGCAGGCGATGAAATCGGCAGGCAGCCTGCGTGCCGACCTGGAGATCATCTGATGGCTATTGCACCCGGCGGCGGCATGCTGGACCCGGCGGGCCTCGAGCGGCTGCGCCATGCCGCGCGCGACAACTCGCCCGAGGCCATCAAGGCGGCGGCCACGCAGTTCGAGGCGCTGTTCCTCGACATGGTGATGAAGAGCATGCGCGAGGCGGCGCCGTCCGAGGGCCTGTTCGACAGCGAGCAGGGCCGCATGATGCAGGGCATGCTCGACCAGCAGTATGCACAGGCGCTCGCTGCGCGCGGCATCGGGCTGGCGGATGTCCTCGCCCGCCAGATGATGCCCAAAGGTACGCCAGCCGGGATGCCGGCCGGCACGAGTTTCACGGAGCGCCTCGCGCCCCATGCCGAGGCGGCAAGCGCCGCGACCGGCCTGCCGGCGAAATTCATGCTCGCGCAGGCCGCGCTCGAAAGCGGCTGGGGTAAGCGCGAGATCCTCAACGCGGACGGCAGCCCATCGCACAACGTCTTCGGCATCAAGGCCGGCCGCGGCTGGCACGGCAAGGTAGCCGAGGTGATGACAACCGAATTCGTCGACGGCGTCGCACAGAAGCGGGTCGAGAAATTCCGTGCGTACGACTCGTATGCCGAAGCGTTCGGCGATTACGCGCGGATGCTGTCGTCCAGTCCGCGCTACCGCGAGGTGATGGCGACGACCGACGGGCACGGGTTTGCCGAGGCTTTGCAGAAGGCCGGGTATGCGACGGATCCCTTGTATGCGCAGAAGCTGAAGGGGGTGCTGGCGAAGGTGTGAGTTGGCGACGGCGGGTTTCGCTTCGCTCTACCCGCCCTACGTCCCGAC
>JAMNXS010000100.1 GCA_023653025.1 Burkholderiaceae bacterium
CGTCCGGCGCCGTTGCGGCCGAGCAGCGTGACGACCTCGCCCTGCTGCACCGACAGGTTCACGTCATGCAGGATGTGCGATTCGCCGTACCAGGCCTGCAAGCGGCTGATTTCGAGTGCGGCGGCCATCAGTGCGCTCCTTCCATCGGCGAGGCACTACCCATGTAGGCTTCGAGCACCTGCGGGTTGCGCGACACGGTCTGGTAGTCGCCCTCGGCCAGCACCGCACCGCGCTGCAGCACCGAAATGCGGTCGCAGATGCCGGACACCACGCTCATGTTGTGCTCGACCATCAGGATGGTGCGGCCCCGCGAGACCTTCTTGATCAGGTCGGTCACGCGCTGCACGTCTTCATGGCCCATGCCCTGGGTCGGCTCGTCGAGCAGCATCAGCTCGGGCTCCATGGCCAGCGTGGTCGCGATCTCGAGCGCGCGCTTGCGGCCGTACGGCAGATCGACCGTCAATGTGGCAGCGAAACCGCCCAGGTCAACCTCGTCGAGCAGCTGCATGGCGCGCTGGTCGAGCTGCCTGAGCGTGCGCTCGCTTTTCCAGAAATGGAAGGAGGTGCCAAGACGGCGCTGCAGGCCGATACGCACGTTTTCCAGCACAGTCATGTGCGGAAATACCGCCGAGATCTGGAACGAGCGGATGATGCCAAGGCGCGCGATCTGCGCGGGCGGCTTCATCGTGATGTCCTGGCCGTTGAACAGGATCTGGCCGGCGCTCGGCGCGAGAAATTTTGTCAGCAGGTTGAAGCAGGTAGTCTTGCCGGCGCCGTTGGGGCCGATCAGCGCGTGGATATGCCCGCGCTGCACTTGCAGGTCAACCTGGTTGACCGCGACAAAGCCCTTGAACTCCCGCGTCAGCCGGCGGGTCTCGAGAATGATGTCCGACATGCGCGCCCCGCTCACCGGATCGCGGCGCGAGGCAAGCGCGCCACTGTCCCGGCCAGCGTGGCCGGGGGAATGCTGTTCATCTTGGCCATCTCCGCAAATAATTTTTTTGACTGTTCTGGTGGCGCGCCGTCGGAGCGCCTGCGGCTCGCTTGTTTCCGCATGCAAAAACTTACCTTATTTCTACCAAACAACAAAATGAAAGTTTTAGGGGCAGAGCTTCATTGACGGGGGACACCATCATAGGGACTGCCTGCGGACAGAAGCTTTGCGTTTGCCAAAGCCGATGCTTGTCTGCGCGCATAAAAACGGAGAACAACGCCTTCCCGCGCAGGTTCCAAGTGAGTCGGGGCGGTGTGCAAAATCATTCATCGGTGTTCGAAGGTTTCATTTGACCAAGCTTGAGCAATAACAAAGGCGCGTCCGGTGATCGACTTATCCTGATGTTGCCTTATTGAACCTTGCTTTCCGTTTTTACCGGCGTCTCGCGCACTTTCATTACGGAAACTGCCCATACGCTGCCTGACGACAGACATCCCGATATGCCCCCCTCGCCCAGTCCCTTCGAAAAGCGCCTGCTGCTGGCGTTCTCCGCCGGCGCCGCAACGCTGCTGGCGCTGGCGGCGCTGATCTGGGTCTTCTCGCTCAAGGCGGTCGATGCGACGCGCTTCGTGGTGCACACGCATGAAGTGATCGGCAGTCTAGGACGGCTGCAGTTCCAGCTCTATCGGGCAGAGTCGGAACAGCGCGGCTATCTGATCAGCGGCGACCCGCTGTATGTCGACGGCTTCCGCGAATCGGCCGCCGCGATGTCGATCGAACTCGACAGGCTGGCGACGAAAGTCGCCGACCATCCGTCGCAACGTTCGCGGGTGGCCGAGTTGCGGGAGGAAATCGGTCGCCGCGTCGTCCTGCTGGAGCGCAATCTGGCGCTGGCCGAGGCCGAGGGGCGGGATCGCGTGCCGCCGAACGTCGTCCACGGCACGGCGATCGACCGCCGCATCGACAAGCTGCTCGCCGGCTTGCACGCCGAGGAGCAGTTGCTGCTGCAGCAGCGCCAGCAACTGGAAGCCGACCGCGCGCAGATGACTGCCACCGGATTCCTGACGCTGGTACTGCTGCTGATGCTGGCCGTGCCGCTGCTCTATTTCCGGTTTCGCGACAGCCACCGCGACAAGCAACTGGCCGCAGCCGAGGCTGCGCGCCTGGTGGACGTGATCGACCGCACGCCGGATCTGATCGCCACCAGCACGCCGGCCGGCGCGGTGTCCTATCTGAACCGCGCGGCGCGCGAGGTGCTGGAACTGGGCGACACGCCGGCATCCGAGGTGACCCGCGAGATGGTCTACCCGCGCTGGGCGCTCGAGATCGTCCGCAAGGTCGGCATCCCGGCAGCCTTCGCGCACGGCAGCTGGAGCGGCGAAACGGCGCTGCTCACGCGCAGCGGGCGCGAGGTGCCGGTATCGCAGGTATTGATCTCCCACCGCCAGCCCGACGGCAGCATGACGCTGTCGACGATCGCGCGCGACATCTCGACCATCAAGGCAACGGAAAAGCTGCTCGAGGAAAAAAACCGCCAGATCGAGCAGGCCTCGCGAATGAGGACCGAATTCCTGGCGACGATGTCGCATGAACTGCGCACGCCGCTCAACGCCATCATCGGCTTTTCCAGCGTAATCCGCGACGGACTTGCCGGCGAGGTGCCGCGCCGCGTGGAGGAGTACGCGCAAGATATTCTCGACAGCGGCCGCCACCTGCTGGCGCTGATGAACGACATCCTCGACCTGTCGACCATCGAGTCCGGGAACATGCGCCTGTCGGTCGGCATGGTCGATGGCGACGAACTCGCCGCCAGCGGCCTGGCGATCATGCGCGAGCAGGCCAATTCGCGCGGCATCCGCCTGACCCAGCGCATCTCGCCCGAACTGCAGGGCCTGTGGATCGATGCCCGCAAGACGCGGCAGATCATCTTCAACCTGCTGTCGAACGCCGTGAAGTTCAGCGCCGACGGCGGCGAGGTCAGCCTCAGCATGCAGCTGGTGCCGCGCAGCCGCATCGAAGGAGTCGGGACGGGCGAAGGGCGGCGCCTGTTCCCGCTGCCGCAATCGGCCTTTCTCGAGTTCCTCGAAATCAGCGTCGGCGACAGCGGCGTCGGCATCTCGTCGGCCGACCTGTACCGGCTGTTCCAGCCGTTCACCCAGCTGGATTCGTCGCGCAACCGCCCTCACGAAGGCACCGGCCTCGGGCTGGTGATGGTGCGCCGCCTCGCCGAACTGCAATCGGGGGCCCTGCTGGTGGAGAGCACGCCCGCCCGCGGCTCGCGCTTCACCGTCTGGCTGCCGTTGCGCCATCCGGAACCGCACGAGGCCTTGCCAATCCATCTTCCTGCCTCGCTGCTCAAGCCCCAGCCCAACGGGTGAACGCCGAACCCATGAATGCCATCGATTTTTCGTCGCAAGACCGCGCTGCCAAACCGCTGCTGATGCTGGTCGACGACCAGCCGCGCAACGCCCGCCTGCTGCAGGCCCAGCTGGGTGCCGAGCATTACGACTTCATGATCGCGCAGTCCGGCGAAGAGGCGCTGGCCCAGCTGCGCGAGCGGCTGCCCGACCTGATCATCCTCGACTTCATGATGCCCGGCATGAACGGCCAGCAGGTTGCCAGCGCCATCAAGCAGGACGAGCGCACGCGCAACATCCCGGTGATCATGCTGACCGCGCTGTCTGACCACGGGTCGCGGATGCAGGCCCTGTCGGCCGGCGTGGAAGAATTCGTCAACAAGCCGGTCGACCAGTCCGAGCTGTGGACGCGCGTGCGCAACCTGCTGCGCCTGAAGAGCTTTCAGGACGAGCTGGCCGACCATAATCTGCGGCTGACCGAACTGGTGGCCGAGCGCACCCGGCAACTCGCCGACGCCTACCGCGACACCGTGGTCACGATGGTACGGGCGGCCGAGTACAAGGACGAGGACACCGGCGCGCATGTGCAGCGGATCAGCTTCTACTGCCTCGAACTGGCCGGCGAACTAGGCATGGACGACAGCTTCCGCGACCGGCTGTTCTATGCGTCGCCGATGCATGACGTCGGCAAGATCGGCATCCCGGACGCCGTGCTGCTCAAGCCCGGCGCGTTCACGCCCGACGAATGGGCGATGATGAAAACCCATTCCGCGCTCGGCGCGAAAATACTGCAGCGCGGCACCTCGCCCTACGTGGCGATGGGCGCCGAGATAGCGCAGCATCATCACGAGCGCTGGGACGGAAGCGGCTATCCGCAGGGGCTGGCCGGCGAGGCCATACCGCTGTCAGCGCGCATCGTGATGCTGTGCGACCAGTATGACGCGCTACGTTCGCGTCGCCCGTACAAGGCCCCGTTCAGCCACGAACGGGCTTGCCGAATCATTATGGACGGCGACGGCCGCACCCTGCCGGCGCATTTCGACCCCGAGGTGTTGTCGGGTTTCACGCGGATCCACTCGCGTTTCGACGCCATCTACGAGACCAGCAGCGACTGAGCGTGCAGGCCCGGCCGGCTTTGTGTATCCTGAAATTTCGTCATATTTGGCTACTGCATCGATCATCATGCCCTCTCTGTTCGGCGACATCAGCAACATTATCAGCCTGTCCATCACGCCCGGCTTCCTGCTGCTGGGCATCCTGTTGCTGCTGCGGGTGCTGGACAACCGCCTCGTGCGCATCGTCGACCGTCGAGAACTGGTTGAACACCGCCTGTCGCATGCAAATGGCCGGCGCGCCGAACTGCTGCATGAACTCGACATCCTGTGCCGCCGGACCGATGCCATCCACCGCGCCGTCGGTTTCTCGACCGTCTGCCTGGTGCTGGTCTGCGGCGTCGTCGTCACGCTGTTCGCCGACGATGCCTTCGGCATGAAACTGGGCTCGCTGGTGGCCTTCCTGTTCGTGGCGGCCATGCTGCTGCTGATCGGCAGCTTCAGCCTGTTCCTGCACGAGATCTTCATTGCCAGCCATTCGATGCCGAGCACGGCGCTGCATCGCAGGCAATTGCCGGACGGGGGTTGAGGCCGGAGAGTAGCGACGGATCGGTCGAAACTTTCGGCTGCCACTACGCTCCCTTCGCCCTACGGCCCGCGGTAGATTCAGCCCATCAACCGTAGGGCGGATAGAGCGCAGCGAAATCCGCCAAGCCACCGCTAATACCCGCTAGCCCTCGCCCGCCCCCTCCGGCAACCAGAACCTCCGTTCCATCGCCTCCAGCCCCAGCGTCTCCAGCACCCCCCTCAGGCGGCGCGCCGGTTTCTGCCTCGGCAGGTCCTTGTAGCTGGCGATGATGAGCTCGTTCTTCATCGAATGCTCCCACCCGACCAGCTCGGTCACGTTCACCTGGTAGCCGTGCGCCTCCAGTTGCAGGCAGCGCAGCACGTTAGTCAGGTGGCTGCCGAATTCGCGCGTATGGATAGGGTGGCGCCAGATCTCGGTCAGAACATCGCGCCCCAGCGATTGTCCCTTCAACCGGCGCAGCGTGGAGGCCACTTCCGCCTGGCAGCACGGCACCAGCACGATGAAGCGCGCCCGCTTTTTCAGCGCGAAGCTGATGGCGTCGTCGGTCGCCGTGTCGCAGGCGTGGAGCGCGGTGACCACATCCACCGTCGACGGCAGCTGGTCGGAGACGATCGAATCCGCGACGGACAGCGGGTGAAAGCGCATGCGGTCGAAGCCGAGGCGTTCTGCCAGGTCGCGGGCGCGGTCGATCAGTTCGCGGCGCGTCTCGATGCCGTGGATGAACGATGCACCGCCGCGCGGCCGGAAAAACAGGTCATACAGGATGAATCCGAGATAAGACTTGCCTGCGCCGTGATCCACCAGTGAAATTGCGTGCCCCTCGTCGGCCAGCTCGGTCAGCAGCGGCTCGATGAACTGGAACAAGTGATAGACCTGCTTCAACTTGCGACGACTGTCCTGGTTCATCTTGCCGTCGCGCGTGAGGATATGCAGCGCCTTCAGCAACTCGACGGACTGGCCGGCGCGGATCTCGATGTCTGCCATGGTGGAATGCTCTTCTGCTGCAGGGCCGACATGGTAACGCAGCCGGCATGACGCCGGACGCGACCGGCGCGCTGTCCGAAAAATTTTCACCCGGTCGGGAAGTTCTTACGCGACGCTGCCCTGCCAGCCGCCTCCGGTTCGTTGCGACGGGTGCCGCTGCGCCACTGGCATGGTCACTGCTTTGACCTCCATCGCTCAAACGGATGCCGGTACTGGCAATTCACAGACCGCGTACCAACGCGGCGCATCTGCATGACAGGGAGTATTACTCAACCAGAGGATGACCCATGAAATCTCTTAACTCGCGACTATCCACCCCATGGTGGATTGCAGCGCTGTCCGTGCTCGTGATCGCAGGCTGCGGCAGCGACGACGATCCGGTCAGCCCGACCGCCGCCGCCGTCAGCCAGGTGAATTCTGTAAACAGTTCCGTGCCGCAGAACGTATTTTCGGCAACGCTCGCCGGATCGGAGGAAGTTCCTCCGGTGAACACCGCGGCAACCGGCACCGGCCTCGTCGTCATCGACCCGACCACACGGGCGATGAAGGCGACCATCGTCACGGCCGACATCGCCGGCACGCAAGCCCATATCCATGCCGCGCCGCGCGGCGTGGCCGGGCCGGTGGTCTTTCCTCTGGTCGAGACCGGTGGCGCAGGCAGCGGCGTCTGGACCACCACCGTCACGCTGAGCAGCGAACAGCTGACGCAACTGCAGTCGGGTAACTACTACTTCAACGTGCACTCGACTGCCTTCCCCGAGGGCGAGATCCGTGGCCAGATCACTGCCAGCCTGCCGCAGAGCAGCGGCACCATCACGACCACGAGCACGACCACGACCAGCACCGGA
>JAMNXS010000023.1 GCA_023653025.1 Burkholderiaceae bacterium
CGGTGCGGGAACGAGAGCTTCGAGTGCGCGCCGGCGCCGATGCCGAGGTAGTCGCCAAACTCCCAGTAGTTGAGGTTGTGCCGCGCGCGGCGGCCGGGCCTCGCGTAGGCGGAGACTTCGTAGTGCTCGTAACCCCGCGCCTGCATCAGCTCGCCGATCATCTGCTGCATGGCCGCGCTGCTGTCGTCGTCCGGCAGCGCGGGCGGGTACTTCGCGAACACGGTGTTGGGCTCGAGCGTCAGGTGGTACAGCGACAGGTGCGGCGCAGCGAAGGAGAAGGCCGTCTCGACGTCGCGCCGGGCCTCGTCCGGCGTCTGCGACGGCAGCGCGTACATGAGGTCGAGGTTGAAGTTGTCGAAGCTGGCCTGCGCGATTTCGATGGCGCGCCGCGCCTCGTCGCCGTCATGGATGCGCCCGAGCGCCTGCAGGTGGCGCGAGTCGAAACTCTGGATGCCGATCGACAGGCGGTTGACGCCGCTGGCCGCATAGCTGCGGAACTTGTCGCTCTCGAAGCTGCCGGGATTGGCTTCCATCGTGATCTCGGCACCGGCCTCCAGCGGCAGCAGGCTGCGGATGTCGGACATCAGGCGATCCAGCCCCTGCGCCGACATCAGGCTCGGCGTGCCGCCGCCGATGAAGATGCTGACGATCTTGCGGCCCCAGACCAGCGGCAGCGACTGCTCGAGATCGGCACGCAGAGCGTCGAGGTAGGCCGACTCCGGCAATTCGCCGCCGGCCTCGTGCGAGTTGAAATCGCAGTACGGGCACTTGCGCACGCACCACGGAAAATGCACATACAGCGACAGCGGCGGCAGCGCCGTCAGGTTCAGGATGCCGGGCTGCAGGTAGCTGTCGATGACGCGGCGCGGTGCGGCCTGCAAGACCTCGGGACGGATGGGAATCATGTCAGCTTATCGATCAGCGCGCGCAATGCCTGGCCGCGATGCGACAGCCGGTTCTTTTCTTCGGCGGGCAGCTCGGCAGCGGTCTTGCCGAGCCCGCGCACGACAAAATGCGGATCGTAACCAAAGCCGCCCTGCCCGCGCGGCGCAGCGACGATGTCGCCCAGCCAGCGCCCGTCGGCGATCACGGGTTGCGGGTCGTCGGCATGGCGAACGAACACCAGCACGCAGTAGTAGTACGCGGACTGGTCGACGTGGGCCGCCAGTTCGCGTACCAACTTCGCGTTGTTGGCGGCATCGGACTTCGACTCGCCCGCATAGCGCGCCGACAGCACGCCCGGTGCGCCGCCTAGCGCGGGAACGCAGAGGCCGGAATCATCGGCCAGCGCCGGCAGGCCGGACAGACGCGCGGCGTGGCGGGCCTTGGCCAGCGCGTTCTCGACGAAGGTCGGGTACGGCTCGTCGGCCTCGGGAATCCCGAGCTCGCCCTGCGCGGTCAGTGCGAAGCCGAGCGGCGACAGCAGTTGCGACAACTCGACCAGCTTGCCGCGGTTATTCGACGCGAGGACCAGCGGCTGCGTCATGCGATGCCCAGCGCCTGCTTCTGTTGAGCGATCAGGTCGCGGATGCCGCGGTCGGCCAGGTCGAGCAGCAGGTTCATCGTGCGGCGGTCGAAGGCGTCGCCCTCGGCCGTGCCCTGCAGTTCGATGAACTGTCCGGCTTCGTTCATGACGACATTCATGTCGGTGTCGCAGGCAGAGTCTTCCGGATAATCGAGGTCCAGCACCGGCTGGCCCTGGTAGACGCCCACGGAAATCGCCGCGACGAAATGCCGCAGCGGGATGGCGGCAATCAGACCGCGCGCCACCAGCGTGGAGAATGCATCATGCGCGGCCACCATGGCGCCGGTGATGGCGGCGGTGCGGGTGCCGCCATCGGCCTGCAACACGTCGCAGTCGAGCTGCAGCGTGCGCTCGCCGAAGGCGCCGAGATCGAACGCGGCGCGCAGCGAGCGTCCGATCAGGCGCTGGATTTCCTGCGTGCGGCCCGACTGCTTGCCCTTGGCCGCTTCGCGGTCCATGCGGGTATGGGTCGAGCGCGGCAGCATGCCGTACTCGGCTGTCAACCAGCCCTGCCCCTTCCCGCGCAGGAAAGGCGGCACTTTCTCGTCGATGCTGGCGGTGCAGAGCACACGGGTATCGCCGAATTCGACCAGCACCGCGCCCTCGGCGTGGCGGGTGTAGTGGCGGGTCAGGCGCACGTCGCGCAGGGCATCGGCGGCGCGCCCGCTCGGGCGCAGTTCAGGGGTGTCGGGCACGGGTGGTTCCTTGGAGTCGAGATAAAAAAACGCAGGGCGGGCGGGGCAGCAGGCGCAACGCGCCGGGTAACTCTATGACCGCTGCACCGGATGGATGGAGGTAATGACCTGGTTCCGGGGCAAGCCATCGGTCATCAGCAAATCCTGGCCGGGGTCGCGCAGATCGTCCAGCCAGGTGACGGCCAGCGCGGTGACATTATCGCCGTTTTTGCCGTTGGCCACGTCGGCCTGCCGCACCAGCGCGGGTATCGCGTCGTCGAGCGGGCCGGCGGAGAGCCGGTAGGCCATTTCATGCTCGCGCACGCCGGACCACAGGCCGTCCGAGCACAGCAGCAGCTGGTCGCCGGACTGCAACTGGACCGGCGGCGCCTTGTCCACCCGCGGCAGGGTCGGCGAGCCGAGGCAGTTGTAGAGCTTGTTGCGGTCCGGATGGTTCGCGCGCTCGGCCG
Organism: Burkholderiaceae bacterium; assembly: GCA_023653025.1. Taxonomy (GTDB): domain Bacteria; phylum Pseudomonadota; class Gammaproteobacteria; order Burkholderiales; family Burkholderiaceae_D; genus Pernthalerella. Next base: position 2,670 of record JAMNXS010000023.1, read on the forward strand.
GCGACACCTTGCCGAGCGCCACCAGCCGCTCGAGGTGGGAATGATCGACGGTGCGCGCCAGTATGCGCCCCCGGCGCAGCCAGTACAGGCGGGAATCGCCGCAGTGCGCCCACCAGGCCATGCCCTGCTGGACGAGACAGGCGACGATGGTGGTGCGCGGCGTGTCGGGCAGGCGGTGCGTCGCCCGGTAGCCCAGCAGCGACTGGTGCGCGGCGAACACCAGTTCGTCCAGCAGCGCCTGCGGGTCGGCCACGGTCGGCACGGCGCGCTCGCGGAACAGCGCCCCCGCCGTCTGCAGGCTCAGCGAGGCGGCGATCTCGCCGTGCAGGTGGCCGCCCATGCCGTCGGCCAGCAGCAGCAGCAAGGCGTCGCGCGAGAAGCAGTAGCCCATCCGGTCCTGGTTGCTCGGACGGCCGCCGATCAGACTCTCCTGGTAGACCGCAAAGCGCATGGTCAGTGCATCGCCTTCAGGAGCCGCGACAGCAGGCCCGGCGGATGCACCGCCGCGTCGGCATGGGCCGGCGCCACGGCATCGGCCAGCGGCCGCATCAGCTTCTGCAGCGCATACACGCTCTGCGGACGCTGCAGCGGGTCGAGTTGCAGGCTCCAGCGCACAAGGTCGATCAGCTCGGCAGAGTACAGGCTGTGCAGCGCGTCGAGGTAGCCGTCCATCCGGTCTTCGCGCTTGCGCTCGACCGAGGATTGCGGCGGTACGCCGACCATGCAGGTGAAGATGGTGGCGCCGATGCTGTAGATGTCGGTCCACGGGCCCAGCCCCTGGCGCGCATGAAGCTCGGGTGCGGCGAAGCCCGGCGTGTACATCGGATGCAGGCGCGACAGGTCGGCGTGCAGCGTCTGCCGTGCGGCGCCAAAGTCGAGCAGGATCGGCGTGCCGTCTTCTCGAAGGTAAATGTTGGCCGGCTTGAGGTCGAGGTGCAGCAGCTTGCGTGTGTGGACTTCGCGTAGCGCATCCATCACCTGCGCGAAGGTGGCGCGGAGGCCGCGCTCGGATACCAGCGGCTTGGCGCCCTTCTGCCGGCGGCGCGCGATGTGTTCCTGCAGCGACCGCCCGCGTTCGTAGGCCATCACCATGTAGACGGTGTCGTGCGCACGGAAAAAATTCAGCACCCGCACCACGTTCGGATGGACGATGGCCGACAGCGCCCTGCCCTCGTCGAAAAAGAACTTCATGCCGACGCGGTACAGCTCGAGATGCTCGGGCGCGACCACTGGCGCAAGCTGCCCCGGCATGCGCCGTGCGAGCGCGGCCGGCAGGTACTCCTTGATCGCAACGTCGCTGCCGTCGGCATCCTGCGCGAGATAGACGATGCTGAAGCCGCCCACCGCAATCTTCTTTAGAATGCGGTACCCGTCAAGCTCCAGTCCCTCCGGCAAGGCTGCGTTGTGTTGACCGGCCATGTTCTCTGTCGTGATTGCCCATTCCCGGGAAGGGATTGTGTAGACTGATGTGCATTTTGTAAATACCAGAGGTGTCCCTTGACCATCAGCAGTATGACGGGTTACGCAGTCAGCAGCCGCGACACGGAAGCCGGCGCCATCACGCTCGAACTGCGTAGCGTGAATTCGCGTTTCCTCGATCTGCAGTTCCGTATCAATGACGACTTGCGTTCGCTCGAACCGCTGCTGCGCGAGGCGATCATCGCCCGCGTTGCCCGGGGAAAGGTTGAATGCCGGCTCTCGTTCGGGCGCAAGGAACGCTCTGCCGGGCTCGCTGCGAACACCGAACTGCTGACCGCACTGAACGATGTGCAGCAAGCGGTGCTGCAGCGGTTCCCCGATGCCCGGCCGATGAGCGTGAACGAGTTGCTGCGCTGGCCGGGCGTGCTGGCCGACGCCGAACTCGGCCAGGACACGATGCAGGCCGACGTGCAGGCGACGCTGACGGCGGCGCTGGATGCCTTCGTCGAGTCGCGCCAGCGCGAGGGCGCAGCACTGGAAACCATGCTGCTGTCGCGCATCGCCGACATCGAGGCGATCGTCGCGCGCGTCACGCCGCTGGTGCCGCAGGCCGTCGAGCAGTTCCGGCACAAGGCCGTCGAGCGCCTGCAGGAGGCGCTCGGCATCGCGCTGGGCGACGGCAAGGCCGCGCCGGCGAGCGACGATATCCACGAGCGCATTCGGCAGGAAGTGACGCTGTACGGCATCCGCGTCGATGTCGCCGAGGAACTGACGCGCCTGTCGGGCCATCTGGCCGAAACCCGCGCAATACTGAAAAAAGGCGGACAGGTCGGCAAGCGGCTCGATTTCATGATGCAGGAACTCAACCGCGAAGCGAACACGCTGGGCTCGAAGGCTGCGGTTAAGGAACTGGCGGACGCGTCGATGCAGATGAAGCTCCTGATCGAGCAGATGCGCGAACAGGTACAAAACCTGGAGTGACGATGACGACGACCACGACCATGACGACACCGACCTCCTCCGGCTCCGGCAGCCTGTTCATCGTCGCCGCGCCTTCGGGCGCCGGCAAGTCTTCGCTGGTGAATGCCTTGCTCGCCCGGGTGCAGGGCATCCGGCTGTCGGTTTCGTGCACGACGCGCGCGCCGCGCCCGGGCGAGCAGCATGGGCGCGAGTATTTTTTCCTGGCCGAACCCGAATTCGTCCAGCGCCAGCAGGCGGGCGAGTTTCTCGAATGGGCGCAGGTGCACGGCAACTACTACGGCACCGCGCGTGCGATGGTCGAGGAGCAGACGCGCGCCGGCCACGATGTGCTGCTGGAAATCGACTGGCAGGGCGCGCAGCAGATCAGGCGGCAGTTTCCCGATGCGGTGGGGATATTCATCCTTCCGCCTTCGATTGCCGAGCTCGAGCAGCGGCTGCGCAAGCGCGGACAGGACAGCGACGAGGTCATTGCCAAACGCGTGCGTGCCGCCGCGGGGGAGATCGCGCATGCGGGCGAGTTCGACTATGTTATTATCAATGAAAATTTCGAGACAGCCCTGTCGGAGCTTGCTTCGATCGCACTTGCCGCGCGTTGCAGGGTCCGCCAGCAGGCGGCACGACACGACCGCCTCTTCGCCGACTTCGGCATCCAGCCCTAGTACAAGCCACATACGCAAGCGACAGACACAGGCGACAGACGCACACGACAGACGCAAGCGACAAGCAGCAACTTCGCACCGAACAGCAGCACCGTTTTCAGGAGGCCCGATGGCACGCATTACCGTAGAGGATTGTCTGAAGAAGATTCCCAACCGCTTCCAGCTCACGCTGGCCGCCACCTACCGCGCGCGCCAGCTGTTGCAGGGTCACACGCCGAAGGTCGACAGCGACGACAAGGCGACCGTGACCGCGCTGCGCGAGATCGCCTCCGGCCAGGTCGGTCTCGAGATGCTGAAGAAGGTACCGACCTAAGTCGAGGACACCCCCACGGGTCGGCATAGCGATGCACACGACCGCTGACACTGCCCCGACCTCGCCTTCCCGGAAGGCTCATGCCGCTGCGCCCTCCCGGAGCTCCACCATGAACGAACCCGCCTCGCCGACTGCCGTCGGCGTCGCGTCGGTAACCCAGCTGAATACCCGGCTGGCAGAGTACCTGACCGCATCCGAGCTGAAGAAGGTCAAGGAAGCCTACCGCTTCTCGGACGAGATGCATCTCGGGCAGGTGCGCAAGTCGGGCGAGCCCTATATTTCCCATCCGATCGCGGTGGCAGAGATCTGCGCCGAGTGGAAGCTCGACGCCCAGGCGATCATGGCCGCGCTGCTGCATGACGTGATGGAAGACCAGGACGTCAAAAAGGACGAACTGATCGAGCGCTTCGGCGCACCGGTCGCGTCGCTCGTCGATGGACTGTCCAAGCTCGACAAGATCGAGTTCCAGAGCCAGGTCGAGCAGCAGGCCGAAAATTTCCGCAAGATGCTGCTGGCGATGGCGCGAGACGTGCGCGTGATTCTGGTCAAGCTGGCCGACCGCCTGCACAACATGCGCACGCTGGGCGCGATGTCGTCAGACAAGCGCCGACGCATCGCGCGCGAGACGATGGAAGTCTATGTGCCGATCGCGCACCGTCTTGGCCTCAACAACATTTACCGCGAATTGCAGGAGCTGTCGTTCTGCCACCTGCATCCGGTCCGGCACCGCACGCTGGCCAAGGCAGTCAAGGCCGCGCGCGGCAACCGGCGCGAAGTGGTCAACAAGATCCTCGAATCGGTGCGCGCGTCGCTGCAGTCGGCCGGCATCGACGCCGCCATCCAGGGCCGGGAAAAGACCCTGTTCGGCATCTACCGCAAGATGCGCAACAAGCACCTGTCGTTCTCGCAGGTGCTCGATGTCTACGGCTTCCGGGTCGTGGTCGACAGTTTTGCGAGTTGCTACGTCGCGCTCGGCGTGCTGCACTCGCTGTTCAAGCCGATGCCCGGCAAGTTCAAGGACTACATCGCGATACCGAAGCTCAACGGCTACCAGTCGCTGCACACCACGCTGATCGGCCCCTACGGCACGCCGGTCGAGTTCCAGATCCGCACCGAGGAGATGAACAAGGTCGCCGAGGCCGGCGTCGCCGCGCACTGGCTGTACAAGAACCAGGGCGCCGCGCTGACCGACCTGCAGCAGCGCACCCATGCATGGCTGCAGTCGCTGCTCGACATCCAGCACCAGTCGGGCGACTCGGTGGAGTTCCTCGAGCATGTGAAGGTCGATCTGTTTCCGGACTCGGTGTACGTGTTCACGCCGAAGTCAACGATCATCGCGCTGCCGCGCGGGGCCACGGCGCTCGATTTTGCGTACACCATCCACACCGACATCGGCGACCATGCGGTGTCGGCCCGGATAAACCACGAGCCCGCCGCGCTGAAGACCGAACTGCGCAATGGCGACATTGTCGCCATCGAGGTCTCGGATGACGCACACCCGACGCCGAACTGGCTATCTTTCGTGCGCACCGGCCGCGCGCGCTCGGCAATCCGGCACCACCTGCGCTCGATCAACCGCGAGCAGGCGGTCGAGCTGGGCGAGATGCTGCTCGAGCAGGCACTGATGGCGCTGGAAATCGCGCTACCGGTGCCAGCCGACGCGCTGGACAAACTGGTCGGCGACACCGGTGCGCGGGCGCTGGACGACATCCATGCCGACATCGGCACCGGCCGCCGGCTGGCCTCGCTGGTCGCTCGCCACATACAGCGTGTGACGGAAGTGCCGACCGCCAGCGAGGCACCGGCCGAGAAAGCCGAATCTCGCGTCAAGCCGATGGAAATCAGCGGCGACGAGCCGGCCACTGCCGTGCAATTGGCTACCTGCTGTTCGCCGATACCCGGCGACCGACTTACCGGCAACCTGCGGCGCGACCAGATGCTGGTCGTGCATGCGGCCGACTGCGACGGCGCGCGCCGCCAGCGTGCGAAGGAGCCGGGACGCTGGATCGAGGTGTTCTGGTCCGAAGACCCGGTAAGCCGCTCGAGCTGCCGCATCCGCGTGCTGGTCAGCGACGAGAAGGGTCTGCTGGCGCGGCTGGCGGCGGAGATCAACGAATCGGATGCCAACATTGTCCATGTCGGCATGGACGAGACGCGGCGCGAGGGCCCGCTGACGGAACTGCGCTTTACCGTCCAGGTCGAGAACCGCGTACACCTCGCCCGGCTGATGCGCAACGTCAAGAGCGTGCACGGCGTCGAGCGCGTGCTACGCGACCGCGGCTGAGCCAGCGATTTTCCCTGCCTTGCAAAAAGCCTCGGTGCCTGCCTAGTGCGCAGCGTGGCCGCCGCGCGTCGCGCGACGCCGCAGGCGCCGCACGCCAAACCATACCGCCAGCGCCAGCACCGGCACGGCCACGCCGGTGACGAGTTCGGTGTCCAGATGCAGGCCGCCGGCTTTCAGGCCCTTCATCAGATAGCTGATCAGCCCCACCAGATAGTACGAAATGGCGACGGCCGACAGGCCCTCGACGGCCTGCTGCAACCGCAGTTGCTGGGCCGCGCGCGCATTCATTGACGCCAGTATCTGGCTGTTCTGCCTCTCCTGACGGATGCCGACGCTGGTACGCAGCAGCGAGTTGGTGTTGGCGATGCGCTCGGCCAGCACCTCCTGGCGGCGCGCGGTGGACTCACAGGTATTCATCGCCGGCGCCAGCCGGCGCGCCATGAATTCCTCGACGGTCGGCACGCCCTCGACGCGCCGCTCGCGCAGTTCGGCGATGCGCGACTGCACGAGGCCGAAATAGGCCTGCGAGGCGGAAAAACGGTAGCTGTCGTCGACCGACAGTTGCTCCAGGCGCGACGCCAGCAGCGTGATCTGCTGCAGCAGCGCCTGCTCCTCCTCCATGCCCTGCGCCTCGCTCAGGCCCGGCTTCTGCTGCGCCAGCATGCCGCGCGTCACCGACGCCAGCTCGGCCTCGATGTCGTTGAGCACCGGCGCGGCCTGCTGCGCGACCGGCAAGCCCAGCAGCGCCATCACGCGATAGGTCTCGATCTCCAGCAGCCGCTGCACCAGCCGCCCGGCCTGCATACCTTTGAGGCCGGCATCGAGGACGACGAAGCGGCCGAAGCCGTCGGCATGGATCTGGAAATCGGTCCAGACTTGCGCGCTCTCTGCGGCCTCGCAGCCGATGACGGCGTTGGTGTCGAACAGGCGGCGCATCTGGGATACGCTGTCCTCGGCCGAGGCCTGCGCGCGGTCGAGCGCGATATGGGTGGCGACCAGCAAGCGCCCCTCGAGCGTCAGCAGCCAGGCCTCGGGCAGCTCGGCCGACGGCATGGCGGAGAATATGCCGCCGTCCTGCGCGGCCGGCCGGCTGGCGGCGACGAAGGTGTAGCCGGCGAATTCGGTATGGCACTCCCACTTCAGGCGGAAGCGCCCGAAATCATGGAAGAAGTACTTGGCATTACCGGCCGGCGCCGGAACGCCGAAATGCGCACAGAAATCCGCCAGTAGCGCCGACTGCAGGCCGAGCTTGTCGGCTGGCTGCCGCGGCTCGTTACGGCCATGGACGGCAAGATGCGTGATTTTTTCGGGTGCGTCGAGCCGGATCGGCGGACGCGAGTGAAGCTCGGCGGCCAGCGGCACGCGCAGTGGATGATTGAGCGTGGAATAGACGATGGGCATAGCGCCCATTGTACGTCAGGCAGGGGCCGGATATTGCACTGAGACAATCTCGAGTTCATCCTCGCCCGCCGGCGTATGCAGCGTGACCACGTCACCCTCGCGAGCCTTGGTCAGTGCGCGCGCCACCGGAGATACCCAGCTGATCTTGCCGCGCAGCGGATCGAGTTCGTCTATGCCGACGATGGTGACCGTATGCGCTTCGCCGGCGCCGTTGACATAGGCGACCGTCGCGCCGAAAAAGACCTGGTCGCTGCCATGGTGCAGGCTGGGGTCAACCACTTCGGCCAGGTCCAGCCGCTTGGTCAGGAAGCGGATGCGGCGATCGATCTCGCGCAGGCGGCGCTTGCCGTAGATGTAGTCGCCATTTTCCGAGCGGTCGCCATTCGATGCCGCCCAGTGCACGACCTTCACCACCTCGGGCCGCTCGACGTCGATCAGTTGCAGCAGTTCATCGCGAATGCGCTGGTAGCCCTGCGGCGTGATGTAGTTCTTCGCACCGGCCGGAATCGGCGGCAGGCCGGCGCCGAGGTCGTCATCCTCGTCGCCGTCGCCCTCCTTTACGAAGGCCTTGTTCATGCACGTTCCTTTACTGGCCTCGTGGCCGCGCCAGTGTGCAGCGTGTAACGCGCCGAGCCGTCGCGCGCCAGCGCCTGCACCAGCCAGGGCATGGTGTCCTTCAGCGTAGCCTCGAGCGTCCAAGGCGGGTTGATGACGAACATGCCGCTCGCGGTGAGGCCGCGCTCTTCGGGGTTGGGCGCACCGATCGACAACGTCACGTGCAGCCAGTCGCCCTGCGCGACGCGCTTCAGACGTTCGGGCAGCTGCTGCGATTCGAGGCGGCCGAGGGCCGGATACCAGACCGCATAGGTGCCGCCGGCGAAACGCTTCTGGGCGTCTTCCAGCGCGGCGCGCACCTTGCGGTAGTCGTCCTTGTCCTCGTACGGCGGATCGATCAGCACCAGACCGCGGCGCGACGGCGGCGGCAGCAGCGCCTTGAGCGCGGCGAAGCCGTCGGCACGCTCGGCGAGAATGCGCTTGCCGCGCGAACGCACGCCATTGGCCGCGGCATGGGCCTCGAGCTTGCGTACGTTCTCGACCAGTAGCTTGCTGTCGGTGGAATGCAGTTCGAAGAGCCGCAGCCGGTCCTGTTCGCGCATCACGCGCTCGGCAAGAAACGGCGATCCCGGGTAGTGGCGCAGCTTGCCGGCCGGATTCATCGCGCGAATCTCGCTCACATAGGCGGCGACCGCTGCGGGCAAGTCGCTGCGCGCCCACAGCTTCGCAATACCCTCATCGGCCTCGCCGCTCTTGGTCGCATACTCGCCGTCGAGCGTGTATACGCCTGCGCCGGCATGAGTGTCGATCACCATGTAGGCAGCGTCTTTCTGGTTCAGATAGGCCAGCAGTTGCACCAGCACCATGTGCTTGAGCACATCGGCATGGTTACCTGCGTGGAAGGCGTGGCGGTAGCTGAACATGGAAGGCTTTGGGAAAGGGCAGGAGCGTGATTTTAGCTGATGGCGGGGGTGGGTAATGCGGCGGATGGATGCGGCGGATTTCGCCTGCGGCTCTATCCGCCCTACGATTCGTAGCATCCCGCAGTCCGTAGGGCGGATAGAGCCGCAGGCGAAATCCGCCATGCCACGCCATGCCACGCCACGCCATTCCATTCCATTCCCTGGAACGAAAAAGGCCAGTCGATGCGACTGGCCTTTCCCTTGCGAGGCTCGCTCCGTGTCGGAGATGCCCCGTTGGCTGCTTCGGACAGATGTCTCCCCTGCCCTTTCCGAATGACGCTAGCTTACGCGACCTTCTTGTCGAAGAACTGTTCGTCTTCGGTCGAGCCGTGCAGCGCGGTCGTCGACGACTGACCCTGCTGGATGGCCTGGGTCACGGCGTCGAAGTAGCCGGTGCCGACTTCGCGCTGGTGCTTGACGGCGGTGAAGCCCTTCTCCGCGGCCTTGAACTCGGCTTCCTGCAGTTCGACGAACGCCGACATCTGGTTGCGCGCATAGCCGTGGGCCAAGTTGAACATCGAGTAGTTCAGGGCATGGAAGCCGGCCAGCGTGATGAACTGGAACTTGTAGCCCATCGCGCCCAGCTCCTTCTGGAACTTGGCGATGGTCGCGTCGTCAAGGTTCTTCTTCCAGTTGAACGACGGCGAGCAGTTGTACGACAGCAGCTTGCCCGGGAACTTGGCGTGGATCGCCTCGGCGAATTTTTTCGCGAAGGCCAGATCCGGCTTGCCGGTCTCGCACCAGATCAGGTCGGCGTACGGCGCATAGGCCAAACCGCGCGAGATCGCCTGCTCGATGCCGGGCTTGGTCTTGAAGAAGCCTTCGACCGTGCGCTCGCCGGTGCAGAACGGCTTGTCGTTGTCATCCACATCCGAGGTCAGCAGGTCGGCCGCTTCGGCATCGGTACGGGCGACCAGAATGGTCGGGGTGCCCGACACGTCGGCTGCCAGGCGCGCTGCGTTGAGCTTCTCGACGGCTTCGCGGGACGGAACGAGCACCTTGCCGCCCATGTGGCCGCACTTCTTGACCGATGCCAGCTGGTCTTCGAAGTGAACGCCCGAGGCGCCGGCTTCGATCATGGCCTTCATCAGTTCGAATGCGTTCAGCACGCCGCCGAAACCGGCTTCCGCGTCAGCCACGATGGGCGCGAAAAAGTCGATGTCGTCCTTGCCCTCGGACCACTGGATTTGATCGGCGCGGGTCAGCGTGTTGTTGATGCGCTTGACGACCATCGGCACCGAGTTGGCAGGGTACAGCGACTGGTCCGGGTACATTTCGCCCGCGAGGTTGGCATCGCCGGCGACCTGCCAGCCGGACAGGTAGATGGCCTTCAGGCCGGCCTTGACTTGCTGCATGGCCTGGTTGCCGGTCAGCGCGCCGAGCGCATTGACGAAAGGCTCGGTGTGCAGCAGGTTCCACAGTTTCTCGGAGCCGCGCTTGGCCAGCGTATGCTCGACCGGCATCGAGCCGCGCAGGCGGACGACGTCTTCAGCCGTGTAATTGCGCTTGATGCCTTGCCAGCGCGGGCTCTCCGCCCATTCTTTCGTCAATGCCTGTACCTGTTGTTCGCGAGTCGCCATGGTCTTCCCTCCGAGAGTGAGCGTCACAAAAAAAGAAATTCGATGAGAAGATAGTAGGCCGATTTTTGCGAGGCAACAAGGTCTTATATAAGACAGAGGAGATAAATTTATTTGTTCAAAATCATAGGCTTAATGATTTGATTTTGCGATACGAAAAGCAATTTCTCTCAGCGAAAGACAGGACTGCTGCCCTGCGATGGCAATTTTTTGTATTATGAAACGAAGATTTCGCAATGCGAAAACGAGACGGCCAGTCCAGTCGCTGCCGAACGCATCAGGCGAGCTTCGTGCGCGACACCAGCATGCCGTCCTCGTCTGCGACTACCCAGTCGCCCGGGCGCACGCTGACGCCGGCGATGTCGACCACCAGATCCCGCTCGCCAACGCCCTTGCGGATGCTGCGGCGCGGATGGGTCGCCAGAGCGCGGATGCCGATCTCGCACTGCTTCAGCTCCGCGCTGTCGCGCACGCAGCCGTAGACGACGATGCCGGCCCAGCCGTTCTTCTGCGCGAGCGCGCCGAGATTGCCGCCGACCAGCGCGCAGCGCAGGCTGCCGCCGCCATCGACGACCAGCACGCTGCCTTCGCCCGGCGTCTCGAGCGCGGCACGCACCAGTACGTTGTCCTCGAAGACTTTCAGCGTGCGCGCGGTGCCTGCGAAGCGGGCGTGCTTGCCGAAGTCGCGGAAGACGGACGGAAGGACGTGCAGGCTGCCGTCGGCGAGTTTGTCTTCATTTGCGTCGCACAGGTCGCAGGTGGCGAAGGTCATGCGGGGTCTCCTGATGGGGCAGGAATGAGAGGGAATGGTCGGCAATGGGCGGGCTCAGCGCTTCCTGAACCCGAGCTCTGATCCCGCGACATCGATCTCGATCACATCCTTCGGCCCGAAGCGTCCTTCCAGTATCGCCTTCGACAGCGGGTTCTCGACCTCCTGCTGTATCGCGCGCTTGAGCGGGCGCGCGCCGTACACCGGATCGAAGCCGGCCTCGGCCAGCTTGTACAACGCGGCGTCGGTGATCTCGAGGCCGATGTCCATCTTCGCCAGCCGCTGCTCCAGCGTGTGCAGCTGGATTTTCGCGATCGCGCCGATGTGCTTGTCGTCAAGCGCATGGAATACCACCAGCTCGTCGATGCGGTTGATGAACTCGGGCCGGAAATGTCCGCGTACCTCGGCCATCACCGCCAGCTTGACCAGCTGCGGGTCGCTCTCTTCCATCGACTGGATCTTGTGCGAGCCGAGGTTAGAGGTCATGACGATCACGGTGTTCTTGAAGTCGACCGTACGGCCCTGGCCATCGGTCATGCGTCCGTCGTCCAGCACTTGCAGCAGGACATTGAAGACGTCCTGATGCGCCTTTTCGATCTCGTCGAGCAGGATCACGCTGTAGGGCTTTCTGCGCACGGCCTCGGTCAGGTAGCCGCCCTCCTCATAGCCGACGTAGCCCGGCGGCGCGCCGATCAGGCGCGCGACCGAATGCTTCTCCATGAACTCGCTCATGTCGATGCGGATCAGCGACTCGTCGGTGTCAAAAAGGAAAGCTGCGAGCGCCTTCGTCAGTTCGGTCTTGCCGACGCCGGTAGGGCCGAGGAACATGAACGAACCATACGGACGGTTCGGGTCGGACAGGCCGGCGCGTGAACGCCGGATCGCATCCGACACGGCCGTAATCGCCTCATGCTGGCCGACCACGCGCTTGTGCAGTTCGTCTTCCATCTGCAGCAGCTTGTCGCGCTCGCCTTGCATCATCTTCGATACCGGGATGCCGGTGGCGCGAGACACCACCTCGGCGATTTCCTCGGCGCCAACCTGGGTGCGCAGCAGCTTCGGCTTGCCGGCCGCCTGCTCGCCCTTGTCGGCCTGCTTCAGCTTGGCTTCGAGCTCGGGCATGCGGCCGTACTGGAGCTCGGACATCTTCTGCCAGTCGCCCTTGCGGCGCGCCTCCTCCATCTGCAGGCGCACGCGCTCAATCTCTTCCTTGATCTGCTGGCTGCCCTGCACGCCGGCCTTCTCGGCCTTCCAGACTTCCTCGAGGTCGGCGTACTCGCGCTCGAGCTTGACGATCTCGTCCTCGATCAGGCCGAGGCGCTTCTGCGAGGCTTCGTCCTTTTCCTTCTTCACGGCCTCGCGCTCGATCTTCAGCTGGATCAGACGGCGGTCGAGCTTGTCCATCACCTCGGGCTTGGAGTCGATCTCGATCTTGATCTTCGACGCGGCTTCGTCGATCAGGTCAATCGCCTTGTCGGGCAGGAAGCGGTCGGTGATGTAGCGGTGCGACAGCTCGGCCGCGGCGACGATGGCCGGGTCGGTGATGTCGACGCCATGGTGGACCTCGTATTTTTCCTGCAGGCCGCGCAGGATCGCGATGGTGGCCTCGACGCTGGGTTCGTCGACCAGGATTTTCTGGAAGCGGCGTTCGAGGGCGGCGTCCTTCTCGATGTACTTGCGGTACTCGTCGAGCGTGGTCGCGCCGACGCAGTGCAGCTCGCCGCGCGCCAGCGCCGGCTTGAGCATGTTGCCCGCATCCATCGCGCCCTCGGCCTTGCCGGCACCGACCATCGTGTGAATCTCGTCGATGAACAGAATGGTCTGGCCTTCGTCTTGCGAGAGCTCCTTGAGCACGGTCTTCAGGCGCTCCTCGAACTCGCCGCGGTACTTGGCGCCCGCCAGCAGCGCGGCCATGTCGAGCGACAGCACACGCTTGTTCTTCAGGCTGTCCGGCACCTCGCCATTGATGATGCGCTGCGCGAGGCCTTCGACAATCGCAGTCTTGCCGACGCCGGGCTCGCCGATCAGCACCGGGTTGTTCTTGCTGCGGCGCTGCAGGACCTGGATCGCACGGCGAATCTCGTCATCGCGGCCTATCACGGGATCGAGCTTGCCCATGCGGGCGCGTTCGGTGAGATCGAGCGTGTATTTCTTCAGGGCCTCGCGCTGGCCTTCGGCCTCTTGCGAATCGACATGCTGGCCGCCGCGCACGGCTTGGATTGCAGCCTCGAGCGCCTTGCGGTTCAGGCCGTTGTCGCGTGCGACGCGGCCGGCGTCGGACTTGTCGTCGGACAGCGCAAGCAGCACCATCTCGCTGGCGATGAACTGGTCGCCATGCTTCTGCGCTTCTTTGTCCGCGAGGTTCAGCGTGGCGGCCAGTTCGCGGCCGACCTGCACTTCGCCGCCGGCGCCGCTGACCTTGGGCAGCCGCTCAAGCGCGGACTTGAGGCCGTTGACGAGGCCGCCGACATTGACGCCGGCACGCTGCAGCAGCGAACGGCTGCCGCCATCGTCCTGATTGAGCATCGCTGCCAGCAAATGGACGGGATCGATGTACTGGTTGTCATTGCCGACGGCGAGGCTCTGGGCGTCCGCCAGCGCTTCCTGCAGCTTGGTGGTGAACTTGTCGACACGCATGGGATGGGCTCCGAAAAATCACATTGCCGTGATTATTGGGCCCGGGCTCGCCTTTTCAAGGCGGGTTCGACGCTTTTTGTCGGGAATTCAGGACTGCAGGGCGCGCCACAAGGCGAAGCCGGCCACGCACAGCGCGAGCGAGCCGAGGAGGTGACTGCCGGCGTGCAACAGCGCAAAACCGTAGTCCCCGCGCTGCAGCAGCGCCATCGCCTCGGCGGAGAAGGTGGAGAAGGTCGTCAGGCCGCCGAGAAATCCGGTGACGGCAAACAGCCGCCATTCGGGAGCCAGACCGGGCAGACCATCGAAGAAACCGACGGCGACGCCGACCAGAAAGCCGCCGATCAGGTTGGCGGCCAGCGTGCCCAGCGGCAGCGCTTCCAGCCGTGCATTCAGCGCCAGCGCCAGTGTCCAGCGCAGCCACGCACCCAGCGTCGCGCCGGCGGCAATGGCAGCCAGGCTCAGGGATGCTGCGCCCATTTCTGCATCGCCTCGTCATCGGTGACGCGGGCATCGACCCAACGCGCGCCGGACGGTGTCTGCTCTTTCTTCCAGAACGGTGCCCGGGTCTTCAGGTAGTCAATGATGAACTCGCAGGCGTCGAAGGCTTCGCCGCGGTGCGCCGATGTGACGGCGACCAGCACGATCTGCTCGAGCGGCCTGAGCGGGCCGACCCGGTGGATGACGAGCGCGTCGACCAGTTCCCAGCGCGACTTCGCCTCGGCGACGATCTCCTCGAGCGCCTGCTCGGTCATGCCGGGGTAATGCTCGAGCTCCATTTCGGCCACCTGCTCGCCCTCGTTCAGATCGCGCACGGTGCCGACAAAGGTGACGACAGCGCCGACCTTCGGCGTGAGCCGGCGCAGGTTCGCGACCTCGGTGCTGAGGTCGAAATCGTCGGTCTGGACGCGTACGGTCATGGCGATCTCGCTCAGCCGCCGGTCACGGGCGGGAAGAACGCAAGCTCGCAGCCGTCGACGAGCGGCGCAGCCGGGTCGGCCATCTGCTGGTTCAGCGCGACGCGCAATGCCCTGCCCTCGGCCAGCGCATCGGCCCAGGCGCCGCCGCGTGCGCGCAGGTAGTCGCGCACCTGGCCGGCGGTTCGCACCTCGGCCGGCAGGCTGACCGACTCGCTGCCGGTACCGACGGCCTCGCGCAGGCTGGCGAAAAATTTTAGATGGATCTGCATGCTAGTTGAGCAGTTCGGAAAACGGTATGAAGTGTACGACATCGCCAGCCCGGATACCCTGCCCCGGCGGGTTGTCGATGATGCCATCGCCCCAGACAGTGGAGGTCAGCACGCCGGATCCCTGGTTGGGATACAGCTCGAGGCCGCCTCGATCATTCAGGCGCACGCGCAGGAATTCATTGCGGCGGTCGGGCTTCAGCCAGTCGAAATCGGCGCGCAAGGGGTAGCGTTTCGGCGGTACCACCGTCGCACCCTGCAGCGCGAGGATGAAAGGCCGCACGAAAATCAGGAAAGTGATGAAACTCGACACCGGGTTGCCTGGCAGCCCGACGAAGAAGGCCGGCGATGGCTGGCCTGCGCGGCGCACCTCGCCGAAGGCCAGCGGCTTGCCCGGCTTGATCGCGATCTGCCACAGGTTCAACCTGCCCTCGGCCTCGACCGCCGGCTTCACATGGTCTTCCTCGCCGACGGACACGCCGCCGGAGGTGATGATGAGGTCGTTACCGGCGGCAGCCTGGCGCAGCGCTGCGCGCGTCGCGTCGCGCGAGTCAGGCACGTTGCCCAGATCGACGACCTCGCAGCCCAGCTGCTGCAGCAGACCGCGCAAGGTGAAGCGGTTCGAGTTGTAGATCGCGCCGGGCTTGAGCGGCTCGCCGGGCATGGTCAGCTCGTCGCCGGTAAAAAAGACGCCGACCCGCACCCGCCGGTAGACCGGCAGTGCCGCCAGGCCGACCGACGCGGCCAGCCCCAGTTCCTGCGCACGCAGGCGCGTGCCGCGCTCGAGAATCGTGCTGCCGGCGACGATGTCCTCACCACGCCGACGAACCCACTCGCCCGGCTTCGGCGTATGCCGGATGCAGACGGTACCGGCCGCCTCGTCGAACGCGCATTGTTCCTGCATGACGACGGCATCGGCGCCTTCGGGAATCAGCGCGCCGGTGAAGATGCGCGCGGCGGTGCCGGGCTGCAGCGGCAGGCCGACATGACCGGCGGGGATGCGTTGCGACACCGGCAGCGACGCGGCGCCCGAAGCGCAATCGGCGGCACGCACCGCGTAGCCATCCATTTGCGTGTTGTCCATCGGCGGCACGTCGAGCCGCGAGGTCTGGTCGGCGGCGAGCACCCGCCCCGTAGCTTCGATGGTGGGAAGGTTTTTCGTGTCCGCGACCGGCTGCGCCGCAGCGAGCAGGAAAGCCAGGGCCTCCTGCACGCTCAGCATGGGTTGTGTTGTTCTCATTCTGTTGCCGAAAATTTGTCTCGGCGGCGATTGTAACGCCGGAATCAGAGGCCGGTGCGCTCGGCTACGTAGCGCTTGATTGTCTCCACGTCGGCCTGCATCACGTCGAATCGCTGCGGCAGCGCCTCGATGTTCTCGAAACCAGCTGGACGCTCGGCGTCACGACCGAGCGCCTCGCGAATGGTTTCGTTGAATTTCGCGGGCAAGGCTGTCTCGAGCACGATCATCGGAATGCCGTCCTCGATTTGCTCGCGCGCGACCTTGATGCCGTCGGCGGTATGGGTATCGACGACCAGGCCGTGGCGCGCATCGACGTCGCGGATGGTGGCGAGGCGGTCCGCATGCGACGACCGGCCGGACGCAAAGCCGAAGCGCCCGACTTTGGCGAACTCATCGCCGTCACTGCCAGGCTTTCCGGAAAGATCGAACCCGCCGTCGGTATCGACCTTGCGGAACAGCGCACGAACACGCGCAGCATCGCCGCCGAGCAAGTCGTGCACGAAACGCTCGAAGTTCGATGCCTTGCTGATGTCCATGCTTGGGCTGCTGGTATGCAGCGTCTCGGCGGACTTGCGCACGCGGTAGACGCCGGTCTGAAAGAACTCGTGCAGCACGTCGTTCTCGTTGGTGGCCACCACCAGCTTGCTGATCGGCAGACCCATCATGCGCGCGATGTGGCCGGCGCAGATATTGCCGAAATTCCCCGACGGGACGGTGAAAGACACCTGCTGGTCGCTGGACCGAGTCGCATCGAGATAGCCGCGGAAGTAGTAGACGACCTGCGCCACCACGCGCGCCCAGTTGATCGAGTTGACGGTACCGATCTTCTGCCGCGCCTTGAACGCCAGGTCGCTCGACACGCCCTTGACCATGTCCTGGCAGTCGTCGAAGACGCCGTCGACGGCGATGTTGAAAACATTCGGGTCCTGCAGACTGAACATTTGCGCGGTTTGGAAGGCGCTCATCTTCCGGTGCGGCGAGAGCATGAATACGCGGATGCCGGCCTTGCCACGCATCGCATACTCGGCGGCGCTGCCGGTGTCGCCCGAGGTGGCGCCCAGAATGTTCAGCTCCGCGCGCTGCCGCGCCAGCGTGTACTCGAACAGGTTGCCCAGCAGCTGCATGGCCATGTCCTTGAACGCCAGCGTCGGGCCGTTCGACAGCGACTGCAGCAGCAAGGTCTGCGCCCCTGACTGCTCGAGCACCCGCAGCGGCGTGATCCGGCTCACATCGTCGCCGGGCCGGCCATTGCGATACACGTCGGCGGTGTAGGTCTTGGCGGCGAGGGACTCGATGTCGCGCGCGGGAATGTCGGTCGCAAATTTTTTCAGTACCTCGGCAGCGAGCTCCGCGTACGAGAGCCTGCGCCAGGCATCCAGTTCTTCGCCGCTGACGCGGGGATAGACCTGCGGCAGGTACAGGCCGCCGTCCGGCGCCAGCCCCCCCAGAAGGATGTCGGAAAACAGCGGAGCGGCTTCATGTCCGCGAGTCGAAAGGTAATGCATCGTTGGGCGATCCAGGTTGAGGCGTCGAATTATACGGGGGCAAGACTTACCCATCGGAAAAAGCGGTGACCGCACATGATGGACAGATGAGTTTTTTGCATTAAGTGTGGCTAATTTGGCATGTCGATTTGCTCACATTCCCGACGCAATTAATCTCCGTTTGTCAATCCCACGAAATAGGTAGTTTGCAAAGTTTTGACGAGGTTCTTGCGCAACAACCGGCTTCAAACCGGCTCTAGCAAGCGCTTCGCTCCCAAATCAGCGACTTCCGACCCGCCCCCTCCGGGGGTTCGGGCCTTCAACGGATGACCCTGGTCCTGAGACCTCACAGCAACCTACCCGACAGAAGGAGCGTTCGAATGAATGCCATTCACAGCGATACAGCGGAGTGCGAAGCGGCCCATCTGTTCGGCGAATACCCATTCGACCCGGACCACGACTCCGGCACGACATCGGCCGACGTCGAAACCATCGAACTCGAAGAAAGCGCCGATTCCGAGGACACGGAAAGCGACGCGGCGCAGCAGCCGTCGGGGTACGCCATGCCGACCCCGAACACGCCGGTGGCCTTCGACCCGGGCCCAGCCCCGGCCGAACTGGACCAGGAGATGCTGTTCCGACAACTGATCGCCCAGCACCAGCGCCGGCTGTATCGCTTCGTGATCAAGTACATCGATCATCCGGACGACGCCGCCGACATCACGCAGCAGGCGTTCGTAGAGGCCGCGCGGACGATTGCGAGCTTCCGCGGCGACTCCAAACTCTCGACCTGGCTGTTTGGCATTGCAATGAACATGGTCCGCAATTATCTCAGCCGCGCGCCGCATCGTGTCCATCGGTTTGAAACCGACGAGAGCCTCGTCACCATCGCGTCCAGCGAGCCCGACCCCAGCGACTGCCTGATCCAGAAAGAATTGCTGATCATGGCCGAGCGCGCCTTCGGCGACCTGCCGATCGAGATGAGCGAAGTGCTCGGACTGGTTGCAATCGACGAAATCTCCTACCAGGACGCCGCCGACATCCTGTCGATACCGCTGGGCACCGTGCGCAGCCGCGTATCCCGTGCACGCGCCGTGATGCGGGCACAGTTTGAACAAGCCGGGGTCAAGCTGCAATTCTGAATCCGCGCCGACGATTCAAAGGGACCGCACCGCCACCGAAACGGGAGTGTCGTTCCTGCGCTTCTCGCTGTCCCGGGCCTGGCTCGGGACAGTCGCGTTGACGGGATCGATGCAGACAGGCGAACCGGCGGGCGCGCCAGTGGTGGCCGGCAATCCGTCTTCCTCATCGCTCCCCTCGCCCGCAGGCTTCTTCGACGGCGCCCCATCCGTACGTTCCAACCGATGTTTGCGGGACTGCTGCAGGCGCACGGCCTCGCTGCCGGTTTGCGCGGCCGCCGTGATGGCCGGCATCGCCCCCACAACGGACCCGGCACCAGGCGACAGCATCAAGCCGATGTCTTGCCGAATGCCATCGATGATGAGTACTAACCGCTGGCCGGCATCGCCGGGCGTTCTACTCGCCTCCAGATAGCCTTGCGCAAACTCGAGCGACCCTGCCATCGCCTCTAGATCCTCCCGGGAATCCGCGTCGAACGACGAACGCAATCGAAGCACCGACTCGCGCAAGGCATCAAGCCGCCGTTCAAGTTCTGCGGACGAACTCTGTATCCGCCACCCGGGCAATGCGTCGACCAGGTGCTCGACCAGAAGTTTCGGACGATTGTCCGGGTGTCGCGTCGCGTTGTCTGCGACCGATGCCGGCTGGTCATGGATATCCCGCTGCGCTGGCTGCTCTGCGGTCGGCTCGACCGGCCTGCGGCCGGCGACCTGCGCTGCTGCCGACGGCCGGGCCGCCATCGGTTCGGCTTGCGCCGGCCGTCGTCCCGCTCGCCTCGCCGTCGTCTCGGTGGCAGGCTCGCGGCGCAGCCTATCGGCCGACTCGTGCTGCCGTTGTGCGACCTCGGCCATTACCGCAGCGCGCTCAGCCTGCACGAGTTGTTCGTGCATCGCCGTTCTGTTGCGCGACTGCGCGGACAGCTGCGCTGCGGTCAACCGACGCGGGCGAGCACGTGAATCCTCGTCATCCGATGCGGCGGACACCATACGGCCCGCGCCGACCCCGTAAGGATTGATGAAAGTCATCCCTGTCCCCCATGGACCTCGCACTTGCGCAAATCGACGAACGTCGATGGATCGAACTCCATCGGCAGGTTTTCGCGCCGGTAGTAGTCGCGCAATTCCATCGCCGGATCAACCTCGCCGGCAGCCGCATCGACCAGGGCGAAGAAAATCCGGTCCTGATCCGGTGCACAGGCTCGGATGGACAGCTCGACGAAGCCCAAGCGCCTCAAGGCCCGTATCGAACGGTGGTTGTCCTTGTAGGCAGAGGTCAGCATCACCGGCACACCGACCTCGGCGGCTCGCCGGCAGGCCAGCCGGCCGGCTGCCGTAGCGAACCCGAGACCCTGAAAATCGACCCCCGTCCAGAAACAGAAAAAGGCGGCCTGCCCGGATACGGCCAGATTGATGAAGCCCACGAAGCCCCAGTCGGCATGCATGACGGCGTAGTTCACCCGGCCAGCATCCGATTGCTGCCCTGCCATCCACTGGCGGACGGCTTCGGGGCTGGACATCGCCGGCAACCCGGTCATGACGGCGATTTGCGGATCCCGATACTGGTGACTCAGCGCCTCGGCATGGCTGTCATCGAGCGGCTCCAGCCCGAGGGGCAAGTCGGGATGGCGCAATTCGACCCGCCATCGCCGGTCACGGTCGGCCAGGCGAGCGATCAGGCGCCGCCGGATTTCATTTGCCGGCGCATGCCCTGTCTCGAGCGCGATGGCTCGCTCGACCAGCGCCACGCCGGTGGCAAGACTGCCCGTGCGCGCCTCGCACCACGCGAGGTTGGCAAGATCGCCGGGGTTGTCCGCGCGCCGCAGGGAGTCGGTGAGCACGCGGCGGGCCAGTCCCCAGTGTCCGCTGTGCATGGCGGCCTGCGCTAGCAGAGGGGCGAGCCTGTCGCCGGCCGGAAAGCACTGCTGGTGCTGCCAGACCTGCTCGAGCGCCTGTTGCCATTGACGACGGTCGGCGCCCTGCGTGCGCGCCAGTTCCTTGATGATGCCCTGCGCCGCGGCCATGAATACGCCGGGATCGAAACGCGATAATTGCAGCAGGTTCAAGCGCGCCTCCAGCCCCACGCCGGGCCCCATGGAGCGCGCCACCTCGGACAGCTGCGCGCGCGACGACATCAGGGCAGGATCGACGCAAGCGGCGACCGTATCGAGGCAGCGAACACTGGCAACCTGCCCCAGCAACATGGCCTGCAACACGCGCCGGCCCTGCAGATCGACCTCGACGGTCAAGCCGCCGGCATGGCCGGCCCAGCGCCCGAGCAACTGAAAATTTACAGGCAGGCGACCGGATTGACGAAAGCCGGCACTGACCTCAGTGAACGAGCTCAGCCGCAGCGCGAGGTCGCTGGTGCATCCCGGCGCAAGCGACAGGACGAGCAAGCCGCTCCCGGCCGCTTCATGTGCGGCAGACAAAAAGCGAAACGCTCCGGTCGGGTAGGCGACAGGGGCGCTGTTGAACTCGGTCCGATAACGCTCGATCAGCGGGACCAGCGACGGATCCCACGCCGACTCGTCGACGGGCTGCCAGAGCGCATCCTCGCGGCCGGCCTCGGGGGCGGCGAGCAGCCGGAGGTCGGCCCGCAGCAGTTTGCCGTAATGCATGGCGTAGAGCTCCTGGGGCAACTGGCTCCACGCATCGTGCGCCATCACTACCACGGGATTGACGGGTCGATAAGGTTGACAGGCGTTGGCGGGTCCGGCATCCGGGCCGGAGATCTGCAAGGCTGCCTGATCGCCCGTCCCCTGCCAGCGGATGTGCGATCCTGGCACGTCGCCGGAATCGGCAACGACGGCGTCCGCTGCCTGACCGGCTGCATCCTCGCCGTAGGCCGGCAAATAGCGAAGCTCGCCGTGCTGGCTGCTGCCCAGCCGGCGCTCGATTGATGCAAGCAACAGTGCCGATGCGCCCGCCCGGCCCGGGCACAAGTCGACGATATCGAGGCCTTGGTGCGGGTCAATCAGGCCGCGCCGTCGGCAATCCCGCCAGAAGCAGGCAATCATCGCCGCATACTGGGCGAGCATGGCCGGCCCTGTTTCTGCCGGGGCGAGCCGGACGAGATGGCTCCCCCGCCGGGCCGAGGGCACCGCGGGTGGCGCCGGCTGCAGGAGCATACGTATCTGCGCGGAATGGACTTGGGCTGTCATGATGCTATCCGTCGTTCGAGGATCAAGCTTGCTCACTGAGTGTTTAACGGAACTCCGGCCACCGGGTTCAAAATCTTGGGCGTGATGAGAAACAGCCTCTCCCGTTTCTCTACCCGTGTCGACTTCTTCTTGAAGAACAAGCCCAGCAGAGGGACATTGCCGAGCGCCGGAACCTGATCTACTTGACGAATGTCGGACTCGGCATTGAATCCCCCGATCAGCAGGCTCTCGCGCTCGTTCATTACGGCCTGCGTTCCTATCGTGCTGCGCCTGACTCGCGGCAGCGTCTGGGCATTGACATCCTGGATTGCTCCGTCTTCGATATCGACGATCAGTTGTACTGATGACCCGCCGGGGCCGTCGATAATGTGCGGCGTGACTTTCAGCGTCGTACCCACGGAGATCGGAACGACGCTGGCTACCCGCTCCCCGACAGATTGCACATAAAAGGTTTCGGACAGATCGATCAGAGCGCCGAGGTTATCGACTGTCAATACCGAGGGTCGCGATACCACCCGGGCACTACCCTTGCCTTCCAGCAGGCGTACACGTGACATCAGGAAGTTGCCTGCATTCGGAATGACCGTCGTGGGACTGACGTCGCGCCCGAAAATGATGGTGCCCGTTACGTTGTCCGGTGGCGCGGCCGGCCGGCCGAAACCACCGGCGACATTACCGGCACGAGCGCCCCAATCGATGCCCAGTTCGGCCAGATTGTTCGAGTTGACGTCGACGATCACGGCCTCGATCTCGATCAGGCGGGTGGGAACGTCGAGAAGCTTGAGCAGATCTTCGTAGATGGGCATGTGCTGCGGGATGTCCTTGATGATTACGGCATTCAGCCGCGAATCCGCCTGAATCACGGGGCGCAGCGGCGGCGTCTGCCGCTGCAGACCGGCCGCCGGCGCCCCGGCCTGCCCGGGCGCCGATGCCGGTGCGGCGCTCTCGCTCGAGGCCGGGTTGGCCGAGACCTCGGCCACGGGCTGGGCAGCGCGTAATGGCGCAGCGATCATCGACAATTGCTGAAAATTACTGGCCGTAGTGCCACCTGCGCCTCCTTGACCGGTAATGAGGGCGCGCAAGATCGAGGCCACGCCGGCGGTTGTAATTTGCTGGTCGCGGTACGAGATCACCCGATCATTGACCTGCGCATGTATCAGCCGGAAAACGCGGATCTGGTGCTGCGGCTGGGGCAGCGGCAAGGTGGCTACAGCCCAGGCGACGAGATCGACATAGGCAGGCGGCCCCGACACCATGGCGACGCCCCTGTCGGCCAGTTCGCCCCAGCCAAATTTGGGATCGACGACGCCCAAGTCCGTCAGCGCCTTGCGGAAATCCGGCAGGGAAATGCCGTTCGGCGTGATCGAGCGCGTCGCATACTCGGAATTCTTGCTGACGTACAGCGTGCCGGCGTAGTAAAACCATTGCAAGCCGTAGGTTGCCGACAGCTGGTTCAGGAACTCCGTCGGGCTGGACATCGTGAACTTTCCGCTGACCCGGTCCGATCCGGACAGCACGGCGGTCGAGGCCTGCAGCTGGAGACCGAAGTTTCTCGCAAATGACCCGAGTACCTCGGTCAGGTTCTGCTTGTCTGCAATGAAGGTGAACGACACCTCGGGCCACGGTACCGGCGCCGCCGCTGCCGGCGCGAGCGGGCCGCCGCAGAGGACCGCTACCAACGCTAGCGTCCTTGCCCATTGGCGGCAGATCGTGACGGGATGCCTCATCAGAGCACCTTCATCAGCAGACGCCATTCGCCGATGGCATGAACGAAATTTTCGAGGCTGCGCTCGAACTCGTCCGGAGTGGCGTCCGCAGGACATCTCTGCTGCAGCAGAACATGACCACCGTCAGGCGACACCACGGGGACGTCGGCATGGCGCTGCATCCTCAACCACGAGATCGTTGCGCACTCGCGCAGGATCGCCTCGCGATCAGCGGGAACGACAGGCAGGTCTAGAAGCCGCGACTCCATGACAAGATCGCCGTGCGGCGCCGGTCGACAATACACACGGTAGTCCCTGTCCAGGGTAAGCACGACCGCACCGTCCACACGTTGCGCGCCAGGCCTGAGCTGATAACGATCGAGAAAGCCGGACAGCGCTGTCGGGTAACGGTCCATTTTCATGTCATTCCTCCAGCACGATCAACGGCGACGAGCCGTCTCATCGCAATCAGCAGCTCTGCAACCGGCTCGATCAGATCAGCCGGGATATACTGGGCAACTTCGGCTTCCGCCATCAGGTCGCGCGCCAGTTGCACGTTCTGCATCACAGGGATGCCGCTGGCGAGCGCGATACGCACCATCTGGTGCGCAAGTTGATCCTTGCCCTTGGCCATGACCAGAGGCAGGGGCGTCTCTTCTTCCTTGTAGTACAAGGCCACGGCCAGGTGGGTCGGGTTGGTGACGACCACCGATGACTTCCTTGTCTTCAGCGTCATCTCGCCCATGGCGATTTCCTTGGCGACTTGCTTGCGGTGCCCCTTCATGTGCGGGTCGCCCTCGAGTTGCTTGTATTCCTGCTTGATCTCGTCCATCGACATCATCAACTGCTTACGATGGTTGTAGCGCTGAAAGGCCAGATCGCCGAGGGCGATCGCGAGAAAAGCAATGAATGAGTAAGTGACCAGGGTCTTGAGCATCTCGGCCAACGCTGCGCCAGCCCCTAGCAAGCCGGCTTTCGGAATCAGGATAAGGGTGTTCAACGAATCGCGAATGACGATCGTGATGAGCGCGGTGAGAAAACAGACCTTGAGGATGGACTTGATAAACTCGACGATGTTTTTCATGGAAAACATCTGCTTGGCATTGGTGGCCGGGTTCATCCGGTCGCCTTTCGGAATCAAGGCTTTGAACGCCAGCAGGACGCCCGTCTGAATCATCTCACCGAAAATGCCAACGACGATCACCAGCAGGATGAAGGGAGCCAGCAATTTGGCTCCGGCCAGAAGGAAATGATCCAGCTCGACCCGGACCGCATCGCGGAAAGATAGCCCGTACAGCTGCGTCGGAAAGAGGATGAGCTCGGACAGCGTTTTGAAAATGTTCGTGGCATCGACCAGGAAGTAGCCGAACAATGCACCAACGAGCAGCGACTGGGTGAAGTCCTTGCTCTTTGCAACCTGCCCCTCCTCTCGCGCCTTGCGGATCTTGTGCTCGGTGGGCTGTTCGGTCTTCTCGCCACTCATGGCCGAACCTCTTTGAACATGGACGCGATCAGCTCCAGCATGCGGGGAGACATATCGACATACTCGTCGCGGAAGTATCCGACGAGCGACGCCGTGTAAACCGCCAGTACGAACATCGCTACCGCACTCTTGATCGGCATGGCAAGGAAGAAGACCTGCAGCTGGGGCACAAACCGACTGACGATGCCCAGACCCACTTCCGCCAGAAACATTGAAAAAACAACGGGCGCACTCAGCATGACAGCCAGCCACATCAGCTTGTCGGCGAGGCCGAGAAAGATAAGCCCCGCGTCGTCCGACCAACGCGGGAGCATTCGCGTGACGGGCCAGATCTGGTAACTCGCGTAGACCAGTTCCAGAATGATGAACAATCCGCCCGTGATCAGCAGGATGATCATGCCAGTCTGGCTGAACAGTTCACCCAACGGCGACGTGTCGTGCCCGGTCAGGGGATTGATGGTGGCAGCGATGCTTGCACCGCGCTGGTTGTCGATGTAAGCCCCCATCACATCCATCGCCCAGAGCGGCAAGGCGAGGAGAAATCCCAGAAGAAAGCCGATCAGTGCTTCTTTCGCAACAACCGAAAACAGACGAGCCGGTTGCTGTGCGATGTGGAGTGCATCCGGCACGAGGGCTGGCACCACGAAGAGCGCAAATCCGAAGGCGACGCCGATCCGCAGCAATCCGGGCAGCGCCTGCCGGTTGAAGATCGGCAGCAGGGAAAACATGGCGAGCATGCGCGGCATGGCCAGGAATGCTGCGCCAATCCAGGTCGACGGATAAAGGAGAAATTCTCTTTCCATCTCAATGCCCGAGAGTCGGAAATTTGTCGAACAACAGCAGCGTATAGTTGAAAATCTCTCCACCCACCCAGCGCGCAGTGAGGTAGAGCGTGATACCGACAGCGACCAGCTTCACCCCAAAAGACAGCGTCTGCTCCTGTATCTGAGTCAGTGCCTGAATCAGGCTGAAAAATATGCCGACGACCGATGCGACGACAATCGGAGGCAGCGAAAGCCACAGCGTCAGTAGCAGCGCTTGCACGACGTGGGATACAACATCATTGGTTTCCATGGCCTCACCGGATGTACGTCATCGTAAGTCCATGGATGAGCTTGGACCATCCATCGACCATCACAAAGAGGAACAGCTTCAATGGCAGTGAAATCGTCACGGGAGATACCATCATCATGCCCATCGCCATCAGGATGTTGGATATCACCAGATCGATGACGACGAAGGGCAGGAACAGCAAAAATCCGATTTCGAAGGCAGCAGTCAGTTCGGAGACGACGAATGCCGGGGCGACGATCAGGAGATCGTCCTGACGGGCGTCTTCGATCAGCTCGGGCGGCCACAGCTTTTTGGCCGTCGAGAAAAAAAACTGGCGCTGCTCGGGACGGCTGTTTCTGACCAGGAATTCCTTCAGGGGAACGACGCTGTCGCGGCCGACGGAGAGCATCGTTCGAACCGACATTGTCGGGTCTTTTTCTGCCGCGATCACATCGGCGATCTTGTATCCCACCGGCGCCATCACATAGACAGACAACAGAATGGCCAGCGCATAAATGGCCATGTTAGGAGGCGCCTGCTGCACGCCAAGCGCATTGCGGACAAGGGAAAGTACGATAGAAATCTTCAGGAAGGCCGTCGTCGTCACCAGCAGCAGCGGAAGCAAGGCAAACAGGCCAAGCGCAAACGCCAGCGCAATGGGGTCTATGGTGCGCATCTGTCGCTGGTCCCGTCGGTGGTCCGGCGTCAGGCCGTCGCTTCCAGCCGGAGAACCACGACGCCAATCTGGCCATCCACATCGACAATCTCGCCCTCTCCGATCGGCCGGCCATTGGCCCGGATGGTCACGGCCTTGCGCACATCCCGCCCAAGGTCAAACACATGGCCCGGCCCCAGATGCATCAGTTCGGCCAGAACAATCGGGCGCTCGCCAAGATCGAAACTCAATCGAACGGAGAGTTTTCCGAGGCCCTCGTCTTCGGCGGGGAAGTGCTCGATGTCCGGATCCATCATTTCCTCCAATTCCTCGTTCAGAGTGATCGTTCTTCCGTTGATGGTCGCGGCTGCTGCATAGCGCTGACCGAAATTGACGACGATGGCGTCTGTATCCGGGCCGATCCAGCTTTCGTCCAAGAGGATCACATCCCGACGCTTCAGCTCTTCGAAAACGTTGATCGGCAAATCCGTAAAGCCCACCATGAAGCGCACAGGAACCGGCAGTCCACCCCAATCGTTGATGACGCCGGGATCCACCGGCAAACGTCGGACTGTCTCGGCGAAAAATCCCAGACCTCGATGATCGAGTCCCACATCAGCTTCGACTATCTGCCTTCCGTCATCGAGCCGAATGCGAAACCAGTGCCTTTGACCGTCATCCGAAACTTTGTCGTCCAGCAGCCTGAACCGCTTGCGAGTACTCGACTCGATTGCATCTGCCAGTTGCGAAAATGCGGCCTCGATCACCAGCGCATGAAGATCGGTATCGAGCAGGTGGTCAATATCGGCACCGAGTACGTGCAATCCGATCCTTGAGATCGTCGTCCTGTCCATCTGAACCAGCAGTATCGAACCGCCCCAGTCTGCAGCGACGCATGCCAGTCCATGCCGCGGCGCGAAGACAGGTAAGACGGTAGCCTCCCATGGCTCGCCTAGCCACTCGAAATCCAGCGGCATTCTCCTGACGGCGGCGTGGCAATGAAACGAAGCGCTCGCCCTGGTCAGCTTTCGCAAAGCGATGCCCGATGCCATGAATGGTCGCATCTTCCGTTGCCGGCCTCGGCAACAATCGAGGATGACACTTCGTCGATGATCCGTATCGTGAACCGGCAGGCGATGCGGGAATCCAGTGCCCGAACGAGTTCAAGCAGCTTGTCCGATATCCAGACGCGTACCTCCGAATCGCCCGTCCTCAAATCGAACACCAGCAACCGGCCGATCTCATGAACTTCGAGGGACGCGTCTTTCAACACATCAGGCGACAGACGAAGTCGAACACTTTCTCGGTGCTCGTTCTGGTGAGATGAATGCGCACGATGCATCACCTCGACCAGCCACTGCAATCTTTGGTGATGGTCAGGCGGTCTTGGCGCAGACGGGTAATCGGCCTGGGCATCGTGTGCCGTCGGAATGTCCACTGCCGGTCCGCAGGGGCGAGCGCCCAGAAGCGCACGGAGCCGGAGGCCGTCGGCCGAGCGATGCTCGGGACAGACGGTGCGAGCTGTCGTTGGGGCCTCGGCCACCGCAAGCGACAGAAAGCCGAGATCGGCATCGATACGCCTGCTGCTCATGCCTGCCCCACCGAATACAGTTCACCGGATACGTCGGAGTCTTCCCCCGCTGCCCGGGAGTCGAATGCAAACCGAATTTCGGCAGCCTCCTCCAACTCGCTCTCCTCGCGGCGTGCCAGCTCAAAGTCTCGCTCTTCCTGAACGGCGCGCATCATTTCGCCGAACTTCTCCCGCATGCGCACCGCCACCCGGTGCTGTTCACGCGCTTCGCGCTCGGAATCGACGGCTGCATCCAGCGTCTGGAGCGCAGCATCAACTTCCGCGGAAAGTTCGTCGGCACGCTCTTTGGCGAGTTGGACATCGATCTGCACGCTGTTGATATCCCGTTGCAGGACAATCCGGCTGCAGAGATCATCGAACATGGCCTTTTCCTTTTTTTTGCTCTCGTCAAGAAAATCCCGAAGATTTTGTCGCGCGCGTTGGACTGCGACTTCTGCTTCCCTGACCCGGCTGCGCGCAATGGCCAGCTGACGCTCCGCCTTTTGCTCTCTGAAAATCTTGATTCGAAGTAAATCCGCTAGTACGTCCATGTCGGCCTTTCATCGAACCACTAAGGTATCGGTACAAACCAGGGAACCCAAGCCAAATAGTTGTCAAATACATACATCTTGTCCGTATGTAACGGTCACAAGGGGCTGGTTCCTGACACAGCCCAAGCAAACTGAGGCGAAGGAAGCGACAGAACGTTGTGCGGTCACCACACAGCCCTGTGCGAGAAACGAAGAAAGCGGGGGAATTGCGCCGATCAGCTCACGACATCGTGCAGTTGTTCGAGCATGTCGTCGAAACCGATCCGCTCGTCGGTGCGCTGTTTGAGAAAGCTGCGTATCTCGTCAATGCGCGCAATGGCCTCATCGGCAAGCGTATCCGCTCCGCGCTTGTATTCGCCGATCTTGACCAGCAGTTCGACCTCCTGGTACTTCGCCATCAACTCGCGAAATCTTCCGGCAGCTTGCTTGTGATCCGCATCGACGACCATGTTCATGACGCGGGAGACGGAGGCGAGAATATCGATTGCCGGGTAATGGTTTGCTGCAGCAAGCCGCCGAGACAAAATGATGTGGCCATCCAGAATCGATCGGGTTTCGTCCGCAATGGGCTCGGTCATATCGTCACCCTCGACGAGTACCGTATACAGAGCCGTAATCGAACCCTTGTGTCCCATGCCTACGCGCTCCATCAGGCGCGGGAGGGTTGCAAATACGCTCGGCGGAAAACCCCGACGCGTTGGTGGCTCACCGGCTGCCAGGCCGATTTCCCGCTGCGCACGGGCAAATCGAGTCACGGAATCCATTAGGAACAGTACCCGCTTCCCCTGGTCTCGGAAGTACTCAGCAATTGCCGTGGCAACGTAGGCCGCTTTCGAACGCTCCATGGACGACTTGTCCGAGGTGGCGCACACGATGACGGCCTTTTTCCGACCCTTTTCGCCAAGCTCGTGCTCAAGAAATTCCCTGACCTCGCGGCCGCGCTCCCCGATCAGGGCAACCACCGTGATATCGACATCCGCCCCCTTGACAAGCATCGCCATTAAAGTCGATTTCCCCCCGCCCGCCGCAGCAAAGACGCCCATTCTCTGCCCCTCGCCACAGGTCAGCAATCCGTCCAGCGCCCGAACGCCGAGTGAAAGAGGATGCTGGATGATGCGTCGCTTGAGCGGATCGGGAGCGCCAGTCAGTACCGGATAGTAGCGGCTGACCCGCAACGGGCCGTGAGTTGTCGTGTCGATCGGCTCTCCCATGCCGTCGAGCACGCGACCCAGCAAGCCATTTCCAACCGGGACCATATGCACCTGGCCTGTGGGAATGACTTCGGTATCCGATGAAATTCCCTGCATATCTCCCATCGGCATCAGCAGAGCGGATCCCTGCGAAAAGCCGACGACCTCTGCCTTCATATCGGTATCGATACCGGGGGTATGCAGTACGCATATTTCACCGATTTTTACCGAGGGGATGACGGCGCGGAGAATCGTACCCGTTACCTGGACGACCTTGCCGCGAATACTGGCAACCTGAGCCTGCGCAAGCGCGGATTGCAGCATGTCGGTGATGTAGTTGAAATGATGAGGCTTCATCGTGGGTGATTGGCGGCTCGGTAACCGTCTTCAAATGCCCGATGCAACCCGGTTCTCGGATTCTGTCATGGCTTTTAACGCGTTAGATGCCGTATCGAAAAACAATGCAGCTTTTTGCATCAGCTCATTCAGATAAACCGACTGCTGGGAGCTTCTCTGCGTGAGCGAAACGACCGTATCGCCAAATTGTGATATCACGGTCTGCCGCTGTTCATCGGAGAGACCCAAAATGACCTTTTTATTTATATCGATCATTACCTCGACGAGATCCGCGGGCTTTGATGGGTTGTCGTTGTTTGCGTAGTAATACTTGTATTCGACTGCCCCGGACGAAACCGGACTCCTGATCAGCGAACCTTTCGGTGCCTGAATCGGACCAAATGTCGAACCGGCGGTCTGGATAACCAGAGTAGTATCAACAATCGGAAAGACAGCGAAATTACTAAAGGACTGATCAGATGAGGACACGGTACGAAACGCAACAGCGTCGAACGGAGCCGTAGCTCGCGCGCTTTCAGACAGCTTGGCGACGAGGGCATCGGTTCGAGCTATTGCCAGCTGCGAGAAATAATCGGATGAGGACCCGAAAGTCCCCAGCACCGTATCAAGGAAAAACATTTCCTCAATTGACTTTATCCTCACCTGCTCCGTTCTGCCCGAACTGTCGGCAACCATCATGTAAATAGCGGTGTCGTTTTCAACAGAAAAAGGTTTTTCAAGTTGGACAGTCCCATCGGGAGCGCGTGGCACGCCGTCTGGCGGAACAACAGGCAAGGGGTAAATATCGTTCAATGCAATCCATGAGTCGGTGCTGCTGCCTTCCTTCCTGTAGGTGACTTTGACATCATTGAAATCAAGCAGTGGAGAACTGGTACCGATCCATGACGCAAAGTTGGTCTTTATCCAGTTCGCGAGACCCACCAGCCGATCGACATCTGCCAACCCAAGGGAACTGATTGACTTTCCAATGAGATCGGGAATATCCACCGACTCAGGGGGCCTGATCTTGACGCCATTGATCCGCAAGGCGCCAAAACCCGAGTTGGAAAGTACGCCAATAGCATCGCGGACCGACTCCACCTCATCAAGCAAATTAACCATTGCATCTTTTTGAATTCTCAACTGATAACCCACGTAGGATCCCCTCTCTGCCAGCGTTCCTACCGCCGCAATCTTGACCGAATTCAAGTCTGGATCTCGCAATTCCCATGTCGCGTTAGTTCTATAATCTGTCGTAATGGTGTAAGTGTTCGGCATGATTAACCCCTGCTATTTCACGAAAACCTGCAACTGCATGTCTGATAGGTACCGGCAAGTAGAGTTGTCAGAGCAGAGAAATTCAAGCCATCCCGCATAGCGGCCAACTTGCACATAAGGAGCTATGTGCCACCTCTGACACGACTTCTGTTGCGATCACTTGCGGCTTCTGCCGCACTGCCGGATCCATCGATCAGGGGTACTCTGTAGGGATCGGCTGCACCCGGAGTCAGATTAGTTGCGGTGTTCGAGATACCGCTCGTACTATCGACTTGCAGGGCTCGAAACTCTCGTTCACGTCTGATTATTCGTTCTCGCCGCAAAAATTCTTCACGCAGTGCAAGCTGTGCTTCTCGCACCTGTGTTGTCGATTGATTGCTTTCCTGCTGGAACTGGATCATTTGAGAGCTGGTTTTTGCCACTTCGCCGATCGACTTCGCAGCGGTCACAAGTTCCGCTTGGAGAAGTTCCGATGTTTTATCGACCACGGCATTGATGGAGCCGATTGTTGAAGATAGTGCCGACGCCGTGGGACGGCGGTTGGCATAAGCAGAAAAGACCGTGAACCGAACGGTATCGATGACCTTGTTTTGACTGTCTTTAACCACGGTTTCTCGAATTTCGCTGCCGGGAAAGCTCGAAATTCCGCCGGACTGAAGCCTCGAAATAATGGCAACTTGTGCTTCATCCATCCAGGCGAAAGCTTTTGACAGTGTCTTGCCCTTGTCATCGAATCGTTCGACCAGCACGGGAGTTCTGATCGGCGCATCTATCATGGCACCAGAGTCGATTATTTCGCTGTACAGCGCGTTTGCTTCGGCAAGCGTTGCTCCCAAATTAGGACCATCGTCAGAAAACATTTTTCGCAGTGCCGTCTCGCTTTTTTGCACACTCGCCAGGGAGTCGAGAGTGACAGGCGTGCTTGTTTGAGATAGTCGTTCGACAAGCCGGGCCGTCAGCGACTTCAGCAACTCATATTGTTTTATGACGAATGACAATGCGGAATCAAGGCGTGCCCTCGCCACTTGAGTTCGAAACGCCATGTCTGCATCGGAGACAAAGCTGGTCAGCGACACTGCCTCTTCGGCCGAGGTAGGAACGAAGCTCGATGCTGATATCCCGGAAATGGGTGACGACATGATTTTCCCTCCGATCGCGCACGCTGCAAAGCCTATCGCGTCAGGCCGCTCGCGGCGGTGCGCCTACGTCCAGTACGAGCCGACCTGCAGGAACAGGCGCTCAAATGATTGTCTTTGGTCGAAACCGGCGTTGAGGTCGATTAGGCGTCTGCGTGGTGTGCAGCGCCCGCTCTGTTTCCTCCTGAAGCTCACGAACAGCTCGCTGAACTTGACGCTCTACTGCCGCCCTTTCGGCGGGAGAAAGGCGCTTTTGCATGTATTTTTCCAACTCGCCGGGCTCAAACCCATACTGCCTGTTGAATTCCTCTGCACGACGAAGAATGGCATCAACTTTGGCTACTAATCGACGCCCTTCGATGATCACTTGCTCGACTTTGTCCAAAGCTGGCCCCCAAATCATTACTTCAGCATTCGTGGATGACGATTTTTTGTCGCCGACCTTCTGTGGCATGCGGGATTTGCCGGTTCCCTCCATTCAGAATGTTGCAGGAACCCATCGATTCTTCCAGTCACCAATCGGCTTCAGGCGCTTGCCGTCGCATAGGAATTTTCAGGAAAAGCCATGGAGTCAAACACCGGAAGAATCAATCAATCAGGACAGACCACCCGCCTTGGGCTCACTCAATCTGTAGCGAACGATGCCGGACGCCTCGACGGAACCAGCTTACGTATTCGCGCCAACGACGATGATGTTGACGAGATGATTCAGGCCGAGCAGATGGCACGGTCGGCAGGTCTGCTGAGCACACGAGAACACAAGACACTGGCGCAGTTCAAGCTCTCGACAAATAACGCGGCCTCTGATTTAGGACTGGCCCAGGCACGCAAATTTGAAAATACCTTCTCTGCTGGCAAGAAAATCGCGGCCACGGCACAGGAAATGCTGCGCTCTCTGATGGAGGGTCGACCACTACCGAGGAATGGCAGCAGCCCTTCTGAAGTTGCTGACCGATTTGCATCACTTGCTCGACTGCGAGAAGCATTGGCCGGTGATGACGACACTTTTGTCGCTTTGATGTCAGCCCTGCCCAACGGAGCCTTAGACCTGAAGGCTTTGTCGCGACAACTGCAGGAAGCCGGCGATGACGAGCAGGCTATGCAGGGACTTTTATCAGATATTCGCGGTGAAGCGAGCGAAGATGAGTTTTCCAAAGCGATGACCACAGCGCGCTTCGATCCACATGCCCTGAAAAAGCTGCTGCGAGAAACCCAATCTCTGCCCACAATCGACAAGCTGGCGCGGGAAGAGCTTGCCGAAAAAGTCCAAGATGAAATCGCAGAATTGCTGCGGCGAGATGAAAGCCATGTCCGAGCAATGGACGCCGTGATCGAAAAGGCCGGGGGCGAAAGAGTGCAGGCAGCTGCCTTGAGTTATGACGAGCTGGTGCATTCGGGTTGGAAAAGCTTTCCCAGCATGCTCGAGATCCTCGTGGCTCGCCACCCACCGAAGGAGCTGTCGCAGCAAATCATGCCGCTGATGGAGCAGACCCTGGCTCATGAACTCGGACGCGGCGCTGAGCAACGGTCGGTCGATAAAGCCAAGCTGGAAGCGCTGATGAATTGGCTTCAATGCTTCCGCATTGCAAGGGGATTATTTCTCAGTCTGGAAAAGCTGACCACCACAATGGGGCGCACATACGGTGTCAACTGAAGCCGAGAAACGATTCAACGAGCAAAATCTGCTACTGGCCTTGATTCGGCTTCTGGGTTCGGGCTGGGTCTCAGCCAGCCAATTCGATCGGATGGCACGTGACTTTGGCATACCGGACGGACCAGCAAAAATCAGTTTTTTCACGGGACTGTCGCAAATCCTGAGGGAATTTCCACATCGACTTTTCGAAGATGACCTTGCGCGTATCGCCTTACTGGAATCATTACAAAACGCGCTCGATGACGCAATCGCTCAAGAGGAGTCGGATCCCGAGAATGAGCCGACATCAAGTTAAATCGGGGATGCAATTTATATGGACTGGACCGATCAGATTGTCTCCGAATTTGGTGTCCAAATCGGACTCCCGGGGCTGAAACTCGACAGCAGGCGCCGCGTTCGCCTTGATGGCGACGATGGCTACGGCATTGCCTTTCTGGATGCTGCCGACCCTCCGATACCCGAGTTTGTCGTGGTGCTCGCGCGGACCAACAGCTACTTGAAGGCACTGCAGCTTGAACAGACTTTGCAGCGATGCCACTACGCCTCCCCTGCCCCTTGGCCGCTGCAGTTGGCCTGCTCTCCGTCGGAAACGAGGCTGGCAGTAAGAATTCCGCATCGTAGCCTTTCCCTCAGTTGCTTGAATCAGGCAATTTCATTTCTTAAAAGGCTGGATGCAGAAGCTTTTTAGTCAGAAAAAAATCGCGGCCGAACGGTCTTGGACGGATATCGGAAGGCTATCATTCAGCAGTCGCATAAATGGGATATCCGAAGCTCCCTTTAGCCGGTGATAATCGGCATAACCAATGCCCAAAGTACAACCGCGAGGCTGCAGCAGCTC
>JAMNXS010000101.1 GCA_023653025.1 Burkholderiaceae bacterium
CGCAGCGCATGGCCACGATCCGCCCGGCCCAGGTGGAGGTGTTCGCGCGCGCCCTGCTCGAGCGCTCGCCCGAAGCGGCACGCGCGCTGCTGGCCGCGCATCTCGAGCAGGGCGTGGCACTCGAACATGTGTTCCTCGACCTGTTCACCGCCACCGCCCAAGTGCTGGGCCAGTGGTGGGAATCCGACCACTGCAATTTTTCGCAAGTGACGCTGTGCCTGTCGCGCATGCAGGCGATGCTGCATGAACTGAGTCCGTCCTTCCAGGCCGGGGCCGGCGGCGCGCGGCTGGATCGCGCCGGCGAGCGCCGCATCCTGATGGCCACCCTGCCCGGCCAGCAGCACACGATGGGCCTGTCGATCCTGGCGGAATTCTTCCGGCGCGAGGGCTGGGTGGTGCTGGCCATACCCGCGCCCGAACCCGGGCTCATCCAGGCGACGCTGTCGACCCACTGGTTCGATGTGTTCGCGCTGTCGGCCAGCCAGGACGCCGAAATCGAGGATCTGGTCAGCACCATCAAGGCAGCGCGCAAGACCTCGCAAAACCCGCGCATGGCGATCATGGTCGGCGGCCCGCTGTTCCTGCGCCGGCCCGAACTCGCGTTGCCGATGGGCGCGGACGGCGTGTCGAGCGACGCACGCGAAGCGCTTGATCTGGCGCAAAGATTGTTGCAAGCGCAGCGAGAAATCAGGCTGAACTGACACATTGCTGTGACAGGTTGGCTTGATCATTCAGTCATTTAGCCCCACACTCCCCTCGACTTTCCGTTTTTCCCGGCCACCCCAGCCGGCGTACTGCCGCCCATGACTACCCCAGCACGCACCTCATTTGTGACCACATTCGACTCTCCGAAACAATCGCTGACCGGCATCGGGCCGGAAGCGCTGGCGGCGCTGCTGTCCGCGTCGGCCGACGTGGTGCTGGTGCTGGACGGCGAGGGCGTGATCACCGACGTATCGTCGGCCACCGGCGCGGTGGCCGCCAGCGGCGGCAGCGTCCACTGGACCGGCAAGCCCTGGTCCGAGATCGTCACCATCGAGAGCCGGCCCAAGATCGCGCGCCTGCTGACCGAAGCTGGCGACGGTTCGCTGCAGACCTGGCGGCAAGTAAACATACCGGCCGGCGACGGCCCCGATGTGCCGCTGTCGTTCTGCGTGATCCGGGTCGGCCCGCGCGGGCGCATGATCGCGCTCGGCCGCGACCTGCGCGGGCTGGCCGACCTGCAGCAGCAGCTGGTCGATGCGCAGCAGGCGCTGGAGCGCGACTACCTGCGCCTGCGCCACCTCGAATCGCGTTACCGGGTCCTGTTCGACCTGACCTCCGAAGGCGTGCTGGTGGTCGAGGGCAAGTACCTGAAGATCATCGAAGCCAATCCGGCGGCCGCCGGCGCGCTCGGCGAACCGGTGCTGAAAGTGGTCGGCCGCAGCATTCTCGACTGCGTCGACCCGGTCGCTCGCTCGCAGGTCGCGCAGCTGCTCGATACCGTCCATGCCAGCGGCAAGCCCGACCAGCTGCTGGTCAAGCTCGGCAGCCGGACCGTCACGCTGGCCGTCTCGGTCATGCACGAGGAAGCCGGCGAGCTGTTCCTGCTGCGCATCGACGATCCGTCCGCCGCGCCCGCGCCCGGCAGCGACGAGCGCGCGGACACCGTGCTGCGCGTGCTCGAGCAGACGCCCGACGCTTTCGTCGTCACCGACAACGATGGCGACATCACTGTCGTCAACCGCGCGTTCGCCGAGCTGGTGCGCCTCGGGCGTGCCGAGCAGGCGCTTGGCGAGTCGCTCGGCCGCTGGCTCGGCCGCGCCGGCATCGACCTCAACGTGCTGCTGGCCAACCTGCGCCAGCGCGGCAGCGTGCGGCTGTTCGCCACCACCATGCGCGACCAGACCGGCGGCTCGATCCCGGTCGAGATCTCGGCGGTGGCCGTGGCCAACGCCGGCGCCGGCGGCGGCCTCGGCTTCACGATTCGCGACATCGGCCGCCGGCTGGGCGGCGAGGCGGGACGCCACGAGATTCCGCATTCCGCCGAGCAGCTGACCGAACTCGTTGGCCGCGTGCCGCTGCGCGAGATCGTCGGCGAAACCACCGAGCTGATCGAGAAACTCGCGATCGAGGCCGCGCTGAAGCTGACGCAGGACAACCGCGCCACCGCCGCCGAAATCCTCGGGCTGTCACGGCAGAGCCTGTACGTGAAGCTGCGGCAGTACGGTATAGGAAACCTCGGCGGCGGTTGAGCGGCGGTTGAGCGCCTGTTTCGGTGGGCCTCCCTCCGCCGGACCGTAACAAAACCACTACTCAATAAACCGTCAACTTGAGTTGACGCACTCCGCCCCGCCATGCACAATCGTCCGCATGGCCCGCCCTTCCCTGTCCACCGTCGCCGAACTGCTCAAGCCGATCACCTGGTTCCCGCCGATGTGGGCGTTCGCCTGCGGTGCCGTGGCCTCGGGCGTGCCGGCCAGCGGGCAGTGGCAGCTGATCGCGGTCGGCATCCTGCTGGCCGGGCCGATGGTGTGCGCGACCAGCCAGGCCGTAAACGACTGGTTCGACCGGCATGTGGACGCGATCAACGAGCCGCAGCGTCCGATTCCGTCGGGCCGCATGCCGGGCCGCTGGGGCCTGTACATCGCCATTCTGTGGACCGCGCTGTCGCTGGCCGTGGCGACCGCGCTCGGCCCTTGGGGCTTCGGCGCGGCAATCGCCGGCCTGCTGCTGGCCTGGGCTTACAGCGCGCCGCCGCTGCGGCTGAAGAACAATGGCTGGTGGGGCAATGCCGCCTGCGGCCTGTCCTACGAGGGGCTGGCCTGGATCACCGGCGCAGCCGTAATGGCCGGCGGCGCGATGCCGGGCGAGCGCTCGCTGCTGCTGGCGCTGCTCTACAGCGCGGCCGCGCACGGGATCATGACGCTGAATGACTTCAAGTCGGTCGACGGCGACCGCCAGATGGGAGTCGGCTCGCTGCCGGTGCAGCTGGGCGTGATGCGCGCCGCGCGCACCGCCTGCTGGGTGATGGTGGTGCCGCAGCTGGGCGTGGTCGC
The DNA here is from genome assembly GCA_023653025.1 of Burkholderiaceae bacterium. GTDB lineage: Bacteria > Pseudomonadota > Gammaproteobacteria > Burkholderiales > Burkholderiaceae_D > Pernthalerella. The sequence continues at coordinate 3,039 of JAMNXS010000101.1, forward strand.
GCTGTTGCTCGGCTGGCAGCAGCCGCTGCATGCGCTGGCGGTGGCGGCGCTGGTACTGGGGCAGCTGAAACTGATGCAGGCATTCGTGGCGTCGCCGGTAGAGAGGGCGCTGAAGCTCTCCGCGTTCGGCATGCCGCTGCTGGTGACGGGAATGATGGTCGCGGCCTTCGCGCTGCGCGCCACGGGGGGCTGAACATGGACAGGCGTTTCGGATGGCTGCAAGTGGTGCGGCTGGGCATGGTGCAGGCGTCGCTGGGCGCGATCGTGGTGCTGATGACGTCGACGCTGAACCGCGTGATGGTGGTCGAGCTGATGCTGCCGGCCCTGCTGCCGGGCGCGCTGGTCGCACTGCACTATCTGGTGCAGGTGTCGCGCCCGAAAATGGGCCACGGCTCGGACAGCGGCCGGCGGCGTACGCCGTGGATCATCGGCGGCATGGCAGTGCTGGCCGCCGGCGCCGTCAGCGCGACGCTGGCCACGCTGTGGATCAGCGACTCGCCGGTACTCGGCCTGCTGCTGGCGACCGCCGGATTCGTGCTGATCGGGCTCGGCGTCGGCGCGGCCGGCACCTCGCTGCTGGTGCTGCTGGCCATGCGCGTGGCCGACGAACGGCGCGCGGCGGCCGCCACCATCGTCTGGCTGATGATGATCGTCGGCTTTGCCGTCACCGCCGGCACCGCCGGCAAGCTGCTCGACCCGTACACGCCGATGCGGCTGCTGGCCGTCACGCTGGCGGTCTGCGCGCTGGCGCTGGCCGTCACCGTGATCGCGCTGTTCCGCGTCGAGAGCGATCCGGCCGACGATGCCGTGCCGCGTCCGCCCGCGCAGGCGGTGCCATTCCGGGTCGCGCTAGCCGATGTCTGGCAGGAGGGCGCGGCGCGCCAGTTCACGATATTCATCTTCATCTCGATGCTGGCCTACAGCGCGCAGGACCTGATCCTCGAGCCCTTCGCCGGCAGCGTGTTCGGCTTCACGCCCGGCGAGTCGACCAGCCTGTCGGGCATCCAGCACGGCGGCGTGCTGGCCGGCATGCTGCTGGTGGCCCTGGTCGGCAGCCGTTTTGCGCGCGGCCGCGCCGGCTCGTTGCGGCTCTGGTGCGTCGGCGGCTGCATCGCGTCGGCCATGGCGCTGGCCGGCCTGGCCGTCGCCGGCCATGTCGGGCCGCCCTGGCCGCTGAAGGCCAATGTGTTCCTGATGGGCGCGGCCAATGGCGCGTTCTCGATCGCAGCCATCGGCCAGATGATGCGGCTGGCCACGCAGGGCCGCGCCGCGCGCGAAGGCGTGCGCATGGGCCTGTGGGGCGCTGCGCAGGCGATTGCCTTCGGCTTCGGCGGCCTGATCGGCACCGCCGCCAGCGATCTGACGCACTGGCTGATCCCCTCTTCCGGCGCCGCCTACGGCACCGTGTTCGCGCTCGAGGCGATGCTGTTCGTCGGCTCGGCGCTGCTGGCCTCGCGCATCCCGATGGGCTTGCGGACAGAGGCGCAGCCGGCCGGCGGCGTGCAGCCGTCCTATTCCTGAAACTGACAGCCCAGCGGAGCCCTCCATGAACGAAACCTTCGATGTGGTCGTCGTCGGCGGCGGCCCGGCCGGCGCCACGGCCGCCCATGACCTCGCACGGCGCGGCCGGCGCGTATTGCTGCTCGACCGTGCCGGCCGCATCAAGCCCTGCGGCGGCGCGATACCGCCGCGCGCGATCAAGGACTTCGACCTTCCCGATCACCTGCTGGTGGCCAAGGCGCGCTCGGCGCGCATGATCGCGCCGTCGGGGCTGCAGGTCGACATACCGATCGAAGGCGGCTTCGTCGGCCTGGTCGATCGCGAGCATTTCGACGAATGGCTGCGCGAGCGCGCGGCGGCGGCCGGTGCGGTGCGCGCGAACGGCAAGTTCGAGCGGCTCGGCATCGACGACGACGGCGTCAGCACCGTTACCTGGAGCGAAGGCGACGACGCGGGCGAGCGCCGCCTGCGCAGCGTGCGGGCGCGGGCCATCGTCGGCGCCGATGGCGCGAAATCGGCGGTGGCGCAGCAGGCGGTGCCGGGCGCGGAAAAGACGAAATACGTGTTTGCCTATCACGAGATCGTGCGCGCGCCGGCGGTCAAGCCCGACGGCTACGACGGCTCGCGCTGCGACGTGTTTTATCAGGGCCACCTGTCGCCCGACTTCTATGGCTGGGTGTTCCCGCACGGAGATACGCTGTCGATCGGCACCGGCAGCGCCGACAAGGGCTTCTCGCTGCGCAATGCGACTTCGGCGCTGCGCAGCGCGGTCGGCCTGCACGCTGCCGAGACCGTGCGGCGCGAGGGCGCGCCGCTGCCGATGAAGCCGCTGCCGCGCTGGGACAACGGGCGCGACGTGGTGCTGGCCGGCGACGCCGCCGGCGTGGTCGCTCCCTCGTCGGGCGAGGGCATCTACTACGCAATGGCCGGCGGCCGGCTGGCGGCCGATGCCGTCGAGGTCCTGCTCGCCACCGGCGACGCGCGCTGCCTGGCGAACGCGCGCCGGCAGTTTATGCGCGCGCATGGGAAGGTTTTCTGGGTTCTGGGTATCATGCAGCACTTCTGGTATTCCAGCGACAAGCGGCGCGAACGCTTCGTCGCGATGTGCAGGGACAGGGATGTGCAGAAGCTGACCTTCGACGCGTACATGAACAAGGAACTGGTGCGCGCGAAGCCGCTGGCGCACGTGAAAATCTTCTTCAAGGACATGGCGCACCTGCTCGGACTGGCCAAGGTCTGACCCGCTCCTGCCTCGCGAGCCGGCGCCCCCGACACGAATGAGGCAGGAACCGACATGCAGCAGGCCCGCTCTACGAAGCAACCGATCGTCGTCGCCGTCATCCTCGCCGTGGTCACCGGCATGGTCGGCGGCCTCGCGACCGACATCGGCCCCTGGTACTTCAGTCTCGTCAAGCCCGCGTGGCAGCCGCCGGACTGGCTGTTCGGGCCGGCCTGGACGACGATCTACCTGCTGACCGGCATCGCCGGCGTGCGCGCGTGGCGCCGCGGTGACCCGCTGCAGCGGCGCCGTTTCCTGGTCGCGCTGCTGGCCAACGTCGCGCTCAACATTCTGTGGAGCGTGCTCTTCTTCACGATCAAGCGGCCGGACTGGGCACTGGTCGAAGTCGTGCCGCTATGGCTGTCGGTGCTGCTCCTGATCGTGCTGGTGCGCGTGTATGCGCCGCTGTCGGCGGCGCTGCTGCTGCCTTACCTCGCCTGGGTCGGGTTTGCGGGCTACCTGAACTGGACAATCGTGAAGCTGAACGCGCCGTTCTAACGGGGTTTTCGGTTTGATCGCAGGTGGCACGGCGGATTTCGCTGCGCTCTATCCGCCCTATGGTCGTCGGTTGGTTCGGCGGATTTCGCCTGCGGCTCTATCCGCCCTACGGTCAGATCGGGCTGATATTCGTTTCGTGGGTGGCGTGGGGTGTCGGACCGGACTGTTGTACGTAGGGCGGATAGAGCGCAGCGAAATCCGCCGTGCCTGCGCCCGTCACCGAACCTGCTACACCCGTTCCACCGCCGGCACCAGCGCTGTCAACTCATCCACCACCACCCGCGCCTGGTCGAAGCGCTCGTCGGCAAAAAACTCGCTGCGGACGATGGCTACCTCGAGCCCCGCCAGCCGCGCGGCGAGCATGCC
>JAMNXS010000024.1 GCA_023653025.1 Burkholderiaceae bacterium
CGAAACCCGCCACCCCTTCCGTTCGTCGCCCTCACTGGGCAATCACTTGAACGGACTCCGCTCGTTTAACTCTCCCACATACGCCTCCACCCCCTTGCCCTCCTGCGCAAGGAAACGCTCGACCGCATCGGAAAACCCCGGGTGCGCTAGCCAGTGCGCGGACCATGTCTGCTGCGGCAGGAAGCCGCGCGCCATCTTGTGCTCGCCCTGGGCGCCGCCCTCGAACGCGGCGATGCGGCGCTCGATGCAGAACTCGAGCGGCTGGTAGTACGCGGTCTCGAAGTGCAGGCAGGGATGATGCTCGACGCAGCCCCAGTAGCGGCCGTACAGCGCGTGGCGGTCGTAGACCAGCAGTGACGAGGCGATCGGCCGTCCGTCGCGCTCGGCGACGACCAGCAGGACGTTGTCCGGCATCGTCGCGCCGATGCGCAGGAAAAAATCGAGGTTCAGGTAGGGCGTCGAATAATGCTCGCGGTAGGTGTGGTCGTAGCAGCGCTTGAAGAAGCGCCAGTCGGCCTCGGTGGCGTCGCGGCCCTCGACCCGCCGCAGCGTGATGCCGGCTTCCTGCACCTTGCGCCGCTCGGCCCGGATGTTCTTGCGCTTCTTCTGCTCCAGCGTCGCCAGGAACTGCTCGAAGCTGTCGTAGCTTTCGTTCTGCCAATGAAACTGCACGCCCTTGCGCAACAGGAAGCCGGCGGCCTCGAGTTGCAGCGCCTCGGCCTGCGGCGGGTACAGGATGTGCGTCGACGACAGCCCGCTGGCCTGCTGCACGCCGAGCAGCGCCTGCAGCAGCGCCGCACGCGCCGCGTCGTCGATCGCCATCAGGCGCGAGCCCGTGACCGGCGTGAAGGGTATCGCCGAAAGAAGCTTCGGGTAGTAATCGAGCCCATTGCGCCGGTAGGCATCGGCCCATGCCCAGTCGAACACGTATTCGCCGTAGGAATGAAACTTGGCGTACATCGGCAGCGCGGCTGCCAGCGCATCGCCGCGCCACAGCGTCAGGAATTGCGGCTGCCAGCCGCTGTCTTCCGATGCGCTGCCCGATTCATGCAGCGCATGCAGGAAAGCGTAGGAGAGGAAGGGGTTGGCTTCGGTCTGCGCCTGCACCAGGCCGTCCCACGCGGACTGGCCGGCCTCTGCCAGAGAGGAAAGGATTCGCGTGCGATAATCCGGGTTGTCCAGAGTCGGCCTCATTGAAGCGCAAGGAAGTTCAGTCTCGATGCCAGTCACCGTAGCACTAGCCCAGATCAACAGCACCGTCGGCGACCTCGCCGGCAACAGCGCGCGCATCGCCGATTGCGCGCGGCGCGGCGCAGGCCAGGGCGCCGACATCGTCGTCACGCCGGAACTCTCGCTCGTCGGCTACCCGCCGGAAGACCTGCTGCTGCGGCGCTCATTCTACGCAAAATCGCAACAGGCGTTGCAGGCGCTGGCCGAGTCGCTGTCCGACCTCGCGGGCCTACATCTGGTCGTCGGCCATCCGCTGGCCGAGGACGACCGCCAGTACAACGCCGCCTCCGTGCTGTGCGAAGGGCGCATCGTCGCCACCTACCGCAAGCACTCGCTGCCGAACTACACCGTCTTCGACGAGAAGCGCTATTTCGATGCCGCCGACGATGTCTGCACTTTCGACGTCAAGGGCACGCGCTTCGCGATCAACATCTGCGAGGACACCTGGTATGCGGGCATGCCGCGCAAGGCGCGCGAGCAGGGCGCGCAGGTGCTGCTGGTGCCGAACGCCTCGCCCTACCACATGCACAAGCAGCACCTGCGCGTCGATACCCTGCGCGAAAACGTCAGCGGCCAGGGCATGGCGCTGGTGTACGCCAACCTCGTCGGCGCGCAGGACGAACTGGTGTTCGACGGATCGTCGTTCGTACTCGACGCCGACGGCGCGCTGTGCGCGCAGCTGGCGTCGTTCGGCGAAGACCTCGCGCTGGTGCGCTTCACCGACGGCCAGCCGGAAGAACTGCCGCTGCCGGAACCCCTGGCCATCGAGGCGCAGGTCTATGCGGCGCTGGTGCTGGGCGTGCGCGACTACGTCGGCAAGAACGGTTTTCCGGGCGCCATCATCGGCCTCTCGGGCGGCGTCGACTCGGCGCTGACGCTGGCCATTGCCGTCGATGCGCTGGGCGCGGACAAGGTATGCGCGGTCATGATGCCGTCGCCGTACACGGCCGAGATCTCGTGGATCGACTCGCGCGACATGGCCGCCCGGCTGGGCGTGCGCTACGACGAAATCCCGATTGCCGACTGCTTCGACGCGTTCCGGCGTTCGCTGTCGCCGCTGTTCACCGGCCTGCCGGAAGACACCACCGAAGAAAACCTGCAGGCCCGCATCCGCGGCACGCTGCTGATGGCGTTGTCGAACAAAAGCGGCGCGATCGTGCTCACCACCGGCAACAAGAGCGAGATGGCGACCGGCTACTGCACACTGTACGGCGACATGGCCGGCGGCTACGCGGTGATCAAGGACATTGCGAAGACGCTGGTCTACCGGCTGTGTGATTACCGAAATGGCATGTCCGAGGTCATCCCGCGGCGCATCCTGACCCGACCGCCGTCGGCCGAGCTGCGGCCTAACCAGGTGGACCAGGATTCGCTGCCGCCCTACGAGGTCCTCGACGGCATCCTGAAGCTGTACATGGAAGAAGGGCAGGGCGTTGCGGAACTGCTGGCTGCGGGTTATCGTAAGGACGATGTCGACCGCATCACGCGGCTGATCAAGATCAACGAATACAAGCGCCGGCAGGCGCCGGTCGGGCCGAGGGTCACGCACCGCGCGTTCGGGCGCGACTGGCGCTACCCGATCACCTCGACATTCAAAGAGTGACGTTTTTCCAATAAAGATCGATAGAGGAGTTCCCGTGAAGCAGATCACCGCCGTCATCAAACCGTTCAAGCTCGACGAAGTGCGCGAATCGCTTGCCACCGTCGGCGTCAGCGGCCTGACCGTCACCGAGGTCAAGGGCTTCGGCCGGCAGAAAGGCCATACCGAGCTCTACCGCGGTGCCGAGTACGTGGTGGATTTCCTGCCGAAGGTGAAGGTCGAGGTCGTCGTCGCCGACGACGTGGTCGAGCATGCGGTCGAAGCCATCGTGAAGGCCGCGCGCACCGGCAAGATCGGCGACGGCAAGATTTTCGTCACCGCGGTCGAGCAGGTGATCCGCATCCGCACCGGCGAGACCGGGCCGGACGCGGTGTAACTCATCCCCTCAGCAACACCATCAACGCGCCGCTGCCGCCATCGGCAGCGCGCGCGGTGCAGAAGGCAATGACTTCTTCCTTCTGAACCAGCCAGTTCCTGACCTTCTGCTTCAGCACCGGCTTCTTGTTCATCGACCCGAGGCCCTTGCCGTGGACGATGCGCACGCAGCGCACGCCGCGCTTGACCGAATCGCGGATGAACTGCCCGACCGCTTGTCGCGCCTCGTCGACCCGCAGGCCGTGCAGGTCCAGCTGCCCCTGCGTGACCCAGCCGCCGCCGCGCAGCTTGCGCAGCACGTCCGGGCCGACGCCGCTGCGCGCATAGCTGAGGGTTTCATCGACCTCGAGCAGGGTGTCGATGCTGAATTCGTCGGACAGCGATTCCTGCATCACCGCCTCGTCGTCGGCCATGCGCTGGTGCGCTATCGGCGGCGGGCGGGGTGGGTCCGGGACCACGCGCGGCGGCGCGTTCAGCGGCTGGACATTGCCGATGCTGTCGCGGAAGAGATTGGCCTCGCGCTCGCGCTGCTCTGCCAGCTCGCGCCGCCGGCGCTCGGCCTCAGCGGCGGCAGCGGCTTTTTCCTTCAGTCGCAGTTGCAGGGCCTTCAGGTCGGCGAGGTTTTTCATCGGAGGACCTTTTGGGTTGTTTGGAGTGACGGCGGATTTGGCGAAACCTTCGGTTTTCGCTTCGCTCTATACGCCCCACGGGCTGTTCGGGGTGGCGGCGGATTTCGCTTCGCTCTATCCGCCCTACGGTACGCTCGGGTTGGCGGCGGGTTTCGCCTGCGGCTCTACCCGCCCTATGGCCTGATCCGATGCAGTCCACCTAATGGTACATAGGGCGGGTAGAGCGAAGCGAAAACCGAAGGTTTCGCCAAACCCGCCATCAAACTCGAGTTGTTTCGCCGGACATAGGGCGGGTAGAGCGCAGCGAAACCCGCCATCAAACTCGAGTTGTTTCGCCGGACGTAGGGCGGGTAGAGCGCAGCGAAACCCGCCATCAAACTCGAGTTGTTTCGCCGGACGTAGGGCGGGTAGAGCGCAGCGAAACCCGCCATCAGACCATCAATGTACTGCTGCGACTCGGAAACCGCCGCGCGTGTAGAGCGCAGCCCAACCCACTGCCAAACGACATCACTCCTGCGCCTCGAGATACCGCTGCGCATCGAGCGCCGCCATGCAACCGGTGCCGGCGCTGGTGATCGCCTGGCGGTACACGTGATCCTGCACATCGCCGGAGGCGAACACGCCTTCGACCGAGGTCATGGTCGCCATGCCTTCGATGCCGCTTCTCGTAATGATGTAGCCGTTCTTCATCTCGAGCTGCCCTTCAAAGATGCTGGTGTTGGGCTTGTGGCCGATGGCCACGAACACGCCGTGTACCGGCACGGCGGTCGAGGCGCCGTCGGCAGTCGACTTGATGTCGATGCCGGTGACGCCGCTGTCGTCGCCCGTTACCCGCTCGAGTACGTGGTTCCACTTGATCTCGACCTTGCCCTCGGCGACCTTGGCCAGCAGGCGGTCGATCAGGATGGGTTCGGCGCGGAACTTGTCGCGGCGATGGATGACGGTGACTTTCTTCGCGATGTTCGACAGGTACAGCGCCTCCTCGACCGCGGTGTTGCCGCCGCCGATCACGGCCACGTCCTGGTTCTTGTAGAAGAAGCCATCGCAGGTGGCGCAGGCAGACACGCCCTTGCCCATGAAGGCCTGCTCGGACTCGAGGCCCAAATACTGCGCCGAGGCGCCGGTGGCGATGATCAGCGCGTCGCAGGTGTAGACGCCGGCATCGCCCTCGAGCCGGAACGGACGCTCGTTCAGATGCGTGGTGTGGATGTGGTCAAAGATGATCTCGGTGTTGAAGCGCTCCGCATGCTGCAGCAGCCGCTGCATCAGTTCCGGGCCCTGAACGCCCATCGGGTCGCCGGGCCAGTTCTCTACGTCGGTGGTGGTCATCAACTGGCCGCCCTGCTCGACGCCGGTCACCAGCACCGGTTTGAGGTTGGCGCGCGCGGCGTAGACGGCAGCGCTGTAGCCGGCCGGGCCGGAACCAATGATCAGGACGCGTGCATGCTTGGGAAGGGACATGGGACTCTTCTGAAATCAACAATAAAAAAGGGGAGGGTAGCGTGCGCTGTTTTCGAGGAGGAAAGGGCACCGGAGGGAGTATCATCCTGTCTTGAATCGTGCGATATTGCCGCCCGAAACGAACGCCCATTATAGTGGAACTGACCGTCCGCCTCCGGGCCCGCTGAAATCCATCCATGACCCGAACCCCCTCTTCCTACACCCGCAACACCGCCGAAGCGACACCCGATCCGCTGCCGAACCGCCTGTTGCGCCTGCTGTCCGAAGCGCGCTGGGCGCTGTTCGCCGTCCTCGGGGTTTACCTGACGCTGGTGCTGTACACCTACTCGCGCGGCGATTCCGGCTGGTCGCATGCCGGCATGGGCGGCCGCCCGACCAACTGGGGCGGCAGCGCCGGCGCCTGGCTGGCCGACCTGATGCTGTACGTCTTCGGCTTTTCCGCGTGGTGGTTCTGCGTGGCCCTGCTGGCCTCGGTCTGGGTCAGCTACCGGCAGCTCGCCAACCGTTTCCTGCTGCAGAAGACGCCGGAGAAGCGCCATCGCTTCGAACTCGGCATCCGCGCCGCGGGCTTCGTGCTGCTGGTCATCGGCAGTTCGGCGCTCGAGAGCGTGCGCATGTACTCGTGGAAAGTGCAGCTGCCGCGCGACCCCGGCGGCGTACTGGGCGAACTGATCGGCACGTTTGCGCAGGCCGCGCTGGGCTTCAACGGCGCGACGCTGATTCTGCTGGTGCTGTTCGGGCTTGGCTTTTCGCTCTGTTTCCATGTTTCCTGGCTGGCGGTGGCCGAGAGGCTGGGCGCGGCGCTCGATAGTGCCGCGCAGTGGCTGGTGCAGCTGTACGCCGCGCGCCAGGACCGCAAGATCGGCGAAGAGGCCGCCGTCAAGCGCGAGGAGGCCGTGGTCAAGGAGCGCGAAAAAATCGTCGAGGCGCCGCCGATACAGATCGTGCCGCAGGTGGTCCATGTGCCGAAGTCCGAGCGCGTGGAAAAGGAAAAGCAGGTGTCGCTGTTCCTCGACCTGCCCGACACCAACCTGCCGCCGCTGTCGCTGCTCGACGAGCCGCCGGCCGCACAGGAAACCGTCAGCGTCGAGACGCTGGAATTCACCAGCCGGCTGATCGAGAAGAAGCTCGGCGACTTCGGTGTCGAGGTCAAGGTGGTGGCCGCCTATCCGGGCCCCGTCATTACCCGCTACGAGATCGAGCCGGCCACCGGCGTCAAGGGCAGCCAGATCGTCAACCTCGCGCGTGATCTCGCGCGCGCGCTGTCGCTGACCTCGATCCGCGTGGTCGAGACCATCCCCGGCAAGAACTACATGGGCCTCGAGCTGCCGAACCCCAAGCGCCAGATCGTGCGCCTGACCGAAATCGTTGGCTCCAAGGTCTACAACGACAATACATCGCTGCTGACCGTGGGCCTGGGCAAGGACATTGCCGGCAACCCGGTGGTGGCGGATCTGGCCAAGATGCCGCACCTGCTGGTGGCCGGCACCACCGGCTCGGGCAAGTCGGTCGGCATCAATGCCACCATCCTGTCGCTGCTGTACAAGGCCGACCCGAACCAGGTGCGGCTGATCCTGATCGACCCCAAGATGCTGGAACTGTCGATCTATGAAGGTATCCCGCATCTGCTGGCGCCGGTCGTGACCGACATGCGGCAGGCCGGCCATGCGCTGAACTGGGCCGTCAATGAAATGGAGCGCCGCTACAAGCTGATGTCCAAGCTCGGCGTGCGCAACCTGGCCGGCTTCAACCAGAAGATCGCCGATGCGGCCAAAAAGGAAGAGAAACTGCCGAACCCGTTCAGCCTGACGCCGGACGCGCCGGAGCCGCTGGAGAAGCTGCCGACCATCGTCATCATCATCGACGAACTGGCCGACCTGATGATGGTCGTCGGCAAGAAGGTCGAAGAGCTGATCGCCCGCATCGCGCAGAAGGCGCGCGCCGCCGGCATCCACCTGATCCTCGCGACCCAGCGTCCGTCGGTGGACGTGATCACCGGCCTCATCAAGGCCAACGTGCCGACCCGCATCGCGTTCCAGGTGTCGTCGAAGATCGACTCGCGCACCATCCTCGACCAGCAGGGTGCGGAAGCGCTGCTCGGCATGGGCGACATGCTGTACATGCCGCCCGGCACCGGCCTGCCGGTGCGCGTGCACGGCGCCTTCGTGTCGGACGATGAAGTGCATCGCGTGGTCGAGCACCTGAAGGCGCAGGGCGAGCCGAACTACATCGAGGGCATCCTCGAGGGCGGCGTGGCCGAAGGCGGCGACGGCAGCGCGGTTGGCGAAGGCGGCGGCGGGGGCGAGGCCGACCCGATGTACGACCAGGCGGTACAGGTCGTGCTGCAGCACCGGCGTGCCTCCATCTCGCTGGTGCAGCGCCACCTGCGCATCGGGTACAACCGCGCCGCACGCCTGCTCGAGCAGATGGAGCAGAGCGGGATGGTCTCTTCCATGCAGTCGAACGGCAACCGGGAGATCTTGGTGCCGGGGGCATCGGCGGAACAGGGGTGACGGATGGCGAAGACGAGCGAGATTTTTTTTCGGGTGCGTGATGGCGGATTTCGCCTTGGGCTCTATCCGCCCTACGGCCCATCCAGGAACCGTAAGGCGGATAGAGCGAAGCGAAATCCGCCGCTCATCGCCCGCACTCTGCTGGCCCTCTCACTGCTACTCCCCGCCCTAACCCACGCCGCCGCCCTCGACCAATTCAAGGCCTTCGTCGCCAACACCAAATCCGCCCGCGGCGAGTTCCAGCAGCGGATGGTGAAGGAAGAGGGCGGCAAGCTGCGCACCTCGAACGAAGCCAGCGGCAGCTTTGCCTTCGCGCGGCCGGGCAAGTTCATCTGGACCTACCGCAAGCCCTACCAGCAAGTGCTGCAGGCCGATGGCGAGAACCTCTACATTCATGACAAGGACCTCAACCAGGTGACCGTGCGCGCGCTGGGCGACGCGCTCGGCTCGTCGCCGGCGGCCATCCTGTTCGGCAGCAACGACCTCGACAAGAACTTCACGCTGACCGAAGCCGGTGCGCGCGAAGGCGTCGAGTGGCTGCAGGCGATCCCGAAATCGAAAGACACCCAGTTCGAAAAAATCGGCATCGGCCTGAAGGACGGCGTGCCGGTGGCAATGGAGCTGCGCGACAGCTTCGGGCAGGTGTCAGTGCTGAGTTTCACGAAATTTGAGAAGAACCCGGCGCTGCCTGCGGGGCAGTTCAAGTTCGTGTTGCCCAAGGGGGCGGATGTGTTGCAGCAGTGAGGCCGACCACCCCCCTCGCCGAACGCCTCCGCCCCGCGACCCTTGACGAAGTCATTGGCCAGCAGCACCTGCTCGGCCCGGGCAAGCCTCTGCGCGTGGCCTTCGAATCCGGCCAGCCGCATTCGATGATCCTCTGGGGCCCGCCGGGCGTTGGCAAGACCACGCTGGCGCGACTGATGGCGCAGGGGTTCAGCGCGGAGTTCATTGCGCTGTCGGCCGTGCTGTCGGGCGTGAAGGACATCCGCGAGGCGGTCGAGCGCGCGCAGATCCTGCAGGCTACTTCCGGCCGCCCGACCATCCTGTTCGTCGACGAGGTTCACCGCTTCAACAAAAGCCAGCAGGACGCCTTCCTGCCGCATGTGGAGAGCGGGCTGTTCACCTTCATTGGCGCGACCACCGAGAACCCGTCGTTCGAGGTCAACAGCGCCCTGCTGTCGCGCGCGGCGGTCTACGTGCTGAAGTCGCTGGGCGACGACGACCTGGCGCTGCTGGTCGACCGTGCGCTCGCACTGGACAACACCGCGACCATCGATGATGAAGCGAAGGCGATGCTGGTGGCCAGCGCCGACGGCGACGGCCGCAAGCTGCTCAACAACACCGAAATCGTTTTGCGCGCGGCTGCGCAGGCCAAGCAGGCTGCCATCGATGTCGAACTGCTGAAGCAGACGCTGGGCGATGCGCTGCGCCGCTTCGACAAGGGCGGCGATGCGTTCTACGACCAGATCTCGGCGCTGCACAAGTCGGTGCGCGGCTCCAACCCCGACGCCGCCCTGTACTGGCTGGTGCGCATGCTCGACGGCGGCGCCGATCCGCGCTACCTGTCGCGCCGCCTGATCCGCATGGCATCCGAAGACATTGGTCTGGCCGACCCGCGCGCGCTGCGCTTGACGCTCGACGCCGCCGAAACCTACGAGCGCCTGGGCTCGCCCGAAGGCGAACTGGCGCTGGCCGAGGCGACGGTCTACCTCGCCTGCGCCGCGAAATCGAATGCCGTCTACAACGCCTACAACCAGGTGCGCGCCTTCATCGCCAAGGACAAGAGCCGCCCCGTGCCCGAGCACCTGCGCAACGCGCCGACCAAGCTGATGAAGCAGCTCGGCTACGGCAAGCTCTACCGCTACGCGCATGATGAGCCCGACGCCTATGCTGCCGGCGAAACCTACCTGCCGGAAGGCATAGGCGAACCGGGCTGGTACCGGCCCACGCCGCGCGGGCTGGAGGGGAAGATTGGGGAGAAGCTGGCGTATTTACGGCGGCTGGATGCGGAAGCGCGAGGGAAGGTCGAAAAATAATCAATATAAACAATGGGTTGAATCTATTTCGCAACCTATAGCTATCTTTTTGGTTGACTTTTCGGGAGCTTAAGGTCATATTTTTTCTATATTACGTTACTTATAGCTACCAAAATGTCCGCTCTGAGTCGACTTCAGCTTCGTCAGCTAGACGCTTCACTGGAAAAATGGCGTGTTTCCCGCTTGCCCGGCCGTCCTCCGACGGGCTGGTTGCGCGCGATCCGCAAGACCTTGGGGATGAGTTCGTCTGCGCTGGCCCGACGAGTCCACGTATCCGATTCCGCGATCCGAAAGCTTGAGCAATCCGAGGCTGATGGTGCGATCACGCTCACCTCCTTGCGGCGAATGGCAGAGGCGCTTGACTGCGAACTTCACTATGCCCTCGTCCCCAGGAAGCCTCTGAAGGACATCATGGGCGAACGAGCGCTCGAAGTGGCGCGCCAACATGTCGGCACGGTCGCACATCACATGGCGCTGGAGTCGCAAAGCGTTGACGACGAGGTCATGCGCGAACAAATCGAGGAGCTTGCAGAGCAGTTATTGCGCAAACCGCGGGATCTGTGGTGAACGGCCTCGATTATCCGCCCGGTGCCACGCCGCTTGACCCGGATGAGATGGCAGGACTCATACCGGAACATGTACGCACGCAGGCGGAGTTGGATGAATGGGAACAGGCCAATATCATCGACGGCTTGCGCTGGGCTCGACGGCAGCGCCGTCGTGAACTCCTCGAGGAAACATTCGTTCGTGAACTGCACCGCCGCATGTTCGGTTCCACCTGGCGCTGGGCGGGGACCTTTCGCAAGTCGGACAAGAACATCGGGGTCGATTGGCGATACATCCCAATGCGTCTGCGAGATCTACTGGAAGACGTGAAAGTACAATTGGCTCATGCCAACGAGGCGGCAGACGACATTGTCCTGAAATTTCACCACAAGCTTGTCTGCATACACCCATTCGCCAACGGCAATGGAAGGCATGCCCGCGTCATGGCCGATTTGCTTATCGAGCGCACAGGAAAGTTACCTTTCAGCTGGGGCCGGACATCTCTGGCGGCACCCGGCGAAACACGAAATGCCTACCTTGATGCGTTGAGAGCGGCAGACCGGAGAGATTACAGTTTGCTCTTCCGGTTTGCACGTACGTCCTCGGAATAACTGTTTACAGTCGCTTTGGTCGCTGCAGGAGCGCTTTCCAAGCAAGGCAGATATCGGTAAGCGCAGCCCGGATCAGGCTGCCATCTCCCGGGTCCTCATTGAGGCAAGCTTCGAAGTAAAGTGCAAGATCCTCTTCGCTTTTCAGTTCCTCTGACGCGTCCCAGTCGGTGAAGCGCTCGCTGATGTCTTGGCCGCCCATGTCGTTCGGACAGACGGTCTTTGTTTTCGATGTTGAATCCGGCATCTGATTCATGGCGCGTTCGATGTTTGCGAATACCCTCCTCAAAAAAAACCGGATCATCGCCTTATGCCTCGAGGCACGCCTCAAAATACAGCGCGATCTCATCGGTGCTTTGCAACTGATGGGTGCTTTCCCACTGCCGATGATGGTTGCAGTCCATGATGTGGGTGGCCATTCGCCGGTTCGAGGAGCGAGGCACTCTGTCATGTGTCACCCGGGGACAGCCGTCTCTGAGGGGTGGACGTAGCCTAAATATTTTTTCAAGGATCGGAAAGTGATTTGGATGTGAACTGCTGCCCAATCCCATTGGGCTTGTCCGCGTCCCTCCTTGATACAATCCCTCCTCCGCCATCCCACCCGCATCAGCCATGATCGACATCCAGCTCCTCCGCAAGGACATCAACGCCGTCGCCGAGCGTCTCGCGCAGCGCAAGTTCAAGCTCGACGTGGACGCCTTCAACGTGCTCGAGTCCGAGCGCAAGGCCATTCAGACCCGCACCGAAGAGCTGCAGGCGCAGCGCAACAGCCTGTCGAAGCAGATCGGCATCCTGAAAGGCAAGGGCGAGGACGCTACCTCGGTGATGGTGCAGGTGGGCGGCATCGGCGACGAGCTCAAGGCCTCGGCCGAGCGGCTCGACGCGCTGCAGGCGAAGATTGCCGAATTCGTGCTCGCGATACCGAACATCCCGCACGACTCCGTTCCGGCCGGGCAGGATGAAAGCGGCAACGTCGAGGTGCGCAAGGTTGGCGCGCCACGCCAGTTCGATTTCGATGTGAAAGACCACGTCGATCTCGGCGCGCCGCTGGGCCTAGACTTCGACACCGGCGCCAAGCTGTCCGGTGCGCGCTTCACCGTCATGAAAGCCGGCATCGCCCGCCTGCACCGTGCGCTCGCTCAGTTTATGCTCGACACGCACACCGCCGAGCACGGCTATACCGAGTGCTACACGCCGTACATCGTCAGCGCCGGCACGCTGCAGGGCACCGGCCAGCTGCCGAAGTTCGAGGCCGATCTGTTCGCGGTGAAGAAGGGCGGGCAGGAAGGGGAGAGCGAGGCGCTGTACCTGATCCCGACGGCCGAGGTCACGCTGACCAACTTCGTCAGCGGCGAGATCGTCAATGCCGACCAGCTGCCGATGCGCCTCGTCGCGCACTCGCCGTGCTTCCGTTCCGAAGCCGGCAGCTACGGCCGCGACACGCGCGGCATGATTCGTCAGCACCAGTTCGACAAGGTCGAGATGGTGCAGGTGGCTGCGCCCGAGCAGTCGTATCAGCAGCTCGAGGAAATGTGCGGCCATGCCGAGAACATCCTGAAAAAACTCGGCCTGCCGTACCGCGTGATCACGCTGTGCACCGGCGACATGGGCTTCGGCGCAGCCAAGACCTACGACCTCGAGGTCTGGCTGCCGGCGCAAAATACCTACCGCGAGATCTCGTCGGTATCGAACTGCGAATCCTTCCAGGCCCGCCGCATGCAGGCCCGCTTCCGCAACGCGCAGGGCAAGCCCGAACTGCTGCACACGCTCAACGGCTCCGGCCTCGCCGTCGGCCGCACGCTGGTCGCCATCCTCGAGAACTACCAGCAGGCCGACGGCAGCATCAGCGTGCCTGAAGCGCTGTGGCCGTACATGGGCGGTGTGAAGTCGCTGAAGGGTTGATTGCCCGTCATCGCCAGCAGAACCGTCGGAACCGTAGGGTGGGTAGAGCGAAGCGAAACCCACCGTTGCATCGAGTTAGCCAAGAAAAGTTCCCCCCGCCGAATACATCTGCTACAATCGCGGACTTTCGGAAACGACCACATGTTTTCGAACCTGGAGAGGTGGCAGAGTGGTCGAATGTACCTGACTCGAAATCAGGCGTACCGCAAGGTACCGTGGGTTCGAATCCCACCCTCTCCGCCAGTACACCTAAGTCGTTGATTCTGATGGTTTTTATCGGCAGGCGCCCCGGTCTGCTACAAAAACCTGCTACGAACCGGAGTCAACGATGCCTGCATCGTTCCCCTACCTGCAACACTGCGGTCAAGCGCTTGCGTTTCGCATCGCCGTCCCCATCGACTTGCGCGACGCGTTCGGCTGCCGCGAAATCGTGCATGCATTGCCTACCGAGTCGCTCATGCTGGCGCGTGACCATGCGCTGATTCTCGGCGTGCAGGTGCGCCGGCTGTTCGTGCATGCCCGGCACCAGCAGCTCGCGGCGGACGTTTGTCGCCTGCAGCTGCGCGCGATGCTGTCCCCGTCACGGCCTACGCTGGCAACGGCCGACAGCGCTCGCCATGCGCACGTCATTGGCAAGGCGGCGGCACTCTCGACTCCCCGGACTTCTGTAGCACCGACGCTCGCTGATGACCCGCAAGCAGGCGAGACGCGTACACCGCGCCTACAGCTGTCGGCCGTCATTACGCGCTTTCTGGCCGCGTACCCGGCCAAGCAGGACGCGATGCGCCGCAAGCATGCAGGGTGTCTGCCGGTATTCCTTGAGCTGGTCGGCGACCGGCCCATCGACACGGTCAAGCATGCGCAGGTGCGCGACGCGTTCGACTTCCTGCAGCGCCTGCCGCCGCACTGGAAGGCGCTGCATCGGCAAACCGGCCAGTCGCTGCGTGAGATTGCCGCCCTTGACCATCCGGTGTGTCTGGCCGAGAAGACCTTTCGCGACACGTACCTGGCGTCGATTCGGCAGTTCCTGCAGTGGGCACATGAATCGTTCGGCGACCAGGGCTTTCCGCTGCTGCCGCTAAAGACTATCTAGTACACCAGGGCGCGGGCAGCCGGCATCCACGGGCAGCGAGCGTTGACCGACGGCGAGCTCATGCGGCTCTTCGAAGGGGCAGAGATGCAAGCCACAGCTGCTGACCCTGCCCAGAGTTTTCGCTGCTGGCTACCGATGCTGGGGCTCTACACCGGCGCGCGGGTCAATGAACTGTGCCAGTTGAACCCGCAGACCGACATCCGGCGCGACCCCGACACCGGCCTCTGGTACCCCGATATCACGAATGAGGGCGAGACTAGTGAGGGGGTGACCAAGCGCGTGAAGAACAAGGTCTCGAAGCGCCGTGTGCCGGTGCACTCGGCACTGCTGGCGGCCGGTTTTGTCGACTATATCGAAGCACTCAAGCGGCAACGCGCAAAGCGACTGTTCCCGCAGTGGCGGGTGGCGCGCGGGCGGGCCACGGGTGAGGCCGACAAATGGTTCCGGCAGTTTCTCGAGCAGGTCGGCCTGCGCGACGAGACGCCGGGCGCCCGGGTGGTCGGCATGCATGCATTTCGCTCGACGTTCTCGCGCCGTGCCTTCGTGCTCGGGATTGACGAGAGTCCTTTGGTTGGCCACCAGACCCCGATGCAGACCGATGTGCAGGCCGGCTACCGCGGGCAGCGACCACTGGCGCACCTGCAGGTACTGATGGAAGCCATCACGTTTGCGGTGACCTTGCCCAGACCAATGACCGAGGCTGGGTCGTTGGCTGGTCAGGCTGGCCGCGGCTGATGTTCGGCTGGCTCAGTATTTGGAAGGGTATTTCATGCTTGGCGCGGGCCAATAGGGTGGGAGGTCTTAGGCAGGGACTCGGTTGGGGATGCGGATGGGGTCATCAACGGCGCCTAGTGGCTGACGCTTCCTTACATAAAGTCCGGCGATGTATTGCTCGACATCCCGGTTGAGAGCGGTAGGCGTCATTACGTCGCTCTGATGACAAAACACGACGATGAGTCGAGCGCGCTTCCCGCTTCATTGACGCGATTGGCTCACCGTCGTTAGACGTCGGAGACCACCGGCCGTCTACTTCGTCAAACGCAATTCGATGAGCGTCAACGTGCCTTTGTCCTTGACGGCTTTGAATTCGACCTTGTCGCCGACCTTCACTTGGTCCAGCATGGCCGGCTCCTTGACGGCAAACGCCATCGTCATCGCGGCCATGTTCAGGTTCTTGATTTCGTCATGCTTCAAGGTGATGCGCTGCTTTTGCTTGTTGATGGCACGCACTTCGCCTCGGGTGAGAGTCGGTTCGACCGTGTCGCTTGGCGCTGCGTGATGTGTCCCGTGGTCCATCGGTTCGCGACCTTTACCGGTACCTTGATGATGGTCGGCCCAGGCGTTGAATGCGAGGGTGGCCATGGCGGCCACGGCGAGGGCTTGGATGTCGGTAGTCTTCATGTCAAGCGACCTTTCTTTGCTGGGTGGATTGATTTTCAGCGGCAAAGCGACGCAGGCTGCGTTGCTGCAGCAAGCGCCAAGCGGCAGGGATGACGAACAACGACAGTAGCGGTGCGGTCACCATGCCGCCGACCATCGGCGCAGCGATGCGCTGCATGACCTCGGAGCCAGCCCCGTCTCCCCACATGATGGGCAGTAGGCCGGCCAGGATGGTGGCTACGGTCATTGCCTTCGGGCGAACGCGAGCCACTGCGCCTTCACGAATCGCCGCCAGCAAGGCTGTCTCGGTCGGTGGCTCGCCTGTGTCCAGATGTCGGTGCCAAGCGTTGCGCAGGTAAACCAGCATCACGACGCCGAACTCGGCCGCTAGGCCGGCCAGTGCAATGAATCCGACCGCGGTCGCGACCGATACCGCATGACCGAGCAGCCAGATGAACCACAGGCCACCGACTAGCGCGAACGGGATGGTCGCCATCAGCAACAGCGCATCGGTGGATGAGCGAAATGCGAGATACAGCAGCCCGAAAATCACCAGCAGTGTCAGCGGCACGACCAGCTTCAGGCGCTGCGTTGCACGCTCGAGATACTCGAACTGACCGGACCAGCTAACGGCATAGCCGGCCGGCAGCTTGACCGAGGTCGCGACGGCTGCTTGCATCGCTCTCACTGCCGTGCGCAAGTCGGTGCCGCGGACATCGACGTACACCCAGCCGGCCAGCCGGGCATTCTCGCTGCGAATCATCGGCGGGCCGGATTCGACGACGACATCGGCGACATCCTGCAGCCGCACCTGTGCTCCGCGCCCGGTGACGATGGGCAGTTCACGCAATGCCTGGACCGAATCGCGGTAGTCGCGCGGGTAACGCAGGTTGATGGGGAAACGCTGCCGTCCTTCGATGACTTCGCCGATGTTTTCGCCACCGATGGCCGATGCCACGACCGACTGCAGGTCGGCCACCGACAAGCCATAGCGGGCGGCTCGTGCCCGGTCAATCTCCACATCGATATAGCGACCGCCGCTGACCCGCTCGGCCAGCGCCGAGGTCACGCCGGGGACGGTGCGCACGGCGCTTTCGATTTGCGTAGTGACGGCTTCGATTTGCTGCAGGTCGGCCCCTGATACTTTAACGCCGACTGGTGTCTTGATGCCCGTTGACAGCATGTCGATGCGATTGCGAATCGGCGGTACCCAGACGTTGGTTAAGCCCGGAACTCTGACCACCCGGTCGAGCTCTTCGACCAGCTTCTCGGGCGTCATTCCGGCGCGCCATTGGTCGCGTGGCTTGAACTGAATCGTCGTCTCGAACATCTCCAGCGGCGCCGGGTCGGTCGCACTCTCGGCGCGGCCGGCCTTGCCAAAAGCGGTCTGTACTTCAGGTACCGTCTTGATGAGCCGGTCAGTCTGCTGCAGCAGCTCGCTGGCCTTGGCCGCCGACAGGCCCGGTAGCGCCGTCGGCATGTACAGCAAGTCTCCCTCGTTCAGTGGCGGCAGGAACTCCCCGCCCAGACGGGAGGCCGGGAACGCCGTCAGCGCCAAGGCGATGACGGCCAAGGCGATGGTCACCCACGGATGCCGGATGCTGGCCTCCAGCAGCGGGCGGTACAGGTATACCAGCACGCGGTTCAATGGGTTTCTATCCTCGCGCGGGATGCGGCCGCGAATCAGGTAGCCCATCAGCACCGGTACCAGCGTAACGGCGAGTCCCGCGGCGGCGGCCAGCGTATAGGTCTTCGTGAACGCCAGCGGGGAGAACAGCTTGCCCTCTTGCGCTTGCAGTGCGAATACCGGAAGGAACGACAACGTGACAATCAGCAGCGAAAAAAATAGTGCAGGCCCGACTTCAATGGCCGCATCCGTCATCAACTGCCAGCGTTGTGTCACGGTCAGCGGTTGGTCCGGGTATTGCGAGTCGTAGTGTTCGATATGTTTGTGCGCATTTTCGACCATCACGATGGCGGCATCGACCATCGCGCCAATTGCTATCGCAATGCCGCCAAGGGACATGATGTTCGCATTCACCCCTTGGTAATACATGACGATGAACGCAGCTAATACCCCCAGCGGCAACGATACAATTGCGACCAGCGCGCTCCGCAGGTGGAACAGGAACACGATGCAGACCAGCGCGACGACGATGAACTCTTCGATGAGTTTGTCGCGCAGGTTCGTCACGGCCGAGCGAATGAGGTTCGAGCGGTCGTATACCGGCACGACCTCGACCCCTTTCGGTAGCGAAGACTTCAGGGTCGCGAGTTTGGCCTCGATGCCCTCGATAGTTTCGAGCGCATTTTTCCCACTGCGCATGACGACTACGCCGCCGGCGACTTCACCCTCGCCATTCAGCTCAGCGATACCCCGTCGCATTTCCGGACCTAGCCGCACGGATGCGACATCGCGCAACAGCACTGGGGTGCCTGACTCATTCGCGTTCAGTACCGTATTGCGAAAATCCTCCAGTGAGCGCAGGTAGGCTTGCGAGCGCACCATGTACTCGGTCTCGGCCATTTCGACCACGGCGCCACCGGTGGCCGCATTGGCCTTGGCCAGAGCCTCGCGCACCATGTCGTGCGTAAGACCGAAGGCGCGCAGCCGGTTGGGGTCCAGAACGACTTGGTATTGCTTGACCATGCCGCCGATACTGGCGACCTCGGCCACGTTCGGCGCCGTCTTGAGCTCGAAACGCAGGAACCAGTCGTTTAGTGCGCGCAACTGGCTCAGGTCATGCTGGCCTGAGCGGTCAACCAGCGCGTACTCGTATATCCACCCCACGCCGGTGCCGTCCGGGCCGATTTCAGCGCGCACCCCCTGCGGCAAGCGACTCTGCACCTGATTCAGGTACTCGAGTACCCGCGAGCGTGCCCAGTACAGGTCGGTGTCGTCGTCAAACAGCACATAGACGAAGGCGTCGCCGAAAAAGGAGTAGCCGCGCACGGTTCTGGCGCCCGGGACGGACAGCAGCGCTGTCGTCAGCGGGTAGGTGACTTGGTCTTCGACCAGTTGCGGCGCTTTGCCCGGATACTGGGCGCGGATGATGACCTGTGTATCGGACAAATCCGGCAGAGCGTCGAGCGGTGTCTGGAACAGCGACCACCATCCCCACAGCGCGATGCCGAGGGAGGCCACCAGCACCAGCAGCCGGTTCGCGATGGACGCACGAATGAGCGCAGCAATCATCGCCCGCCCCCGGTGGCTGGCTCGACGCTGTCGAGCAGGTACCCTTCATAGGTTTCGCGGAAGGTGAAGCGGACTTGGTCCCCCCGCTTGAACTGCCGAAATGCGTCGGGCCGTGGCTTGTTGAAGTCCATCGTCATCGCCCCCCATTTCAATCCAGGCACCGGGCCGTGCGACAGGGTCAGTGCTTCCGGGGTCACCTGTTCGATTCTGCCGGTGGCCTGATACAGCGGGGCGGCCTTCGCTTTGGACGCGGCACCGTGGCCGGCATGCCCGTCATGGCCCCGGGAGGCGCCGTTGGATGAAGGCGGTGCCACAGATGGTGATGGTGCTCCAAGGGCTTCATCGGTCGGTGGGCTGGAAAATTTCGTCAGCGCCGACCTCAGGCTGGCTTCCGAGTCGATGAGAAACTGGCCCGAGGCCACGACCTTTTGGCCCTCGGCGAGTCCTTCCAGTACTTCGATATCGTCACCGTGCTCGCGCCCCGTTATCACCTGCATTGGACGCACGCTGTTCTTGTCGCCAGCCACCAACACCACTGAACGTTTGCCGCTTTGAATGACCGCCTCGGTCGGCACCAGTAGGCGAGAAACGGCTGCGCTCTCCGTCAATTGCACCTGCATCAACAGCCCCGGCGTCAGGCTGCCGTCGCGATTATCCAGTTCCACGCGCGCCTGCACGGTGCGGGTTGTCGGGCTGACCTGCGGCAGGACGTCGCGCACCACTCCGGTGTAGCGGCGCTCGGGGCGGCCGGCGAACTGTGCGGTGGCCTTCATGCCGGGCTGCACGACCGGCGCCAGTGTCTCGGAGACTTCGGCCAGGAGCCAGACCTTGCCTAGGCCGGCGACTTTGGCAATTGTCATTCCGGGCGACACCATCGCGCCCTCGCGCACGGCCAGTTCGGTGACCACGCCGCTAGCCGGCGAAGTCAGCGTCAGCTGTCGCTGCACCTGGCCGGTCTTGTCGAGCTGCGCAATCAGGGCATCCGGAATCGACAGCGCACGCATCCGCTGCCGTGCAGCCTCGACCAATTCGGTGTTACCGGCTCCTTTGAGCGCTAGGTACTCCTCCTGCGGCGCCAGCCAGTCCGGCACGAACAGCGTGGCCACCGGTGCGCCGCGCTGGATGCGCTGCATCGGTGTGCGAGCGTGCAGCCGTTCGATGTAGCCGGTTGCGCGGCTTTGGACGACTTCGGCAAGGCTCTCATCGAGCTGCGTACTGCCCACGACCGTGACCGTGCGGCCGACTGCCTCGCGCCGCACCGTCGCGTACCGGATGCCCAGGTTTTGCTGCATCGTCGGCGTGATGGTCACGCTGCCGTCGTGCGCGGCGTCATCGGCATAGACCGGCACCAGTTCCATGTCCATAAACGGGCTTTTGCCGGGCTTGTCGAATCGCTGTCCCGGAACCATCGGGTCGTGCCAATACAGCACTTTGCGACCGGTCTTCGGGTCAATCTTGTCCCCGGCAGCGACCGGCGCTGTCGCCGCCGCTGCCGGTGCGTCGGCGGGCGCATGGCGGCTGCCGGCGAGGTAGCCGCCGGCAGCCAGCAGCGTGCCGAGCACGGCCAACGTGATGGCCTTGAGAAGGGAGGAGGCAGTCATGGTTGGTTCTCATTCATCGGGACGTCGGCCGTATTTAAAGGAAGGCTCAGCTGTGCCCAGGCCAGCGCGGCATCGCGCTCGAGTTCGGCAATCTGCAGTCGTTGCTCGACCAGCGTTCGGCGCGCTGTAAAGATGGACGACAGCGGGCCGGACCCGGCACGATAGGCAGCGAGGCTCAGGTCGACCACCTGCTGGGCTGCAGGCAGTGCGTGCTGCGTGAGCCAGGCGGCGCGTTCGGTCAGGCTGGTAATCGTCGCACGCAGGCTGTCGACGTCGGCCACCAGCGTGCGCCGGGCCTCGTCGGCCTGCAGCCGTGCGGCCGTCGCTTGGGCGGCCTTTTCGGCCACCGCGCGCTCCTGCCGTTGTGACGGATTAACGGTCAGCGGGATGGTGACGCCAAACGACACCATATTCGCGTACGGACTGCTGCGCTGGCTGAAGGCCAGCTCGAAGCTCCAGTCGGGTCGCCGCTCGGTGGCTGCGACCGTGACCTCGGCCTCGGCCAGCTGTTGGGCACGACGGGCTTTGAGTAGCGTCGGGTGGTGCTCATCGAGGTGGACGGCATCCAGATGCGCGGCCGGCACCGTCAGTGCAGGTAACTGGTCATCGACACGGTCAACATCGGCTTGTACCCACCGCTGCAGCGCAATTCGCGCCGTGGCGAGCTCTTGCTGGGCACGCGCGACCCCATCCTGCGCGCGCGCCAGCGCCAGCTGCGCTTGTGAGACGTCGGCGGCGCCAGCCTTGCCGCCACGGTGGGCGGCCTTCACTGCGGCCAAATCGTCGGCGGTATGCTGGGCGAGCTGCGTCGCAAAGGCGAGTGAGCGCTGCGCGTGGCGCATCTGAATCCAGGCCCGGGCAGTTTGTTCACGTACATCAGTCGCGTACATCAGCGCATCGGCTTCCTGCAGTGCGACCATCTGGTCGGCCCGCCCGGTGCGCGCGGCGCGTTTGGTTGAGGACACCCACTGCTGCTCGATGCCGATGCGCCGCATCGTCATGAAGTCCCGCGTCAGGCTCCACCGGTCGGGGCCCTCGACGGGCAGGTTGTCAATCCCGAGCTTCAGCATGGGGTCGGGCAATTGGCCGGCCTGCAACGCGGATTCCCGGCTGGCCTGGGTTGCGCTCTGAGCCGCAAGGTGCCCGGGCGAGCGCTGTAGTGCTTGGCGGATGGCCGCTTCGAGCGTTAATGCCGAGGCGTCAGCCCATGCCTGCGCAGCCGTTAGTGCAGCCAGCAGGATGACCCAGTCCGCAGCGCGGTGTCTGGAAAAAATACGCATGAAAATCTCCGAGGTTGAACAAACTCCCCGGCAGCCACCGTTGTGGCGGGCCGGTCCGGGGTCAACATCGGAAGTGTCAAATGCGCAGTCGCTGCGTGCGCAGGAAAGGCTGTGGGTGGCCGGGAAGAACGACCGGCGCCTCCACTGGCAGCGCTTTCCACGCCGGCAGGAGCGCCGGCGAAATCAACTGGACGGTCACGACCGCCGGTAGCGCTGGGCCGGGTGCCGACCCGCTATGTTCCAGCGCCTGCTTGTCGCCTGCTTGTCGTTCAGCGCAGTGAACCGGCATCTGGTCGTCCATCGCGGCCGTGTGCGAGGTCATCGCCATGTCCATCACCATGCCGAGTTCCCCAGCAACTTTTGGGCAGGAGTAGGCGGCCATCGCAATACTGGAGGTCAGCATGGCGAGGGTCAGAAAGGCGGCAATGAAACGCCCGAAGGTGGCGGCAACGGTTCGCATGAAAGACAAAAAAGTAACAGCATTGAGACTACCACAAGCGACCGCAGGTGTCGCGGCGGTAACTCACACAGCGTGGTGTTGCGTCGCACCACTACCCGCACGCCCCAGGCGCAGCGCGTTCGTCACGACGGACACCGAGCTGAAGCTCATCGCGGCGGCCGCAATGAGTGGCGACAGCAGCAGGCCGGTCCACGGGTACAGCACCCCGGCAGCAATCGGGATGCCGAGCGCGTTGTATAAAAAAGCGAACAACAGGTTTTGCCGCATATTGCGCACCGTCTCGTGCGACAGGCGAGCCGCCTCTGCAATACCGCGCAGGTCGCCCTTGACCAAGGTGACATGCGCACTGTGAATTGCGACATCGGTCCCGGTGCCCATTGCGATGCCGACGTCGGCTTTCGCCAGCGCCGGGGCATCATTGATGCCGTCGCCCGCCATCGCGACCCGCTTGCCTTGTCGTTGCAACTGCTCGACTAGTTGCAGCTTGTCGGCCGGTTTGACCTCGCCAAATACCTCATCGATGCCGAGCCGGCGGGCGACCGACTGGGCCGTGGTCAGCCCGTCGCCTGTGGCCATCACCACGCGCAGGCCTGCGGTGCGCAACGCAGCCAAGGCTTCGGGCGTGCTCGCCTTGACTGGGTCGGCGGCGAGGAACATCACATTGCCGCCCTTGGCCCGCAGTGCTTCGGCGGTGTCTTGTAGCGCCGTCCAGTCGACCTTGTCGGTTGCCATCAGGGCGGTGTTACCCAACGCCAGCATTCGGCTGTCAACGGTACCGCGTACGCCAATGCCGCTGGCGGACTCGAAACTGCCGGGCTTAATCAAGGCCAGTCCCTCCTTGCGGGTAGCTGCAACGATGGCTTGCGCCAGCGGATGTTCGCTCCCTTGGTCGAGGCTCGCCGCCCATTGCAGCACCTGGTCTTCGGTGAACCCGGCGGCGGCCACCGCCCGCTCGAACACGGGCCGGCCTTCGGTCAGCGTGCCAGTCTTGTCGACAATCAGCGTGTCGACCTTGCGCAACGCCTCGATAGCCGCTGCGTCGCGGAACAAGATACCCCGGGTGGCCGCACGGCCAGTCGCGGCCATGATGGACATGGGTGTGGCCAGCCCCAGCGCACACGGGCAGGCGATGATGAGTACGGCCACCGCATTGACGAAACCAAACACCCAACTGGGCTCCGGCCCGACGAGTCCCCATACGACGAGCGTCGCGATGGCTACCAGCACGACGATGACGACAAAGTAGCCGGCCACCACGTCGGCCAGCCGCTGCATCGGTGCACGTGAGCGCTGCGCGCTGGCGACCAGTTGGACGATTTACGACAGCACCGTCTGCGCACCTACCTTTTCTGCGGACATGACTAAGCTGCCGCTGGTGTTGATGGTCGCGCCGATGAGCTTGTCGCCGGGGCGTTTCGTCACAGGCAGTAGCTCGCCGGTCAGCATCGCCTCGTCGAGCGCACTCTCTCCCTCAAGCACCGTGCCGTCGACTGGCACCTTCTCGCCGGGGCGCACGCGCAACATGTCGCCAACGTGCACATGGGTCAACGGCACGTCCTCTTCGCCGCCGCCAGGCGCGATGCGGCGTGCCATCTTCGGCGCGAGGTTCAGTAGCGCCTTGATGACCGCCGAAGTTTGCGAGCGGGCGCGCGATTCGAGTATCTGCCCGAGCAAGGTCAGCGACACGATGACGGCAGCGGCCTCATAGTAGACGCCGACTTTGCCGCCCTCGCGCAAGGCCGCTGGGAAAGCGCCGGGCGCCAGGGTCGCGGCCACGCTGTAGAAGAAAGAGGCGGCCGTACCCAGACCGATGAGGGTCCACATGTTCGGGCTGCGGTTTGCTATCGATTGCAGCCCGCGCTCGAAAAATGGCTTGCCCGCCCACAGGATGACGGGCGCACCCGCAGGGTCTGTCTGATTTTTTGTGTTCAAGGCGCGGATAGACTTGTCCACGGTGCCGCGCGCGGCTCGCTGTCTCTAGCCTGAGCGTGAGGCGAGGTGGGCAAGTCGGTGTCATTTTAACGGTCTCCTACGGAGAAACGAGGGTAAGCATCAGGCTGCATAGGGACCGCCCGTGGGTTCATCCTTCGGGGTGCAGAGCCAGCCGTTGCCAAGACGTTCAGGCTGGACGGCTGCGTCCAGAATCGACGGGCGCCGCTCGGCGGGCCACGAGTTTTTCGGGAGGTCGTCTGGCAGTCGTCGAAGACTATCTGCGCACAACCCGGCAATCACTGGAACCCAATCGCTTTGACGTGCCAGCAACGCGGTCAGCCACGTAACAAGCGCATCAGAATTCAGAGCGTGCATCGCTAAGCTGCGAGATTCATCGGCGAACGCGCTGGCGGCCAACAGCGGCAGAATATCGAGTCGGACTTGTCTGCAGGTCACCAGAGCAGACCGGAACGACGCGGGACCCGGGCGGGGCATGGGACGACCTCGAGAGGGGTCAAGCGGCCATCCGGCGGCACTCATCCGCGCAGCGAAGGCAGGCTTGCGCGCACTCCTGACAATGCGGGTGCTGGTGCTTTGCACATTCATCGCCACAGGCTTGGCAGACATCGGCGCAGGCTGCGCAGACCGCTTTGGCGAACTCGCTGCCCCGCGCCATGAAGCCGGCGGCCATCCGGCAAACGGCAGCGCAGTCGATATCGACAGCGATGCAGCGCGCCATCATCTTCACATCGTCTTCCTGCAGGCAGGCAGTCGCGCAGTGGTCGCAAGCATTAGCGCAGGTGTGGCATGCGTCGATGCAGGAAGCGTATTGCTGATGAGCCATGGAGCTATCTCCTACAGAGGACGGTCAATGGCACTTCGATGCTTGGTGCGGGGCAGGGGTGCAAGGGCGGCGTTTGAGGCAGATTAACCGGGGGCTCCGAGCCCGCGCACGGCGACTGGCCGTCGGTTGAGTGCGACCCAGGCTGCCATCCGAATCACGCAAGCATGGGCTTCGCACTGCATCTCGCAAAAATTGCCAGGGCGCTTCGCGGGTAGGTGGGGCTCGTATAATTTGAGTCGCAGCGCCGTGCCTGCGTCATCTGCTTCGTTGATAACAAAATGAATTTGATTCGGTTATTTTTTCTTGTCTGTTTGCTGATGGCCGGATTGTCAGCGCGGGCGGTCGAGGTGTTACATGTGGTGGTACCACTGGAAATGCAGCCGGCCATGCAAGCGCTGGTGGCGAAGTTCCGAATTTCCCAGCCTGAAGTGGCGGTGGACATCGCAGCTACTCCGTCCCGCCGAGCCTATGCGGACATCAAGCGTGGCGCGCCCGTGGATGTCTTTTTCGCTGCGAATAGGGCCTGGCCCCAGCGGCTGGTTGACGAAGGCGATGCCGCCGGTCCTGCGGTCATCTATGCGGCCACCCGGCTTGTCCTCTGGAGTATCGGACCGCAGGCGAGTGGACTGACCCTCGAGCAGCTGACGGAGCGGCAAACCCGTGTGGTGGCCATTCCGAGTACCGAGACAACGGTTGTCGGTCAGCGGGCGGCGGAGGCGCTGCGCAAGTCCCGCCTGTGGGGGCGGCTGCAATCGAAGCTTGTGCAAGGCCAGTCGGTGTTGGAGACGGCACGGTTTGTCCGCACCGGCGGCGCCGGCGCCGGTATCGTCACGGCGGCGGTGCTGCACCATCCCGAGTTTGCTGCCCAAGGTATCGCGGTGCCGGTGCCCTCGGACCTGTATCGGCCGATTCGACAGGCGGTGGTCATCACCCGCCATGGACAAGCCCATCCGGCGGCGCGCGGGTTCGTCGATTTTGTTCTTTCCCCGGCGGGCCGCGACGTGCTGGTGAAGCACGGTTTCGAGCAGCCAGACGAGACGCAAGCGGCCAGATAGTTTCGCCGCCGCTCAGGACGCCGCCGGTGCTGTGCTCGCCACAGGGCCCCTGGAAAAAAGTGGCGCGGTTAGATGTGCGACTGCAGCCAGCGCTCAATCTCGGCAGCCGACATGGCGCCGGCCATGCGTGCCACTTCCTCGCCCTGCCGGAAAAGTACCATCGTCGGGATGCTGCGAATCCGGTAGCGCACGCTGGTCTGCGGCGCAGCTTCGGTGTCGACCTTGGCAAACCGCACGGCCGGCACGCGCGCAGCAGCACTGGCAAATTGTGGCGCCATCATCTTGCACGGGCCGCACCAGTCGGCCCAGAAGTCGACGACGACCGGCAACTCGGTGCCCTCGGTAAAACGCGCGAAACTGCTGTCGTCAAGCGCAACCGGGGACGCCGTCATCAACGGCGTGCCGCATTTGCCGCAGACGGGCGCGTCGTGAAGGCGCTCGTCTGGGACGCGGTTCTTGGCGAGGCAGTTCGGGCAGACCAGTTGCATCGTTTTCTCCAGTCAATGTGGGGTATTCGCGGGTGCTCTTCAGATCAGGTCAACGTGCGATGCCGCCAAGCCTGCGTGCACGGGCCAGTGGTGCCGAATCACCCGTTCGAATACAATATATCTAATAATATATTGTAATTCAATAGATGGTTTCCTGCCGGAGGCTGCCATGAATGCCCGCATCGACGCCGCCCGGCAGTTCGGCATCCGGGCCAACCTTTCCCAGTTCCTGCACCAGCTGCTGCAGGTGTTTCTGGTCGGAATGGCCATCGGGATGATGCGGACCGTCGTCCCGGCACTGGCCGATGCCGAATTCGGCGTGCCCCGCGGGTCGTTCGTGATGCTGGTGGCGTTCGTCGTCGCGTTCGGTCTCGTCAAAGGGGTGATGAACTTCGTCGCCGGTCGTGCCGCCGAGCGCTTCGGTCGCCAGCGGGTGCTGCTCGCCGGTTGGGTCGTCGCGCTGCCGATACCGTGGCTGCTGTTCCTCGCGCCCGGCTGGCACTGGGTGGTCGCCGCGACGGTGCTTCTGGGCGTCAACCAGGGGCTGGCCTGGTCGATGACGCAAACGGCCAAGCTCGATATCACGCGCGCCGACCAGCGCGGCCTCGTCATTGGCCTGAACGAGTTTGCCGGCTATGTCGGCCTGGCGGTCGCCGGCATCCTGACCGGCTATCTGGCCCAGTGGCTGGGTCCGCGCCTCGGGGTGCTGGTCTTCGGGTTGGCCGCCATCGTCCCCGCCTGCCTGATGGCGTGGCAGGTGGTTGCCGAGACGCTGCCGTGGGCGCGCGACGAGGCGCGGCCGGCCTTGGATATCGCCCAAGGACCGGCGGGCGGGGCAGGCCGTCCGCGATACCCGACCAGCTTGCCGGCACAGCCGACAACGGTTGACGTCTTTCTGACGATGAGCTGGCGCGACCGTCGGCTGGCCGCCCTGTGCCAGGCAGGGCTGGTCGAGAAATTCGTCGATGCCTTGGTCTGGGTGTTCTGGCCGTTGTACCTTCATCAGCGCGGCGTGAGCCTGCCGGGCATCGGCTGGGTCGTCGGCGTCTACGGGATGGTCTGGGGCGTCAGCCAGCTCGTCACCGGCCGCCTTTCGGATCGCTGGGGACGGCATCGGCTTAACGTCGGCGGCATGCTGGTGTGCGGCGCCGGCGTGGCCGTCATGCCGCTTGGCAGTGGTGTGGCGTGGTGGTCATCGGCAGCCGCCGTCGCCGGTCTTGGGATGGCGCTGCTGTACCCGAACCTGAGCGCATCGGTGGCCGACATCACGCCGCCGGCGTGGCGCGCCACCGGCATCGGCATCTACCGCTTTTGGCGCGATATCGGCTATGCGATGGGCGCGCTCGCGTTCGGGTTGGTCGCAGCCTGGGGCGGCTCGATCGAGGGCGCGTTCAGCTTTGTGGCCGGCGCGATGGGCGTCTCGGCACTGGTGCTGGCGGCGTGGGGGGAAGAGACCCATCCCCGGCTGAACCCGGCGCGCTGAGGTAATGAAGGCCCGGATGACGCGTCAAGCCGGCGCTGCTGTCTGCCGGCGCGACGGGCCTTTGATCTCTATTTTTTCCGTGGTCTTCGGGCTGTGGCTCATGACATGTGCAGGCGGCCGATGGCTCACGCGCGGATGTCAGGCCCGTGGCCGCGTGCGCCGCTCCTGCTCGTTGAGCAGCCGCACATGCGGTTGCTCTTGCTCGCTGTCGTCGAGGATCGCCCATAAATCATCCAGCGCCCGCCGCCGGGCAGCCATCAACTCGCGCGAATGCCTGATGTCGGCGCGTGCTGCCTCCTGCAACAAGGAGGCAACGAGCTGCAGCGCCGCAACCCTCGTTGACATCAGTGCTTGCGGCGAAGTCGCCGCCGTCAACAGCCACGACTGGCAGCGTTCCGGCGGCTCGTCGAGGATATGGCGGCAGACGGTCGCGTCCTCCAACCACGCGGCGCGTATCACGCCCCACGGCTGCGGCGGCCAGTGAACGACGACGAAGGGCCCGTACGGTGTCGAGCAGCGCTGCTGCAGGGCCGCATGCTGGAAGTTTGCTGTCATGCCGGCCTCCTTGGCCTCGAACTGGCATCGGCTCAAAGTAAACCGTATGCAATTTGCATTCTTGACAGGCCGCAGGAACAGGCGATGCGAATGCAATTAATGTCGAGGGATTGGCTATAATTGCCGCACAGCAACTTTTGTTGACTTTCTATCACCGACCGGTGCCCATGAAAGTCATCACCCGGGCGCCATGACTCTCCCTGCACCGAAGTCCGCCAGTCCCGCCGGCGCCGTGCTGTCCGGCCGGTGGCTGATACTGGCCGGCTGGCTGGCGGCGACGGTCGCCCTGCTCGGCATCCTGTGGTGGGGTGTGGAGCGCACGCTCGACGAACGGCAGCAGGCGGTGCGGGCGCTGACGGTGCAGCAGGCCACGGCGCGCGCCACCACCTATGCCCTGCAGCTCGAAGACCTGACCGACCGCATGGACCAGGTCGCCGAGCACATCATTGCGCAGTGGCGGCAGTCGCCGAGCAAGGTCAACCTGCGCGACAGCCTGACCGGGCTGCTGTCGGCGCGCCATTCGATGTATGTGTTCATCCTCGACGCCGAGGGCACGGTCGTCAGTGCCTCCTTCGCGGTCGAGGCGCGGACCATTCCGCAGCTGGATTACTTCGACGCCCTGAAGGCCGGCTGCTGCGAGGGCTGGCAGGTGACGCCGGCATCCTTCGCCCCGACCGTGGGCCGCGAAGTCATCCGCTTCAGCCGGCGGCTCGACCGTCCCGATGGGTCGTTCGGCGGCGCGCTCGTGTTCGCCGCGCCGCCGAACTTCCTTGAGACGTTTCAGGACAACTCCGTCATCGGCCCGCGCGATTTCGTGACAGTGCGCCTGATTGACGGGCCGGTGCTGACCACCAAGCTCGGCGCCGGGCAGCCGCGGCGTATTTTTTATCTCGCGCATCCGAAGTTCCCCGAGCCGCGCGGCGTACGTTTCGAGGGACCGGAAAAATTCAAGGATGGCTACGGCCGCCATGTCGCGTGGCAGAAGCATGCGTCGCTGCCGATTGTGGCGCTGGCCGCGATGGCCGAGGCCGACGCGCTGGCCGAGTTCCGCGCCACGGCGCAGTCTTACCGTTCGTTCGCGTCGATGGCCAGCGCCGTGCTGCTGCTGGCAGGCGTCGCGATGGCGGTGCTGACCCTGAAGCTGAATGCGCGCCGCGCGGCCGAGGAAGAGGTGCGCCGCACCTACCGGATGGCGACCGATGCCGCCAATGAAGGCTTCTACATGATGCGCCCGGTGTTCGACGACGCCGGCGCCTTGCGCGATCTGCTGGTCGAGGACTGCAACGAGCGCGCTGCCGGCCTGTTCGGCATGCTGCGCACCGACCTGCTCGGCGCGACCATCGGCGAGGCGCTCAATCCAGAACTGCGCGCGCGCGTGCTCGAGACTTGCGAACGGGCCATACGCTACGGTGCCGTCGAGGACGAACTGCGCGTGCCGGTAGAGAGCCGCTTGCAGGCAACCTGGCTCTACCGCCGCGCAGTTTACGCCGGCGCCGGCATCGCGCTGACGCTGCGCGACATCTCCGACAGCAAGGCGCATGAGGAAGAAATGGCGCGGCTGGCCAATCACGATACGCTGACGGGGCTGCCGAACCGCCACTGGCTGACGCACCAGTTGCCGCTGGCGATCGATCGCGCGCAGCGCAGCCATGCGCGCCTCGCGCTGCTGTTCATCGATCTCGACAACTTCAAGCTGGTCAATGACACGCTGGGCCATGATGCCGGCGACCGGCTGCTGGTCGAGGCCGCCGGCCGCATTCGCGGCGCGGTGCGGGCTACCGACCATGTCGCGCGGCTGGGCGGCGACGAATTCACGGTCGTGCTCGAGCAGGTCGACGACCGCGAGACGGTCGGCCAGATCGCGGCCAATATCCTGTCGGCGCTGTCCGCGCCTTATGCGTGGCTCGGCGGCACGGCCGGGCGTGTCAGTGCATCGATCGGCGCCAGCCTGTATCCGGACGATGACGCGTCGCCGGAGTCGTTGCTGAGGAATGCGGACATCGCGATGTACGCATCCAAGAACGCCGGCAAGGCGCGTTTCGCCGAGTACGACGCCCGGATGGCAGAGGCGCTGCTGGCCCGCATCGATGCCGGCGTGCCGACGGCGCCGGCCTGAACTTCGCTGTTTGAACCCCGCCGCCTGAATTCCGGCCTCAGCGCAGGTTCAGCCGGTACCAGCGCGCCTGTCCCTGCCACTGCCCGACGCCGAGCACCTGCCGCTGGTTGTTGATCGCCACCGCGGTGTCGAAGCGCCAGCCGAGCGCGGCGCTGCCGGCATAGGCATTCAGCTCCTGCACCACGCCATCGAGGATGACGAACGGCCCGCCGGCGGCGGTGCCGACCACGTCGCCCAAGTCGTTCAGGTCGGCGTAGCGCGCGGCGGGATCCGGCCGCGGCAGCAGCGTGGCCCCGCCGGCCGACACGAGGTAGCCGCGGCCGCTGTCGTCGCGCGGTGTCATCAGCACCTGCCCGCGCGTATTGATACGCACCGCATCGCATTGGCAGGCGTTGGCATCGATCGGCAGCGCCCGCCACGAGCCGTCGTAGATCTTTGGCGTCATCAGGATCCCGTCGCGCTCGACGCCGCCGATCCAGCCATTGCCCGCCATGCCGAACAGGAAGATGCCAGCCTTGACCGGGACGATCTTGTAAATGCTGGAGCGGCTGCCGTTCGGCTGCCAGAGCAGCACTTCCTGCTCGGCGGTGGCCGGGTTGTAGGTGGTGGCGGCAAGGCTGCCGGTGTCGGACGGGCCGACCACCGCGGTGATGCTGTAGCCGCCCGGTACCGACAGGCGTACCGCCGGCGTTCCGTCCCACAGCCAGGCCAGGTGCATGCCGCCGACGATGCCGTGGCCGGCCATCACGCCGCCGTTGTTACTGGAGGCGACGCGCAGCTGGCTCCAGTTGCCCTCGTCGCCCCCGAAAAAATTCGCGTTCGACGCCAGCGCCACGCCGACGGTCGAGACAGTAACGGGACGCTGGATCGCCTCGCTGGCCGGAGGCTGGACTCCGGAGGCATGGCCGCGATCGTTCAGACGGTTCAGCGTTGTCGCGCCCGGGTCGGCCGGCAGCGCGACCACCATGGCCACCGCGCCCGAGCCGTCCGAACTGCCGGGTGTGGTCGGCGCGGTCGGCGTACCCGGAGCGGTCGGATCCCCCGTGCTGCTGCCGGCCGAGGCAGTTACGGAGGGGCTGCCACCACCATCGCCCCCACCGCCGCCGCAGCCGGCAATCGCGAGCGCTGTCAGCAGCGCTATTTCATACCGACGAATCTTTGTCTTCATGAATGTTGACCCCTTCGGTTGACATGGGCCTGCATCCGGAGTGTGCGCGCGCTTCACCCCCGCAATCTTGTGCGCCATCTACCGGGGCGGCGGATGGGCGTCGTCACTGACATCGAGGAACCTTTCCCCTCCGCGCATTGCCCATTGGTCTGAAAATCCAGAGGAATCCCTTGCCCTCCGACCCCGTGCCAACGCCTGCCGCCCGCCTGTTCGACGAATACCTGCCCTCCACCCGGCGCGGCGTGTGGGCGTCGCTGCTTGCGGCCGCGCTGGCCGGGATGATGGTGGTGGCGCTCGTTGTCGGTACCGACGAGCGCTTGCAGCGAGAAGAGAGGGAGGCGCGTGCGCAAGCAGCGCGGCAGGCCGAGTCGCTGGCCAATTCATATGCAACGCAACTCGTTCATCTTGCCGAGCAGATCGACCAGGTGACGCGCAGCATGGCCTTTGCATGGGAAGACCATCCGGAGCGCATCGACCTGCAGCGCGACCGCGAGCGCGGCCTGCTGCCGCAGCGCCATGATTTCCTGGTGTTCATAGCCGATGCCGACGGACGCCTGGTGGAAAGCTCGATGCCGCTGGCGCGCGAATTCAATTTTTCGCGGATGGACTTTTTTCGCCGGCAGCGCGACGCGTGTTGCGACGGAATTCTGGTCAGCCCGGTCGTCATCAGCCCGCTGACCGGGCGCCCCGTGGTCCGGTTCTCGCGCCGGGTGGAAGCGCCGCAGGGCCAGTTCGGCGGCGTGGTCTTCGTATCGGTATCGCCGGATTTTCTGGCGACTTTTCAGGACGAGGCGCTGCAGGGCAGCAATGACTTCGTCAGCGTCCGGCTCGACTCCGGCCCCGTGCTCGCGACGCGGCTCGGTCGCGGCTCGGCCGAGAAGCGCATCTTCTACAAGACCGATCCGTCGTTCGCCGGTACCGGCGGCATCCTGCGCGAGCCGGCTGGCAAGTTCAGGGATGCGCGCGCGCGGTATGTCGCGTGGCGCAAGATAACGGGCTATCCGCTGGTGGCGGTTGCCGGTGTGACCGAAGAAGATGCGCTGGCGGGCCACCGGGCCATGGCGCGCGAGACCCGTGTCAATGCCGCCACCGTGGTGCTGTTGCTGGCCCTGCTGACCGGCGCCGGCATTGTGCTGTCGTCCAAGCTGGCCGCGCGGCGGCATGCCGAGGAAGAGGTGAGGATGACCTACCGGCTGGCGACGGAGGCGGCGAACGAGGGCTTCTACATGTTGCGTCCGCTGTCGCGGCATGGCCAGCTGGTCGACGTGCAGGTCGAAGACTGCATCGAGCGCGCGGCCTGGCTGCTGAACATGCCGCGCGAGCGCTTGCTGGGCGCACGGGCATCGGAGATGATGGTGCGCGGCCAGCGGGTCGATCTCATTGCGCTGTGCCGCAAGGCCATCGCGCACGGGCAGTTCGAGGACGAATTCCGCGTGCCGACTGGCTGGATGCGGGCGTCCTGGGTGTTCCGGCGCGCCGTGCATTTCGGCTCGGGCATCGCGCTGACGATGCGCGACATCTCCGATGCGAAGGCGCATGAGCAGGCGCTGTCCGACCTCGCCAATATCGATGCGCTGACCCGCCTGCCGAATCGGCACTGGCTGATGAATTTCCTGCCGCGCGCCGTCGAGCGCGCGGCCGCGGGCTCGCAGCTGCTGGCGGTGCTGTTCATCGATCTCGACAATTTCAAGACCGTCAACGACACCCTCGGGCATGAGGCGGGCGACGAACTGCTGCAGCAGGCGGCGCAGCGGATCCGGCGCGCGGTGCGCTCCAGCGACCATGTGGCGCGGCTGGGCGGCGACGAGTTCACGGTGGTGCTCGAGCAGTTCGACGAGGATGCCGATGTCGCGCAAGTGGCCGGCACGATGGTCAAGACGCTCGGCAAGCCGTTCTCGCTCAAGGCCGGCGGCGGCAACCTGGTGAATGCATCGATCGGCATCAGCATGTTTCCGCGCGACGGCCGTGACCCGGAGCTGCTGCTCAAGCACGCGGATGTGGCGATGTACGCGGCGAAGGCGGCCGGCAAGGGACGCTTCGAGTTCTACCATCCGGAATTGTCGGATGCGCTGCTGCTGCGGCTGAGCCGCGAGCGCGCGCTGCGGCTGGCGGTGGAGCAGGGCGATTTCGTCGTTCACTACCAGCCGCGCGTCGATGCGCGCAGCGGCCGCCTGAACAGTTTTGAGGCGCTGATCCGCTGGCGGCATCCGGAGCGCGGCGTGGTGGCGCCGGCCGAGTTCATCGACCTGGCGGAAGATACCGGGCTGGTGGTGCCGATCGGCGACTGGGTGATGCGGCAGGTCGTCGCGCAGCTGGCGGCCTGGACAGCCGACGGCGAGCATCCGGTGCCGGTATCGGTGAATGTGTCGGCACTGCAGTTGCGGCACGGCCAGCTTGCGTCGTCTTTCCTGCAGGCCTTGCGCGAGCAGGAAGTCGACCCGTCGCTGCTCGAGGTCGAGGTGACCGAGTCGGCGGTGGTTGACCGCAGCGCCACCGTGGCGCAGGAGCTCGACACGCTGCGCGACGGCGGTATCCGCCTGATGATCGATGACTTCGGCGTCGGACACTCGTCGCTGGCGCAGTTGCACCGGCTGGACGTCGACGTGCTGAAGGTTGATCGCGGATTCACGACCGCGCTGTCGGACGGCGGCGACCACGGCGGCTCGGAAGGAGAGTTGCTCTACCGCGCCATCATCTCGATGGCCCGGGCGCTCGGCATGAAGGTGGTCGCCGAGGGGGTCGAGACGCTGGCGCAGCTCAGGCTGCTGCGTGAGATGGGCTGCGACGAATTGCAGGGCTACCTGATCTCGCGCCCGCTGCCGGCCGAAGACGTGCCGCCGCTGCTGCGGCAGGCGGTGCTGCCACCGTTCGACCGGATGGAGAGGCTGGAAGTGGTGTGATCACCGATTACCAGCGATGCCCCCAGCGCCCGTGATCGTCATCGCGGTGGTGATGGCGGCGATGGTGGTGATGCTTCCAGTGTCCCGGCGGCGGGCCGTAATGGACGGGCGGCGACGGGTAGACGACCACCGGCGGCATGTACGGACGCGCATAGCCGTAGACCGGGGGCGGCGGTGCATAACCATAGATCGGAGGCGGCGGCGCATAGCCGACGACGGGGGCGGGCGCCACCAGTACCGGCGGCGCGTAGCCACCATAGTGGACGCTGACCGACGACTGGCCGTGCGACCCGAACTGGCTGCCGATGATGGCGCCGACGACCGCGCCGGCGAGCACGTCGCCGCCATTGGCGGAGGCGCTGCCCGCGGTGGCGGCCAGCAGCGCGACGGTGGCAATCTTCAGCTTCATCTCGGTTCCCCTGATTCGAATGGTGATGCGCCGAGTATACGGCTGGCCAATCAGTGGTAAAGCGCGAAATTGTGACCAGCTGTAATCGCGCGGCGAGCGCTTTCGCGCTTCGCTGTCAGTCAACCCGGGACAGGACACAGCAGCCGGTAATCAAAGGCCCAGTGCCGCCGTACTTCGGCGCGCGCGAGGGCGGCATCGGGGTGTGCCGGGTTGAGCAGGATCACGGCCGATTCCGGCACCACCGCCGACGGTGTCACCATGACCGCCGACATCCGCGTTTCCAGCCACTGCCGGCCGATGTCGACGGTCGGGGCGCCCGGCGTCTTGTCGTCCCAGCCGGGCGGCAGTTCGTCGGCGACAAGCTGCCGCCGTGCATCCCAGAGCGCATCCGGCAGGTCGATGGCCACCAGGCAGCGGCGCGCGTTCAGTCCCGCGCTATCGAGGTGGACCAGGGTTTCGAGGCAGGCCAGCGCGGGCGTGTCCGCGCAGTACACGACTGCGGCGCCGTGGGGATTCCAGCGTCCGCCGCCGCGCGCCGCGTCCTGGCCCGACAGGTCATCGGCCGGGCAATCCTGCGAATGGGTGGCGATGCGCCAGACGCGCATGGGCGGTCTCCGTCGGCCCGGCCGCAGCGAGGCCGGGCGACCAGTGTAGCCCGGGAAGCCGGCGTCGCCGCATCCGGCGCGCGGGTTCCCACACGGAGTTTGCGCGGCGTCGGCTCAGGGCTGGAACAGGCAGGACTTGCGGCCCTCGCTCATCACCGCGCGGAAGCGCTTGGCGCGTTCGCGAATATCGTCGGTGCGCACGGTGCTGCCGCGCTCCCCCGCGATCGACAGCGCGTTCGCCGCCGTCTCAAGCTCGCTGAACTGCGCATGCGGAATCCGCTCGGCAACATGGTCGAACAGGCAGGTGCATTTGTAGATCATCTCCTGCCGAAGCCGGTCGGGATGGTTGCGCACGCATTCCTCGACGAACAGCACGCGGTCGAGCGTCGGGTAGCCAGCCACCTGTGCCATCGCCAGCGGCAGGCTGCCCAGCAGCAGGGTCGCGAGCAGCATCTTGTTTGTGTTCTTTTTCTTGTCGTTCATGGTCTGGCCTCCACCAGTCGCATCACTTCTTCGGTCAGTGTTTTCAGGTCGGCGTCCTTGGTCATCGTGCGCAACTCGATCACCCAGCCCGGCACTTGCGGCGAGAGCAGGAAGCGGTAGGACTTGTCGGCCAGCTTGCCGTAGCGCGAGCGGTTCAGGTCGCTGGCGAACGGCGTCACCATGATCAGGCGGGCGCGCACCTGGCGGCCGGCATGCTCGGTGCCGAGTTCGCTGACGCTGGCTTCGTCGGCCAGCGCAAGCCGCAGCCGCCGGCGGAAGTGCGCAGCCTGGCCGCCGGTGAGCTGCTGCGCAAGGCGCACGTCGCGCTCGAGGAAGGCGAGCACGACCGGGTTGCCGCGCGCGTTCTCGATCTCGGGCAGGTCGAGCCCGGTCGTGGCGCCGTCGAACTGCACCTTCACGCGGCGGCCGCCGTCGGCATGGCGCTCGCCGAGCAGGAGCACGATGCGCTCGCGCGACGGCGCCTGCCCGGGTCCGCTGCGCTCGATCTCGTACACCAGTTGCCGCGCCTCGCCGACATTGGCCAGATGGTCGGCGACGAACAAGTCGTTTTCTGCAGCCGAGAATGAGGGCTCGGCCTGCGCGGCCATTGGCAGCAGCGCAGCGAGCGCCGGCAGGCTCTGCAGGAAACGCCGGCGTGCGCAGTTCATGGCAGCGGCTTGCCTTGCGCGTCGACCAGCGGCACCCGGTATTGGCGCAGGATGTCGAGGATCGCCGCATGGTTGTCGTCGATCAGCGCCTGCACCTTCGCCTTCCACGCCTTGTCCTCGTGGCGCACGCCCATCGCGATATCGAAATCCATCCGGTTGCC
>JAMNXS010000102.1 GCA_023653025.1 Burkholderiaceae bacterium
AAGGCCGAGGACCTGACCTGGGAGATCTTCCGCGACACGCTGATCGAGCAGGCCGAGCAGGGCGTCGATTACTTCACGATCCATGCCGGCGTGCTGCTGCGCTACGTGCCGCTGACAGCAAAGCGCATGACCGGCATCGTGTCGCGCGGGGGCTCGATCATGGCGAAATGGTGCCTCGCACATCACAGGGAATCCTTCCTCTACGAGCACTTTGAAGAAATCTGCGAGATCATGAAGGCCTACGATGTCTCGTTCTCGCTCGGCGACGGCTTGCGCCCCGGCTCGATCTACGACGCCAACGACGAGGCCCAGCTCGGCGAGCTGAAGACGCTCGGCGAGCTGACGCAGATCGCCTGGAAGCACGACGTACAAGTGATGATCGAAGGCCCCGGCCACGTGCCGATGCAGCTGATCAAGGAAAACATGGACATCCAGCTCGAGCAGTGCCATGAGGCGCCGTTCTATACGCTGGGCCCGCTGACCACTGACATCGCGCCCGGCTACGACCACATCACGTCCGGCATCGGCGCCGCGCAGATCGGCTGGTACGGCTGTGCGATGCTGTGCTACGTGACGCCGAAGGAACATCTCGGCCTGCCGAACAAGACCGACGTGAAGGACGGCATCATCACCTACAAGATCGCCGCGCATGCGGCCGATCTGGCCAAGGGCCATCCGGGGGCGCAGGTGCGCGACAACGCGCTGTCGAAGGCACGTTTCGAGTTCCGCTGGGAAGATCAGTTCAACCTCGGCCTCGACCCGGACAAGGCGCGCGAGTTTCACGACGAGACGCTGCCGAAGGATTCGGCCAAGGTCGCCCACTTCTGCTCGATGTGCGGCCCGCATTTCTGCTCGATGAAAATCACGCAGGACGTGCGCGACTATGCGGAGAAGCAGGGCATCTCGGAGATCGAGGCACTGAAGCAGGGCATGGAAGTGAAGGCGGTCGAGTTCGTGAAGAACGGCGCCGAGATCTACCGCAAGCAATGACGATCGCGATCGAACTAAATGGCGAAACGCGCGAAGTCGGCGACGGCGACTGCGTGCAGGACCTGATCGACGCGCTGGCGCTGACCAACCAGGCGCTGGCCATCGCCGTCAACCGCGAAGTGGTGGCTCGCGCGAAGTGGCGCGAGCGGCGCTTTGCTGCGGGCGACAAGGTGGACATCGTGCGGGCCATTGGCGGTGGCTAGTCAAGTTTCCAGCAGATCGGACATGGGTCCCAGCTTGCGCCGGGACGACGTTCTACGGGCAGCCTGCTTGAAAACCATCGTCCCAGCGCAAGCTGGGACCCATCGCTGAATAACCGATACAAATTTTATTACACGATGACCACAATCCAACCGGACACCCTGACCATCGCCGGCACCCCTTACCGCTCCCGCCTGCTGGTCGGCAGCGGCAAGTACAAGGATCTCGACGAGACCCGGCGCGCGACCGAGGCGGCGGAGGCCGAGATCATTACCGTGGCGATTCGCCGCGTGAACATCGGGCAGGACCCGAATGCGCCGAACCTGCTGGACGTGGTG
The DNA here is from genome assembly GCA_023653025.1 of Burkholderiaceae bacterium. GTDB lineage: Bacteria > Pseudomonadota > Gammaproteobacteria > Burkholderiales > Burkholderiaceae_D > Pernthalerella. Next base: position 1,530 of record JAMNXS010000102.1, read on the forward strand.
CCGCCGTCGAAGTACACGATCCTGCCGAATACGGCCGGCTGCTACAACGCGAAGGATGCGGTCTACACGCTGCAATTGGCCCGCGAACTGCTCAACGGCCACAAGCTGGTCAAGCTCGAGGTGCTGGGCGACGAAAAGACGCTGTTCCCGAACATGCCGGAGACGCTGAAGGCGGCCGAGACGCTGGTGAAGGACGGGTTCGACGTGATGGTCTACTGCAGCGACGACCCGATACAGGCGAAAATGCTCGAGCAGATCGGCTGCTGTGCGGTGATGCCGCTGGCCTCGTTGATCGGCTCCGGCATGGGCATCCTGAACCCGTGGAACCTGTCGCTGATCATAGAGAATGCGAGCGTACCGGTGCTGGTCGATGCCGGCGTCGGCACCGCGTCGGATGCCGCGATCGCGATGGAGCTTGGCTGCGATGGCGTGCTGATGAACACCGCGATTGCCGGCGCGCAGGATCCGGTGCGCATGGCGCGCGCGATGAAACTGGCGGTCCAAGCTGGCCGTGAAGCTTTCTGCGCTGGCCGCATCCCGCGCAAGTTCGCCGCGTCGCCGTCGTCGCCGATGGCGGGCCGCATCGCATGATTGAAGACAGGACGAGGGGCAGGACGACGGCATGCGTGCTGGTGTTCGCCGGGCTCGATCCGAGCGGTGGCGCCGGCATACAGGCTGACATTCAGGCGGTATCCGCCGCTGGTGCCCACCCGCTGCCCATCGTCACGGCGCTGACCGTGCAAGATAACCAGCACGTACATGCGGTGCATCCGGTCGAGCCTGCGGTGCTGCGCGAGCAGGTCCGGGTGCTGGTCGAACAAGGTACGCGAATTGATGCCATCAAAATCGGTATCGTCGGCAGCGCGGCCAATGCGCAGGTGATCGCGGAGGTGATCTCCATGCTGCGCGCAACCGATACCCGCCTTCCCGTCGTACTCGACCCGGTGCTGGCCAGCGGTCATGGCGACCTGCTCACCAGCGGGGATGCCGTGCAGGCGCTGGCGCCGCTGCGCAAGCTAGCGACGCTGATCACGCCGAATCTGCCCGAGGCGAGTACGCTGTGCGCCGCTGATCAGGTCGATGCGCAGGCGGCCATCCTGCTGCGCGATGCGCCGCATGTACTGATCAAGGGCGGACATGGCGAAGGCGAGGGCATCGTCAACACATGGTGTTGTGCTGCCGGCCGGCGCGACTGGCATTGGCCGCGCCTCGAGGGCGAATTCCACGGTTCCGGCTGCACGCTTGCCTCGGCCATCGCGGCGCGCCTCGCGCAGCGCATGCCCATGGAAGCCGCGCTGGACGCCGGCCAGCATTACACGCAGCGCTGCCTCGCCAGCGCATTCGTCATTGCACGGGGGCAGCTGGTTCCCGATCGCGTGAAGGAGAACTCATGAAAGGCCTCTACCTCGTCACGCCCGACTGGGATGACACCGACCAACTCGTCGCCGCTAGCGAGCAGGCGATTGCCGGCGGCGCGACCTTGCTGCAGTACCGCCACAAGACGGCCAGCGATGACCTGCGCACGGAGCAGGCATCGGCGCTGCTGGCCTTGTGCCGGCGCCTGAATGTCCCGCTCATCATCAACGACCATGCCGACCTGTGCGAGCGGATCGATGCCGATGGCCTCCATGTCGGCGGTACCGACGCCTCGGTCGCCGAGGTGCGTGCGCGCCTCGGCAAGGAAAAGATCGTCGGCGCATCATGCTATGGCGATCTGCAGCTGGCACGCCATGCAGCGGCTGCCGGCGCCAGCTATGTCGCCTTCGGCGGCTTCTATCCGTCGCGCGTGAAAAAGTATGCGGTCACGACACCACCGGACATCATCACGCGTGCGCTGTCCGAACTTGCTGTGCCGGTATGCGTGATTGGCGGCATGACGGTAGAGAACAGTCGTCCGCTAGTCGAACTAGGTGCGCATATGGTCGCTGTTATCAGCAGCGTGTATTCAGTTGGCGATCATCGCTCAGCCACTTCTCAATTCGCTTCGATCTTCTGATAAGCGAATCATCGGAGTGATCATCGATGACCACTCCGCCTTCTCCGGCCTAGTTGGCCGCCATCCTCTGCTGCAGCCTTTACAGCATCTGCTGCAACCTCACAATTGTTTCGCCAGAAGCCGGAACTCGACTTCATCTCACGCTACTCAGCCGCCGCCTCGCATGCTTGCGAATGCCGATTGAGCGGAGACCCATGTTGACCTTGCCCGACCTGCAGTACCTGGTACATCAGCTTGGTCCGGCAACGCCGCAGATAACGACCGTCATCCAGGAAGCTATCGACAGTTGGATGATCGAATTCGACGACGGCGTGTCGATGCAAATCGCGTGGGACGCGCGGTCAAGCCGTGTCTTGATGAAGTGCGCGATAGGGCAGCCGGATGAAGGTACGCGCGAATCCGTGTACGCATCGCTGCTCGGTGCGAATCTCCTGCTGACAGGCGTGGCCGATATAAAGCTCGCGCTCGGTGAAACCGACGATGATGTGATGCTGATCGGCGAGTACGAGCTGATGGAGGCAACGGTTGACGGCCTTCAGCACCGTTTGTCCGAGTTTCTCGGCTACGCCGGCAAGTTCGCGCAGTTGATTGCCGGCACGTTCGACGGCAACGCGCCTGACATGGGGCGCGTAACGTCATTCAAGTATCACGATCAAGTTTGATATTTACTTCAGGATATGAGCCCGCACATGAGTACGTCGATATCGAACGCTTCACCTCCCCGGCTGTTGAAACCCATCACCGGAAAGATCCAGAACGACGGTGCTGCTTTCGTACGCTTGAGTCCGCACAAGAGCGTCAGGAATGCGGTCATCATCTACGAAGCCATCAAGAAGCTGCCCGACCAGACTCTAGTACGGGGAGATTTCGACAAGAAGTCGCGACCACTTATCTACTTTCCGGAGCGTCCCCCGAAACAAGTCGGCAAAGTCGCGGTAGACGCGATCGCCTCCCGTAACGCCCGGTATGACCGTGAAGAGTTTGCCAGCTTCATGAGGTCCATCATCGAAGCCACTTTCAAAGCGGCGAGCGTGAAGTCACCGGAATTACGCGCTGCCTTCAACCTGAAGTTGCGCACGGCCGACGTGGAGGAGGCCCGCCGCGATTTTACTGTGGGCGACATCAGGGAGCCCCTGCGCTCCATTGCCAAGGCTTACAACCGCTGGGAGCTCATAAAAATCACTTCGCCGCATCACACGCAGCAGACGGGCGACTCTCCATTGCAAGCCAAGCGCTTCAAGCAATTCGTCGAGATGAAGAGCGCCATGGTCATCCGATTGTGTGATGCGCTGAGTCTCGGGGTCGATAGCCAGAACGCCGAAGTGACCGCACTGATTGCCATTCAGGGAATGAAGCAGATGCTGGTCAAGTATCGCGAGCTTCGACGTACGGACGGCTGGTCCTTCACCGACTTTCTCGAGCGGCGACCCATCCCGCGGGAGGCGCAAACGTTTGCCAGACTGTGGTTGGCAATGTACGGTCCGGACCGTTCCAGACGCAAGATGTTCATTACCGAGTCCTGGTCGCTGGAGATGGACAAGATCTGCCCGGCGATCCTCAACGAATATCGGGCCGCTAAGCGGCTCAAGCACCGTGGCGGCAGCAGCGAAGAATGGGGAATGAGCGAGAAAGCGTCCGCCGGATCGGAAAGCGAGTCGTTGGTCAGCTCGTCGCAGTCTTCCTCCGACCATGCTCCGAGGCGACGCAGGATATCGGGCACGTCCTCCGGGGAAGCCTCGACGGAGATCAAGCGGATACCCATGCCGGATTTGACGCGGAGGTCGAGCATGCCCGAACTGCGACGCACCTCGCAGGATGCGGGAGACAAGAGCCAGAGCAGTGATCCGGAGATAATCTTCCTCGATTCCCAGCCGGAGATCAGCACGGTGATCTATAGCAGCGTCCTTCCTGTGTCGCCCAGCCTTGCCGCATTATCCTTCGTATCCTCGGGGAAACCGGATCCTGTGAAGGCAAGGGTTGAGGTCCAGCCGTCAGTGGCGGAAGATCGATCGACGGAGCCTGACGAGTCGAACAATGCCGATGTGTTCAGTCAGGAAGAGCAATGACGACCGGGCTCTGCTGACGTGGCCGGCCGGCGCGTCCGCCCGACGCGCCGGCATATAATCGGAGGATGCATAACCTTCTGCACAACCTCAATCCCGAGCAGCTCGCCGCCGTCACCCTTCCTCCGCAGCCCGCACTGATTCTTGCTGGTGCCGGCTCCGGCAAGACACGCGTGCTGACCACGCGCATCGCCTGGCTGATCCAGACTCAGCAGGTCTCGCCGGCCGGCATTCTTGCTGTTACCTTCACCAACAAGGCCGCGAAGGAAATGCTGGCGCGCCTGTCGGCCATGTTGCCGATAAATACACGCGGGATGTGGATCGGTACCTTCCACGGCTTGTGCAACCGGCTGCTGCGCGCGCACTATCGCGATGCGGCGTTGCCTCAGACCTTCCAGATCCTCGACTCGGCCGACCAGCTCTCCGCCATCAAGCGCCTGCTCAAGCGCCTGAACATCGACGACGAAAAATATCCGCCGAAGCAGCTGATGTATTTCATCAACGGCGCCAAGGACCAGGGACTGCGCGCGGACGCGGTCGAGGCTGGCGATGACTTCACCCGCAAGTTTGTCGAGCTGTATGCCGCGTATGACGAGCAGTGTCAGCGTGAGGGCGTGGTCGACTTTGCCGAGCTGCTGCTGCGCAGCTATGAACTGCTGTCGCGTAACCAGCCGCTGCGCGAGCATTACCAGGCGCGCTTCCGGCATATCCTGGTCGATGAGTTCCAGGATACGAACGACTTGCAATACAAGTGGCTGAAGCTGATCGCCGGCGAGCACAATGCGGTGTTCGCGGTGGGCGACGACGACCAGAGCATCTACGCCTTCCGCGGCGCGAATGTCGGCAACATGGCCGCGTTCGAGCGCGAGTTCCGCGTGCAGAACCTGATCAAGCTCGAGCAGAACTACCGGTCGCACGGCCACATCCTCGATTCGGCCAACGAGCTGATCTCGCACAACGCGAATCGCCTCGGCAAGAACCTGCGCACCGACGCCGGCCATGGCGAGCAGGTGCGCGTCTATGAGGCGTCGAGCGACCTGCAGGAGGCGCAGTGGCTGATCGAGGAAACGAAAAG
>JAMNXS010000025.1 GCA_023653025.1 Burkholderiaceae bacterium
GCATGGCGGATTTCGCCTTTGGCTCTATCCGCCCTACGGTTTGTGGGAGACTTCGTTCTTGCCGTAGGGCGGGTGGAGCGCCGGCATGGCGGATTTCGCCTTTGGCTCTATCCGCCCTACGGTTTGTGGGAGACTTCGTTCTTGCCGTAGGGCGGGTGGAGCGCCGGCATGGCGGATTTCGCTTTTGGCTCTATCCGCCCCACGGTTTGTGGGAGACTTCGTTCTTGCCGTAGGGCGGATAGAGCGCCAGCGAAATCCGCCATCAACACGGCATTACCACCCTCTTCACCGCGCCAGCACCGACGCCAGCGGCGTCGCACGACTCAGGTACAGGTACGACAGGCGATAGGCATAATCGCTCGGATGTATCCGGTCCGGTGCGTAAAACCTCTCCGGCGACCGGCGGAAGATGTCGTTGTCTGCATCCATGCAGTAATTGACGAACTGCGCGCCGAGCGCCGGACACAGCGCGCGCATGATGCGGCGGAAGCGGCGCGAGCGCGCGTCCAGCCATAGCCGCACCGGCCACAGGAACAGCGGGGCGCCGCCAAGGTTCGCGCAGTTGGCGACGATCACGCAGCGAGAGCGGGCGGTACAGGCGCGCAGCGCGTCGGCCAGTTGCCGCCGGAACTCGGCATCGGGCGTGCCGCGCACGATGTCGTTGCCGCCGATGCTGACGATGATGGCCGCATACCGCGACTTTTGCGCACCGGCCAGCTGCGCCGACAGGTCGCGGCCGCGGGCGCCGGGTTGCGCGCGGCATTCCACGTTCACTTCCGAGAAATCCGTGCGCAGCTGGCCTGCCAGCGTGCGCGCCGGTTCGCTGGCGCCGAGGCCGAGGGCGACGCTGTCGCCTAGCAGCAGGCAGTGGCGGCCGCTCGCGCCGCGATAAACCCGCGGCCAGCGGCGGCCGCCGGCCTGCCGCACGCTGCGGCGCGCGGCCGCCAGCCGCGACAGCTGTATGGCCGCCGGCAGCACGAGGGACGACAGCAGGGACGACAGCAGCAGGCGGGAGGTGGCGTTCATCGGGGGGGAAGCGTCGTCAAATTCGGCGTCGGCGCGACGCCGAAAGTTCGGCCGGCACGACATTTTTCGCGTCGCCCTTGACGCAGATCCCTGCGCCTGAATTTTCCGCAGGGGGTCAAGCCAAACAGGACAGGTGCCGGACTTGCGCTGGCGCAGTGCCGGCGCTCCACACCAACGATCCGGAAAGCGAATCCTCCGTTGAAGTATTCCGACATCAAGAGTTCCGTGCTGGCGATCTTCCGGCAGACGGCGACCATCGTGCCCTTCATCAAGGGGCCGCCGGGCGCCGGCAAGACCGCGCTGGCGCTCGACATCTTCCGCTCGCTCGACATTCCGGAACCGAACATCCTCGTGCTGCGTCCATCGCTGCGCGAGGCGGTCGATTTTCTCGGCGTGCCGGAGGTGGTCGATCATGTGTCACAGTGGAGCCCGCCGTCCGAAATCCACCAGCTGCGCGAGGGCCGCTGGGGCGTGCTGATCGACGAGCTGTCCGATGCCGCGACTTCGGTGCAGAACGTCATGTGCGGGCTCATCTTCGACCGGCAGATCGGCAAGGTGGTGTTCTCGCCGGACGTCTACCTGATCGCGACGGGCAACCGCACGCGTGACAAGTCGGGCGCCAACCGCGTCGTCTCCAAGCTGTCGAACCGGACGCTGAACCTGCAGTTCGAGTCCGACGTCGACGACTGGACCGACTGGGCCGTCGGTGCCGGTATCGACCCGATGCTGATCCAGTTCATCCGCTTCCGTCCCGGGCTGCTGAACGCCTTCGATCCCGACCTCGAGTCCTGTCCGACGCCGCGCCAGTGGGAGAAAGTATCGCGGATACCGGCCACGCTGGCGCGCGACTGCTACATCGAGCTGCTGGCCGGCCTGGTGGGCGAGGGCGCGGCCGCAGAGTACCTCGGCTTTCGCGAGATCGTCAGCCGCATCCCGGACACCGCCGAGGTGATGGCCCATCCGCAGCGCGCGCCGATACCGCGCGACCCGGCCATCCTGTATGCCTATGTCGGCGCGCTGGCCGCGGTCTGCGACGTCGGCTGCATCGAGCCGGTGCTGCAGTACGTGCGGCGGCTGCCGCCGGAATTTGGCGTGATGCTGGTGCGCGACGCCGTGCGCCGCAGCCCCGAGATCCGCCGCCAGCGCGCCTATGTGCAGTGGGCGATGGATCATGCCGAACTGATGGAATCATGAGCCGCTACCAGTGGCGCAAGTGGCCGATGACGTCGATCGTCCAGCGCTACCGGCTGCACGACCTCGAGGGACGGCGGCTGGTAGCCGAGTTGCGCCATGTCCCCTGCATGTCGTGGAAAGTGTTCCGCGTGCAGCCGGCCGAGGTGTCGGGTTTCGTGTTCACCCACGAGTACTCGGCCCGCACGCTGGAGCGCGCGCAGGCGCTGGCGATGCTGATGGTGAGGCTGGAGGAATGAGGGCGCCGGTGACGCCGTCGGCGTCCGAGCAGGCCGCGCTGCGGCTGCAGAAGGCGCGCACCCAGATCCTGCTCGACCAGCCGTTCTTCTCGGCGATCCTTCTGCGCCGCTCGCTGACCGAGACCGACCGCCACCCGACGCTGGCGGTCGACGTGCACGGCAACATCTTCTACAACCCGCACTTCGTCGCGCGGCTGACCACCGGCGAAACCGTGTTCGCGCTGTGCCACGAGATCCTGCACGTGATCGGCCGCCATGCGTGCCGGCGTGGCAACCGCGACCGCCAGCGCTGGATCTACGCGGCCGACGCCTGGATCAACGACACCTTGCGCCATGCCGGCATCGGCGAGGTAGTCGACGGTACCGTGCACCTGCCGGGCTCGCGTCACCGCACGGTGGACGACATTTATGCCGCGCTGCCCGACCGGGCATCCGGCGGCAGCCGGCGCGACGGCGCTGCACAGGGCAGGACGCAGGGCGACGACGACAGCGAGCAGTGGGACAACGGCTTCGGCGACGACCTGATCGACGGTGACGAGAAAGGCAGCGGCCGGCAGCGCGACGTCGAGGCCTCGGTCAAGATGCTGGTCGGCTACGCGGCGCAGGAGGCGAAGGCGCGTGGGCGGCTGCCACTGGCGCTGGAGCGCATGGTCGATGAGGTGCTGTCGAACCGGCTGCCGTGGCAGGCGCTGCTCGAGCGCTTCATGGCGCGCTGCGCGCGCGACGAACTGGCATGGAAGCGCCCGAACAAGCGTTTCATCGCGCGCGGCGTCTATCTGCCGTCGGTCAGCGCCGAGACGCGCATTGGCACGGTGGTGGTCGGCATCGACACCTCCGGCTCGATCGAGGACACGGCCTTGTCAGTGTTCGTGAAAGAAGTCAACGACATCGTCGAAGCCTGCCATCCGGAGCGGGTGGTGATGATCTATTGCGATACGCGGGTGCAGCGCGTGGACCAGTACGCGCCGGAGGACTTCCCGCTGCAGGCGCGGCCGCTGGGGGGCGGCGGCACCGACCTGCGCGAAATCTTTGATTACGTCGAGCGCGAAGGGCTGGCACCGGACTGCCTGCTGCTGTTTACCGACTGCCGCACCCCGTGGCCGGACGACAGCTCGTGGCCGACGCTGGTCTGCAGCACGACGGCGCTGAAGGCACCGGTGAACCTGGCCGACACCATCCACTTTCCCGAAGACGCGCAGTCGCCCTGAACCTACGCTGTGCGCGGGCGATCAGCCGATGAAGCGTTCGGCGGCGGCCATGTACAGCGGTATGCCGACCAGCAGGTTGATGGGGAAGGTCACGCCGATCGGCAAGCCGAGATAGACCGACGGGTTGGCCTCCGGCACCGCATAGCGCAGGACGGCCGGCACGACGATGTACGAGGCACTGGCCGACAGCACCATCAGCAGCCCGGCATCGCCGACCGACAGCCCGAGGACGATCGCCAGCAACAGCGCGATCGCCGCGTGCACGAAGGGCGATACGATCGCATACAGCAGCAGCACCGGCGCCTTGCCGCGCGCATCGCGCAGGTTCTTCGCCACTACCAGCCCCATGTCGAGCAAGAAAAAGGCGAGCATTCCCTTGAACAGGTCGGCCGAGAACGGCTTCATGACTTCCTTGCCGGCCTCGCCGCTGAGAAAGCCGATGGCCAGCGACGCCAGCAGCAGCAGGTGCGTGCCGTTGGTCAGCGATTCGTGCAGCACGTCGCGGATCGAGGTGCCGGGCGCGCCCGGTCCGGCGGTCGCCACGACCGTGCCCTGCGGCGTCAGGCGCACGTCCTGCGCGCCGGCCGCGTGCTCGCGGCGCAGCATGTTGGCCAGCACGATGGCGACAATGATCGCCGGCGACTCCATCAGCACCATCGCCACCGCCATGTGGCCGCCAACGGCGACCTGCTGCGTCTCCGCGTACTGCATCGCGGTGACGAAGGTGACCGCGCTCACCGAGCCGTACGACGCAGCGACGGCAGCGGCATCGAACTTCGGCACGCGGTTCTTCAGGAAGGCATAGCCGAGCACCGGCACCACGAAGGCCATGATGACCGAGGCCAGCAGGCTGGCCGCGATCGCCGGCGACAGGCCCGAGGCGGCCAGCGCGAAGCCGCCCTTGAGGCCGAGCGCCATCAGCAGGTACAGCGACAGGAATTTGGCGATTTGCGGCGGAATCTCCAGATTCGAGCGCAGCAGGCCGGCAGCGATGCCGAAAACGAAGAACAGGATGGCGGGGTCGAGGAAATTCTGCATGAGGGAGGCGAGGACGAAAACACAAGAGCTTACGGATTTGCACTCATCAAGTAAAATCGATTTTTTCATGATCTGACATAGGTTAGGGTCTATGAACATGACCTTCCGCCAGCTGCGGCTCTTTCTTGCGCTGGCCGACAGCGGCAGCGTTAGCGCCGCCGCCCGCGCGACCCACGTGACGCAGCCGACCGCCTCGATGCAGCTGAAGGAGATCACCGAGTCGGTCGGCATGCCGGTCTACGAGGTGATCGGCCGCCGCGTCTACCTGACCGAGGCCGGACGCGAGCTGGCCGAGACGGCGCGCGCCATCGCCAACGAGTGGGAGGCGTTGCAGCAGAAATTCGATGCGATGCGCGGCCTCACGCGCGGCCGGCTGCGGGTCTCGCTGGTGAACACCGCGCAGTACTTCATGCCGAGGCTGCTCGGCGGCTTCTGCGCCAGCCATCCGGAAGTCGATATCTCGCTCGAGCTGATGAATCGCGACGGCGTCGTCGCCCGCATGCGCGACAACCTTGACGACCTGTACATCATGTCGATGCCGCCGAGGGACATGGATCTGGAGGACAGCGTGTTCATGCCGAACCCGCTGCTGCTGGTCGCTTCGCCCGCGCATCCGCTGGCGCGCAGGCGCAAGCTGTCGCTCGAGCGTTTCGCCGACGACCGCTTCATCCTGCGCGAGCAGGGCTCGGGTACGCGGATGGCGGCCGAGCAGCTGTTCGCGAAATCGAAGTTCCGGCCGCGTCTGAAGATGGAACTGGGCAGCAACGAGGCGATCCGGCAGGCCGTCGCCGGCGGCCTTGGCGTGGCCGTGCTGTCGCGCCATGCACTGCGCGAGGGCAAGGCCGAGACCGATGTCGCGGTGCTCGACGTGCAGGGCTTTCCGCTGGACTCGCAGTGGCATGTCGTGCATCCGCGCGGCAAGCGGCTGTCGCCGCTTGCGGCGGTGTTCCGCGAGCATCTGCTGAAGGCGGCAAGTGCATGGCGCTGAGGACGGCAGTGACGAGGCAGCGCGGTTTGCAGGTCGGTTTGGCGGGTCGGGGGTGAGCGGGGGTGGGCTTGCTGATAAACTTTGCAGTCTTTGTGCCTGCCACGCCGATGGAGAACCGATGACCCCGATAGCCCGGCGCCGTTCGACGCTGCTTGCGGCCGCATCGCTCGCGTGCGTGCTGGCGTGCGCGCTGCCGGCCGGGGCGGCAAGCGCGCAGCAGCGCCCGCTCGTCGAGCCGGCCGCGCCGCTGACGCTGGCGCAGGCGGTCGGCCTCGCGCTCGAGGGCAACCCGACGCTGGCCGCGGCGCGGCGCGAGATCGAGGCCACCGAGGCGCAGGTGCTGCAGGGCTCGCTGCGCCCGAATCCCGAGTTCATCATCCAGTCCGAGGACGCGAGCCGTCCTTCGCGCACCAGCGCGGTCGAGCTCGGCCTGCCGTTCGAGACCGCCAACAAGCGCGAATTGCGGGTGCGCTCCGCCGACCTCGGGCGCCAGGTCGCGGTCACCGAGCTGGCCTCGCGCGAGCTGCGCGTGCGCAGCGCCGTCGTCGCTGCGTTTTTCGATGTGCTGGCCGCGCAGGAACTGGCGGCGCTGGCCGTCGACAGCGTGCGTCTGGCCCAGCGCGCCACCGACATCGCCGCCAAGCGGGTTGCGGCCGGCAAGGTGTCGCCGGTCGAAGAGACCCGTGCGCGCGTGGCCGAGGCCGGCGTGCGCGTGGCGCTGACGCAGGCCGAGAGCGAACTGCGCAATGCGCGCCGCCGGCTGTCGACGCTGTGGGGCAATCCGGCGCCGCAGTTCTTCGCGGCCGAGGGCGAGATCGACCGCCTGCCGCCGGCACCTGAGCCATCGGTCGTCGAGCAGCGGCTGGCGAATTCGCCGCTGCTGCTGCGCGCGCAGCGCGAGCTCGAGCGCCGCGGCTCGCTGGTGTCGCTCGAGCAGGCGCGTGCGGTGCCGGACTTCCAGGTCAATGTCGGTCTGCGGCGCAGCCTCGAGGTGCCGGGCAACCTCGCCCTGCTCGGCGTGCAGGTGCCGCTGCCGGTGGCCAACCGCAACCAGGGCAATATCCTCGAGGCCCTGCGGCGCGAGGACAAGGCGCGCGACGAACTGCGCGCCGTGCAGCTGTCGCTGTCGTCCGACGCGCTGCAGGCGCTGGAGCGGGTGCAGGCGCGCCGCGCCGAATCCGAGCTGCTGCGCGCCGACGTGCTGCCCGGCGCGCGCAGCGCCTACGAGGCGGCCACCATCGGTTTCGAAAACGGCAAGTTCAGCTTCCTCGAGGTGCTCGACGCGCAGCGCACGCTGTTCGCTGCCAAGTTGCAGTACCTGAACGCGCTGGCCAATTTCCATCGCGCGCTGTCCGAGCTCGAGTCTCTGCTCGGGGCCGAGGGCGGGCGACCGTAATGCACAGGAAAGCAAGATGACACCACTCGACTCCCCGCCGGCGCGCCGGCTCGGCAAGGCGCAGGCGCTGGCGATCGCGGCCGTGATCGCGGCCGGCGTCGGCCTCGGCGCGCTGATCCTGTCGATGGAGCCGGGCAAGCACGCCGGCGCCGACGACGACGACGGCCCGCCGGCCGCGGCCGCTCCCTCCGCTGCTACTGCCCCAGCTACCGCCGGCTCCGCGCCGCCGCCGGCCGCGGCCGGCGTGCGGCAGCAGGTTGCGATGAGCGACGCGCAGGTCAAGGCGTCCGGCATCGCCGTCGAGACCGCCGGCGCGGCGCGGATTGCGTCCATGGCCCGCTTCCCGGCCGAGATACAGCTCAACGACGACCGGACCGTGCATGTCGTTCCGCGCGTGGCCGGCATTGCCGAGTCGGTGCTGGTGTCCACCGGGCAGACGGTGCGCAAGGGACAGCTGCTGGCCGTGTTCTCGAGCCAGCTGATCTCCGAGCAGCGCAGCGCGCTGCAAATGGCGACCAAGCGGCTCGAGCATGCGCGCTCGATCTTCGAGCGCGAGAAGCGGCTGTGGGAGCAGCGCATCACCGCCGAGCAGGACTATCTGCAGGCGCAGCACGCGATGCAGGAAGCCGAGATCGACGTCGAGAATTCGCGCCAGAAGCTGGCCGCGCTCGGGGTCGGCGGCAGCGAACGCGGCTTCAACCGCTTCGAGCTGCGCGCGCCGTACGACGGACTGGTGGTCGAGCGCAACCTGTCGATCGGCGAGGCCGTCAAGGAAGACACGCCGATCTTCACCATCGCCGACATGCGCACCGTCTGGGCCGAAGTGCATATTCCTGCGAAAGACCTGCCGCTGGTGAAGGTCGGCGACAAGGTGGCGCTGCAGGCGACGGCCTTCGATGCGCGCACCATCGGCACCGTCGCCTTCATCGGCGCGCTGGTCGGCGAGCAGACCCGGATGGCGAAGGCGCGCATCGTGGTCGACAATCCGACAGGCCTGTGGCGCCCCGGGCTGTTCGTCAATGTCGAGGTGCGCGCGGTCGATGCCGCGGTGCCGGTCGCGGTCGATGCCGAGGCGCTGCAGACGCTGGGCACGCAGAGCGTGGTGTTCGTACGCGAGGGCGGCGGCTTCGTCGCCCGTCCGGTGACGACCGGCCGCGGTGACGGCCGCCGGCTCGAGGTGCTGCAGGGGCTCTCCGCCGGCGACCGCTACGCGGCGCGCGGCAGCTACATCATCAAGTCCGAGCTGTCGAAGCTCGCCTCCGAGGAAGGCTACTGAGCGGCGATGGGAAGCGACCATGTTTGAGCAGCTGATCCGCTTCTCCATCGCCCAGCGCATGCTGGTGATGTTCGCCGCGCTCGGCGTGGCGCTGGTGGGGCTCTACAGCTACCAGCGGCTGCCGATCGATGCCGTGCCCGACATCACCAACGTGCAGGTGATGATCAATACCTATGCGCCCGGCTACTCGCCGCTGGAGGCCGAGCAGCGCATCACCTACCCAGTCGAGACCGCGATGGCCGGCCTGCCCGGGCTGCAGCAGACGCGCTCGCTGTCGCGTTATGGCCTGTCGCAGGTGACCGTGATCTTCGACGAGGGCACCGACATCTATTTCGCGCGCCAGCTGGTCAACGAGCGCGTGACGCAGGTGCGCGACCGGCTGCCGGCGGGCCTGACGCCGGAGATGGGGCCGATCGCCACCGGCCTCGGCGAGATCTATCTGTGGACGGTCGTGGCCGACCCCGGCGCGACCAAGCCGGACGGCACGCCCTACACGCCGACCGACCTGCGCGAGATCCAGGACTGGGTCATCAAGCCGCAGCTGCGCAACGTGCGCGGCGTGACCGAGATCAATTCGATCGGCGGCTACGTCAAGGAATACCAGATCGCTCCCGACCCCGACCGCCTGGCCGCGCTCGGCATCGCGATCGGCGACCTGCTGGCGGCGGTCGACCGCAACAACCAGAACGCCGGCGCCGGCTACATCGAAAAGCGCGGCGAGCAGTACCTGGTGCGGGCGCCGGGACAGGTGCGCACGACCGAAGATATCCGCGACATCGTCATCAAGCACTCGGGCGGGGTGCCGGTGCGCGTGCGCGACGTGGCCGAGGTCGGCATCGGGCGCGAGCTGCGCACCGGCGCGGCCACCGAGGACGGGCGCGAGGTCGTGCTCGGCACGGTATTCATGCTGATGGGCGAGAACAGCCGCACCGTGTCGCAGGCGGTCGATCGCAAGATGGTCGAGATCAACCGCAACCTGCCGGCCGGCGTGCGCGCCATCACCGTCTACGACCGCACCCATTTGGTCGACAAGGCGATCGCAACGGTGTCGACCAACCTGCTCGAGGGCGCGGTGCTGGTGATCGCGGTGCTGTTCTACTTCCTCGGCAACCTGCGCGCGGCGCTGATCACGGCCGCCGTGATCCCGCTGTCGATGATGTTCACGCTGACCGGCATGGTGCAGTACAAGGTCAGCGCCAACCTGATGAGCCTGGGCGCGCTGGACTTCGGCATCATCGTCGACGGCGCGGTCGTGATCGTCGAGAACTGCATCCGGCGCCTTGCGCATGCGCAGCAGCAGGCCGGGCGCATGCTGACCCGCGACGAGCGCTTCGCCGAGGTGTTCGAGGCGGCGCGCGAATCGCGCCGGCCGCTGCTGTTCGGCCAGTTCATCATCATGGTGGTCTATTTGCCGCTGTTCACGCTCTCCGGCATCGAGGGCAAGATGTTCCACCCGATGGCCTTTACCGTGGTGGCGGCGCTGCTGGGCGCGATGCTGCTGTCGGTGACCTTCGTGCCGGCCGCGGTCGCGATGTTTGTCACCGGCCGCGTGTCGGAAAAGGAAAACGCGCTGATGGCCGCCGCTCGGCGCGCCTACCTGCCGCTATATCGCTGGACGATGGCCTCGAAGGCGCTGGTGCTGACCGTCTCGGCGGTCGTGGTCGTGCTGTGCGCGCTGCTGGCCACGCGGTTGGGCAGCGAGTTCGTCCCCAACCTGAACGAGGGTGACTTGGCCTTCCAGACCATACGCGCGCCCGGCGTCAGCCTGTCGCAGGCGGTCGAGATGCAGCAGCATATCGAGACCACGCTGAAGGCGAAGTTCCCCGAGATCGAGCGCGTCTTCACCCGCATCGGCACGGCCGAGATTGCCACTGACCCGATGCCGCCCAGCCTGTCCGACGGCTACATCATGCTCAAGCCGGCAGACCAGTGGCCCGAGCCGCGCAAGACGCGCGACGAGCTGCTGGAGGCGATACAGCAGACGGTCTGGCAGATCCCGGGCAACAACTATGATTTCTCGCAGCCGATCCAGCTGCGCTTCAACGAATTGATCTCCGGCGTGCGCAGCGATGTGGCGGTGAAGATTTTCGGCGACGACATGGACCAGCTGCACCGGCTCGGCGAGGAGGTGGCGGCGCGCCTGCAGCGCGTCGAAGGCGCGTCGGAGGTGAAGGTCGAGCAGACCACCGGCCTGCCGGTGCTGAGCGTGGCCATCGACCGCCAGAAGGCCGCGCGCTACGGCCTCAACGTGGCCGACATCCAGGACGTGGTGGCAGCCGCCGTCGGCGGCAGCAGCGCCGGCACCCTGTTCGAGGGCGACCGCCGCTTCGACATCGTGGTGCGCCTGCCGGAATCGCTGCGCACCGACATCGACGCGATCCGCCGGCTGCCGCTGAACCTGCCGGCCGGCGCCGGCGGCCGCACCGGCTTCATCCGGCTCTCGGAGGTGGCCAGCCTGTCGGTCGCGCCGGGGCCGAACCAAATCAGCCGCGAGAACGGCAAGCGGCGCGTGGTCGTGACGGCCAACGTGCGCGGGCGCGACGTCGGCTCCTTTGTCGCGGAGGCGGCCGCGACGATGAACGACCTGCGGCTGCCGACCGGCTACTGGACCAGCTGGGGCGGCACCTTCGAGAACCTGCAGTCGGCCGCGCAGCGGCTCAAGCTGGTGGTGCCGGCCGCGCTGTTCTTGGTGTTCGTGCTGCTGTACGCGGTGTTCGGCAACCTGAAGGACGGGCTGCTGGTGTTTACCGGCATTCCGTTCGCACTGACCGGCGGCGTGCTGGCGCTGTGGCTGCGCGACATACCGCTGTCGATCTCGGCGGTGGTCGGCTTCATCGCGCTCTCCGGCGTGGCCGTGCTCAACGGCCTGGTGCTGATCAGCTTCATCCGCAACCTGTCCGAGCAGGGGCATGGGTTGGCCGACGCCGTGCGCGAGGGCACGATGACCCGTCTGCGTCCGGTGCTGATGACGGCGCTGGTGGCTTCGCTGGGCTTCTTGCCGATGGCGCTGGCGACCGGCACCGGCGCCGAAGTGCAGCGGCCGCTGGCGACCGTCGTCATCGGCGGCATCCTGTCATCGACCGCGCTCACGCTGCTGGTGCTGCCGCTACTGTATGCGTTGGTGCACGGACGCCGTGCCGCCCGCGTGCCGGCGTCTACTGCCCCTCGAGCGCCGGGGTAGCCGGGGCCGCTTCCGCGGTCACCGCCGGAGCCGGCGCGGCGCGCGGCGGCACGAACTGCCGCATCTGCAGCGAGCGGGCGGTTTTCTCGCCCAGCTCGGTTAGCGTGTAGACCCCGCGCAGCGGACGCAGGTAACCGGTGCGGATCAGGTTGTCGATCTGGCGTTCGCGTCCGCTGACCTCGGACATCACGCCCTGTGTCTCGAACAGGTCGACGATCAGCTGTATATCGGAAAGCGACAGGATGTGCATGGCATCCTCCGGTAGGGTTGATTCAATCTTGCCAACAGTAGCGGCGCTTGCCTGGCGATGCCGCGGCGTTGGCGTTCTGTCGGCCGATTATAGTTCAGGCACCGGACCGCGCTGCACGGCGGCGGCGGCCGTTACCGCTGTTACGGCGGCGCGGATTGCAGGATAATAAGTGCGTTCCCTTCACCATGGAATGCGCGAGATGACCGCCATCGGCACCTCTTCCGACCAGTACCAGCAACGCGATCCGGCGCTGACCACCTACCGCCGGAATGCGGCCGCGCCGACGCTGGCGCAGGCAATGACGGAGCGCTCGGAAGACAGGCGCAAGGCCGCCGTGGTCGCGTCGCGCCAGGCCGAGAGCAGGGGCGTGGAGGGCAGGGCTGTCGAGCGCCGGCCCGCCGCCGAAGCAAGGCCGCTTGCCGACCCCGCCGGCTCCGTCGGTCCCGTCGGCCTCCGATCGGCCGAACCCGTCACGCCGCAGCGCGTCGTGCACGAACTCTACGCGCCGCCGTCGCGGCTGAAGCGCGAGCATGACGATCGCCACGCGCTGATCACCGGCGGCACCATCGACCTGCGCGCCTGAACGAGGGCAGGGCCGCTCGCCGTCAGGCGCGGCCTGGCCCGAACTTTTCCGCCTGGACTTTCTCCCTAGACTTTCTCCCTAGACTTTCCGCCTAGACTTTCTCGCCCAGGCGCTCGACCAGCGCATCGATCGCCATCGGTTTTCCGAACAGATAGCCCTGAAACATCCGGCATCCGCTCTTTTCCAGAAAAGCCCGCTGCGCCTCGGTCTCCACGCCCTCGGCAAGGACGGCGATCTGCAAGCTGTCGCAGAGCGCGATGATGGTATGGACAATGGCCGCATCGCGCGGCTCGCCCGGCAAGTCCCTGACGAAGGCCTGGTCGATCTTGATCTGGTCGAAGGGCAGCTGCTTCAGGTAGGCGAGGCATGAATAGCCGGTGCCGAAGTCGTCGAGCGAGAAACTGATGCCCCGCTGCCGCAGCTGCGCCATCTTGGCCGAGATCGAGCCGATGTCCTGCGCGAAAATGGATTCGGTCAGCTCCAGCTTCAGCCGCGACGGATCGGCGCCGGTGTCGCGCAGCGCCGACTCGACCGTACTGACGAAGTCCTGCTGCAGGAACTGGCGCGCACTGACATTGACCGAGATGCCGGCGCCGGCCGCAGCGGAATAGCTGCCGAGGCCGGCCAGCGTCGCGCAGGCTTCGTACATGACCCAGCGGCCGAGCTCGACGATGAAGTTGTCCTTCTCCGCCACCGGAATGAAGCGCGACGGCGGCACCTCGCCCAGGGTCGGATGCTGCCAGCGCAGCAGCGCTTCGGCGCCGATGATGCGGCCCTCGCTGTCGACCTGCGGCTGGAAGGCAAGACGAAGCTGCCGGCGGTGGATGCTCTGCCGCAGCTCCGCCTCGAAGCTCGACAGTTCCAGCAGGCTGGCCTGCAGGTCGGCGTCGAAATAGCGGTAGACGTTGCCGCCGTCGGCCTTCGCGCGATACATCGCCGAGTCGGCCTGGCCGAGCAGCGCGTCGGCCGTCAGCGGCTCGTCGCGGAACAGCGTAACGCCGAGGCTGGCGCCGCCGTGAAACTCGTGGCCGTCCATGCTGAACGGCGCGTGGAAAGCCTCGAGTACCTTGCCTGCGATGACGGCCACTTCCTGCGCAGCGCGGTCGCGCTCGGGCCCAAGGTTCTGCACGAGGATGACGAACTCGTCGCCGCCGAGCCGCGCCACGGTGTCGCTGGCGCGCATGGATTGCTTCATCCGCCGGGCTGCCTGCATCAGCATCTGGTCGCCGACGCTGTGGCCCCACATGTCGTTGACGGCCTTGAAACCGTCGAGGTCGATGAAGACCAGCGCACCGTACTGCAGGCTGCGCGCGCTGGCGGCCATCGCCTGGCGGATGCGGTCGTGCAGCAGCTTGCGGTTTTCCAGCCCGGTGAGCGGATCGTAGTAGGCGAGGTACTCGATCTGCGCCTCAGCTTCCTTGCGGGCGGTGATGTCGGCATTGGTGCCGATCATCCGCATCTCGCCGCCGCCGGGCGTGGCTGGCATGGCCTTGCCGCGCGCGAGCAGCCAGCGCCAGCTGCCGTCCTTGCAGCGTATCCGGTATTCCTGCACGAACTCCGGCGTGCGGCCGTCGAGGTGGGCAGTGACCGCCTGCAGCACGCGCTCCTTGTCCTCCGGATGGACCAGTTCGCCCCATTCGTCGATATGGCCGCGCAGGTCGCCCTCGGCAAAGCCAAGCATGGATTTCCAGCGCTGGCTGTAGAACACCTTGCCGGAGCTCATGTCCCAATCCCACAGCCCGTCGCCCGATCCCTCGATCGCATAGCGCCAGCGTGCTTCGCTCTCGCGCTGGGCCTGTTCGGCCTCGGCGCGCGAGCGGCGTTCGGTTTCGAGTTCCTTGCGGATTTGCTGTACTTCGACGATGTCGGGCGCAGGCTGCTCCTGCCGGGTCAGGCTGAGCAAAGCCTGGTACAGCCGTTGCCCGGTGCGCCGGCCGAGATAGCCGCTGATGGCCAGCGCGGCGGCGATCATGATCAGCGCCCAGGCCAGGGTCTCGCTCTGGCGCTGGTAGAAAACCAGCGGCGTGATGCCGATGACGACGTCCCAGCCGGCCATGTCGGACCGGCTGCGCCATTGCAGCACGCCGAGCGCCGCGTCGTCGCCGGGCAGGCTGGCAATCGGTACGCCGCTGCCGTCGATCACCCTCAGCTGCCAGCCGGCCGGCAGCGCCTGGCGCGCCATCACCTGCTGAATAGGCCGGGTGTCGATGGTGTTGAGCAGTACGCCCCAGGTCGCGCCGCCGCGCCGCAGCGGCACCGCCACCGCGATCAGTCGCGTGCCCGTGGACGGCACGACGAAGCTGTCGCCGACGACCGGCTTGCCGCCGGCTATCGCCAGCGGGGCGGCCGCCCGGCCCGCCGGTTTCGGCAGCTGCTCCGGCTGCAGCTGCCCGAGCGGGACGCGCGTGTTGAACATCGGATGCAGCTCGCGGTCGGCCAGCAGCACGCGGCCGCCGAAATGCCGCTCGAAGGCCTGGGCCTCGCGGTACAGCAGAGGCAGGTTGAGCGGATCGGTGAACGGCGAGTCGGCCAGCGTCTGCAAGCCGGCCACGCGCGAGCGCAGGTCGGCGTCGAGCGCATTGCGCAGGTTGTCGGCGATTTGCTGCACGCGCCGCTCGGACGCGGCATTGATGTCATGCACCCGCACCAGCGCAATCGCCACGGCCAGCAGCAGCAGCGGGATCACGCACAGCAGCATCATGCGCGTGATCAGCGAGCTCAGGGTATTTCGCATCGGGCTGTCTCGGGTCGGTCGAAAAAAAATTTCCGCCGCCGGCTCGCGGCGGCTGGATGGCCGCCGCGCGGCAGTGGAACGACAGGATAATTGCCCAAATTAAAACTATTGCCGAGAATAAAGCGCCTGTTTGTTGTCCATTCTCAAATCCGGCGTGTCCGGCGACCCCAAAAAGTTTCCTGAAGAAATGAAATGGCCGCTGTTGCGGTCGTGGATGCGCGTGGCAGTAAAATTGTGCTGTTGTCGATCACGGCCGCCCGGCCCGGACCAGAGGACGCTTCGATGAACATGCCCGCTCCGCAGCAACTGACCGCCGCCGCCATTCGCACCGATGCCGACTGGCTCGAGGCACACTGGATGGCCTACACCGGCAACCGCGAGTTCAAGGCCAATCCGCGCCTGATCGTCGGCGCGCAGGGCGCGTACTTCACTGATGCTGACGGCCGCCGTATCTTCGACGGCCTGTCCGGCCTCTGGACCACCGGGCTCGGCCACGGTCGTCCGGAACTGGTCGAGGCGGTCAGCCGGCAGATGGCGACGCTCGACTTCTCGCCGTCCTTCCAGTTCGGCCATCCGCTGTCATTCGCGCTGGCCAACCGGATGCGCGATTTCCTGCCGGCGGGCCTCGATCATGTGTTCTTCACCGGCTCCGGCTCCGAGTCGGCCGATACCTCGCTGAAGATGGCGCGCGCCTACTGGCGCATGAAAGGCATGGCGTCCAAGACCCGCTTCATCGGGCGCGAGAAGGGCTATCACGGCGTGAACTTCGGCGGCATCTCGGTCGGCGGCATTGTCGCCAACCGCAAGCTGTACGGGCAGGGCGTCGAAGCCGACCACCTGCCGCACACGATGCTGGACAAGAATGCGTTCTCGCGCGGCATGCCGGCCGAGGGATCCGAACTGGCCGACGACTTGCTGCGCCTGATCGGCCTGCACGATGCATCGACCATCGCCGCCGTCATCGTCGAGCCGTTCTCGGGCTCGGCCGGCGTGATCGTTCCTCCCGTCGGCTACCTGCAGCGGCTGCGCGAGATCTGTGACCGGCACCAGATCCTGCTGATCTTCGATGAGGTCATCACCGGCTTCGGCCGCGCCGGCGCATGGACCGGTGCGGAGGCCTTCGGCGTCACGCCCGACATCCTGAACTGCGCGAAGCAGATCACCAACGGCGTGCAGCCGCTCGGCGCGGTGGTCGCGAAGAAGGAGATCTACGACACCTTCATGGCCAACGGCGGCCCGCACTACCTGCTGGAATTCCCGCACGGGTATACCTATTCCGCGCATCCGGTGTGCTGTGCGGCGGCGCTCGCGACGCTCGACCTGCTCGAGAGCGAAGACGTTCTCGGGCGGGTGAGGGCGCTGGCGCCGAAATTCGAGGCGGCCGTGCACTCGCTCAGGGGATGCAAGCATGTCACCGACATTCGCAACTTCGGACTGGCGGCCGGGCTCACGCTGGCATCGGCGCCCGGCGAGCCGGCGAAGCGGCCCTACGAGGTCGCGATGACGATGTGGCAGAAGGGTTTCTACGTCCGCTACGGCGGCGACACGATACAGCTGGCGCCGCCGTTCATTAGTACCGAGGCGGAGATCGATGCGATGGTCAACGCGCTGGGCGAGGCGCTGGACGGGGTCGGTTAGAGCGAGTTCGGCGGGGTGGGCGAAACCTTCGGTTTCTGCTTCGCTCTGCCGGAGCGACAGTCATCGGTTGGTTCGGCGGATTTCGCCTGCGGCTCTATCCGCCCTACGGATAGCAGCATGTATCGTAGGGCGGGTAGAGCCGCAGGCGAAACCCGCCGCCACCTCCCCCGCCATCACTTACCTCACCAGGTTCCCGTGTTCGGCATCGACACCCACGGCTCCGCCGGCGCCAGCGGCTGGCCGCGCTGCAGCAGCTCGATCGAGATGTTATCGGGCGAGCGCACGAAGGCCATGCGGCCGTCGCGCGGCGGGCGCAGGATCGTCACGCCATGCGACTGCAGCCGCTCGCACAGCGCATAGACGTTGTCCACCGCATAGGCGATGTGGCCGAAGTTGCGCGCGCTGCCGTAGTCTTCGGCATTCCAGTTGTAGGTCAGCTCGATCTGCGCGTCGGCGTCGCCGGGGGCGGCGAGGTAGACCAGCGTGAAGCGGCCGGACGGGACTTCATACTCGCGCACGACCTCGAGGCCGAGCGCATCGCGGTAGAACTTCAGCGAACTGTCGAGGTCGCTGACGCGAACCATGGTGTGCAGGTATTTCATCGTGGGTCTCCTTGCGGGACCCCGATTTTATCCCGAGCCTGACTGCTGGCGCGGCGCGCGAACCGCCGTCAGGGCAGCAGGGATGGCCTTGCCGATTCCATCGCCGGTTTCACGCCAGCCAGCACCTGCGACAGCCGGCTGAACTCGCGCGCGATGCGGTTGAACAGTTCGTCGATCGGGCGCGAGGCCGTGGCCGCGTACGCATAGGCCGCCTGGCCGAGCTTTGCGTAGTAGTCGTCATCGACCAGTTTCGCGCGTCGCACTTCCCACGCATCGACGAACAGGCAGCTGTCGCCGATCTGGCGGAAGTCGTCGGCGGTGCGGGCGCGATTGAACTCGAGGCAGATCACGTCGGGCGGGAAGTCGCGGTTGCGGAAATTGCGGGCGACCATGTAGACCAGATAGGCCTCCAGCTCTTCGTCCAGGTATTGCCTGCTGCGGCTCTCGCCTTCCATCACGATCTCCCAGCCGGCGCGGATATAGGGTTGCCAGTTCATCGACATCCTCCGTCAGTGTCCGATACAAAACTTAAACGCAATCCGGCGCGCGATCAAGCCTTGTCGTTCATCTCGCCGTCAGCACTCCTGCAGTGCGAGTGCTGACGGCGGAACAGGCCCCGGATTGCCGGTCTGCTCCGCTCATGGCCGCGCCGCCTCCGGCCCTATGCTGGC
Source organism: Burkholderiaceae bacterium (assembly GCA_023653025.1). Classification (GTDB taxonomy): domain Bacteria; phylum Pseudomonadota; class Gammaproteobacteria; order Burkholderiales; family Burkholderiaceae_D; genus Pernthalerella. The sequence goes on from JAMNXS010000025.1 coordinate 18,022, forward strand.
CTGCCGCGCTGGACAGTTGCTCGGGGTGGCAAACAGACAAGGACAAGAGGTACGGACATGAGACAGGGACAGAGGCGGGGACAGAGGCGGGGACAGGCATGTACGGATTGGTGAACCGGGCACTGCAGCAGCTGGTCTGCGCCCGCTGCGGCGACGCGGTGTGGCAGGAGATACGCGCGCACGCCGGCGTGCAGGAAGAAGTCTTCATGCGCATGGATTCGTATCCGGACGAGGTGACGCACCGGCTGGTGGCCGCGGCGTCGGAGGTGCTGGAGACGCCGGCGGCTGATTTGCTCAAGGAGTTCGGCCGCTACTGGATGAAATACACGATGGTCGAGGGCTATGGCGCGCTGCTGTCCGACCTCGGCCCGACGCTGCACGATGCGCTGGCCGCACTGGACGGCATGCATGCGCGCGTGTCGCTGCTGTACCCGGCGCTCAAGCCGCCGATGTTCAAACTTATGGACGTCAGCGGCGACGCCATGAGCCTGCACTACCATTCCGAACGCGTCGGTTTTGCACCGATGATCGTCGGCCTCGTCGAAGGACTGGGCGAGCGCTATGGCGTGGCGGTCGAGGTCCGGCATGTCGCCGCCAAGGGCGAGCACAGCGACCATGACCGCTTCGACATCCGCGTGCTGGGGCCGGCGGCCCCGCAGGCGGCAAGCCGTTGAACCCCGTGTCGAGACCTGCCATGCATCGCTGGACTCGCGCCTTTCCCTTCGGGTTTGCTATCGACCGCGCCACGCGCATCGTGTCGACCGGCGCCCTGCTCGACCGTCTCTGCCCCGAGGCGGCACAGCGTCCGCTGCTGGCGGACTGCTTCACGCCGCAAAAATCGCGGCTGGACGGCGCCGGCTTCGACGAACTGGCCGCCGCCGAGGGCACGCTGCTGATTTTGCAGCGGGTCGCCGATCCGCTGATGCCGCCGCTGCGCGGGCAGTGGATGCAGCTCGACGACGAACATCTGCTCTTCCTCGGCTGGCCCTGGGTGACCTCGTTCGGCCAGCTGTCGGACCTGGGCATCACGCTGTCCGAAATCCCGCCGCACAACCCGCTGGTGGAAATGCTGATGCTGCTGCAGACCAACCGCAGCGCGATGGACGATGCGCGCGAGCTCGCCAATGCGCTCAGGCAGCGGCGCGAGGAACTGGAGCGCGCCAACACGACGCTGGCGCACCGCGCCTATCACGATGCGCTGACCGGACTGCCGAACCGCCTGATGCTGCGCGACCGCGTCGAGCAGGCCATTTCACGCGCGCAGCGCAGCCGGAGCGCGCTTGCCGTGCTCTTCATCGACCTTGACCGCTTCAAGGCGATCAACGATACCCTCGGCCACCGCGCCGGCGATGCCGTACTGCGCGGCGTGGCCGAGCGCATCAGCGAGCAGGTGCGCAAGACCGATACCGTAGCGCGCGAGGGCGGCGACGAATTCCTCGTGCTGCTCGAGCAGGTCGGCACGCCGGAGCAGGCGGCCGCGGTCGCCGGCAAGCTGCTGCGCCGGCTGAACGAGCCCTATGTCATCGACGGCCGCGATGTACATTGCAGCGGCAGCATCGGCGTGGCGATGTATCCAGAAGACGGGCGCGACGCAGAGGAACTCATCAAGCACGCCGACGCCGCCATGTTCGACTCGAAGGGCGACGGCCGCAACCGCGTGCATTTTTTTTCGCAGGAAAGCTGGCAGCGCGTCACGCATCGCCTCGAGATGGAAGCGGCGCTGCGCACCGCGCTGGTCGACGAGCAGTTCCTCGTCTACTACCAGCCGCAGGTCGAGCTTGCCCGGCACCGGATCTGCGGCGCCGAGGCGCTGATCCGCTGGCGGCATCCGACGCGCGGGCTGGTGTCGCCGCTGGAATTCATTCCGCTGGCCGAGGAGCTGGGGCTGATCGTGCCGATTGGCGAATGGGTGCTCGACCGCGTTTGCGCGCAGATCGCCGACTGGATCGCCCGCTTCGGCTGGAGCCCGTCGGTCTCGGTGAACATCTCCGCGCGGCAGCTGCAGATGCACGACTTCGGCGAGCGCGTCGAAACCATCATCGCGCGCCATAGCATCCCGCCCCGGCTGCTGGAACTGGAACTGACCGAGCACTCGCTGCTGCAGCAGCACGAGCATGCGATGCAATTGCTGGCCGGACTCAAGCAGCAGGGCGTGAAGCTGGTGCTGGACGATTTCGGTACCGGCTACTCGAACCTGATGACGCTCTCGAGCATGCCGTTCGACATGCTGAAGGTCGATCGTTCCTTCGTTTCCGGCCTGCAGGAGAGCGAGCAGAGCCGCGCGCTGGTGAACATGATCATCACGCTCGCGCAGCAACTGCGGCTGAAGGTGGTCGCCGAGGGCGTCGAGACCGCGTCCCAGCAAAGCCTGCTGGCCGGGCTGGGCTGCGAATTCGTGCAGGGCTACCTGCACTCGCCGCCGCTGCCGTCGGCGAGTTTCGAGACGCTGGCGTTCGGGCAGAAGGCGGCTTGAGCTGACAAGGAGGGAAAGGGCGAGTGGCGCCTGCGGCGCTGCCCGCCCCGGGTGTTGACCGGACGTTGCCGGCAGCCGTTAGCGCGCGCCTGCCGCGCCGCCGGTACCGGTATCAGGGCCGCTGCTGCCGGTCGCGCTGCCGCCGGTACCTTCCACGGTGGGCGCCGCTTCTGCGCCGCCAGTCGTCATGTCGCCGGTCGACGAGTTCGTTCCCGACGCAGCGCCGCCTTGCGATTCGCTGGGCATACCGCCCTGGGTGCTGCCCTGGGTGCTGCCCTGCGTCCCGGCGCCCGACTGTCCGCGCGTGCGGGCCGGCTGCGGCGTGGCTTCGGAGGTCGGTGCGGCCTCAGCGCCGCCGGTCATCGTGTGCGTGCTGCCGCCGCCCGCGCTTTTCTGTCCCCATCCCATTGAGCCGCAGGCCGGCAGCAGGGTCGCTGCGCAGGCGGCAATGGCGAGGGTCTTGAGCATGCTGTTCATGATGTTGTCCCGGATGTTCGAATCAAGGCACCCACCATAAGCACGCCCGCATCGCGGCGCTTGAGGACGCTCAAACGCCGCCGGATTGCGCGGCTTGACCAAACTCCATGCAAGGCGGGAGTTTGAACTGGCTCAAAGCGGGGCGATACCTCAGGCTGACCGAAGTCGAACGGTTCCACGCTTCGCGCGCCGGCTGTGCGCCGAAGAAGAATCACTTCGACAGGAGACCATGATGGTTCTTTCGCGCATTACGATGGCCGTCGGCATGCTGTGCGCCTGCGCCACAGGCATGGCGCTTGCCCAGGGCAAGTCCGACACCATGCAGAAGCTGGAGGCTTTCCGTTCGACCGGCGGCCCGATGACGCTGGAAACCGTGCCGCAGACCGGCCCGCGTGCGGATGCGATCCGGCGCAACCTGCAGCAGATCAAGTTGCCGCCGGGCTTTCGCATCGACCTGTATGCGCTGGTGCCGGATGCGCGCCACATGGCCATCGGCCCGTCCACCGGCGTCGTGTTCGTCGGTTCGCGCAAGAACCGCGTCTGGGCCGTGACCGACCGCACCCGCACGCGGGTGGCCGACGAGGTGAAGGTATTTGCGCCCGGCATCGATTTCCGCGTGCCGAACGGCGTCTGCTTCTCGCCCGACGGCTTCCTGTTCGTGGCCGAGCACAACCGGGTGCTGATGTTCCCGGCGGCCGAGTTCTTCTACGAGGGCGGCGATGTCGCGATCGGCCAGATCGCGCCGCAGGGCACGCTGATCCCGCCGGATGAGGAAAGCTTCAACCACGGCGCGCGCGCCTGCCGCATCGGTCCCGACAACAAGCTCTACATCACGCTCGGCCAGCCGTTCAATGTGCCGCCGAAGGAGAAGCTCGACCTCTACTATCGCACCGGCATCATGGGCATCGTGCGCATGGATCGCGACGGCAAGAACCGCGAGGTGGTTGCCACCGGCGTGCGCAACTCGGTCGGCATGGACTTCAGCCCGAAAGACAAGACGCTGTGGTTCACCGACAACCAGGTCGATGGCATGGGCGACGACCAGCCGCCGGGCGAGCTGAACCGCATCACGCAGAAGGGCCAGCATTTCGGCTTCCCATGGTACGGCGGCGGCAAGACCCGCACTACCGAGTACAAGGATGAAACGCCGCCCAACAATCTCGTGTTTCCGCAGTCGGAGATGACGCCGCATGCGGCCGACCTCGGGATGACCTTCTACCGCGGCAACATGTTCCCCGAACGCTACCGCAACGGCATCTTCTCTGCGCAGCACGGCTCGTGGAACCGCTCGACGCCGGTCGGCGCGCGCGTCATGTTCACGCCGGTCAAGTCCGACGGCACGGCGGCCAAGACGGAGGTGTTCGCCGAGGGCTGGCTGACCAACACCAACGAGTTCCTCGGACGTCCGGTCGACATTGCCCCGCTGGCCGATGGCTCGCTGCTGGTGTCGGATGACTATGCGGGCGCGATCTACCGGATCCATTACGTCGGACAGGCGGGCAAATGAACGCCACCCTCGTGACGGCGGCAGGCGTCTGGCTCCTGCTGGTCGGATCCGCGCTGGCCGCCGACCCGGCGGCCGGCAAGGCGAAGGCGGCGCAATGCGCCGCCTGCCACGGCGCCAACGGCATCGCCGTGCTGCCGGACGCCCCCCACCTGGCCGGCCAGAACGAGATCTATCTGGTCAAGGCGCTGAAGGATTACCGCAGCGGCGCGCGCAAGCACGAGCAGATGAGCGTGATGGCCAAGGGACTCTCCGACAAGGACATCGACAACCTCGCCGCCTGGTACAACCGCATGCCGCCCGGCGGCGGTGCGGCGGGCGGCGGCGGTGGCACCGCAGGTTCCGACGGCGGCGCGTCGGGCAGCACATCCAAAAAGAAGTAGCGCCGCAGTCGGTGCTCAGTCCGGGGGCTGGCGCGCCAACCTCTCGCGCTTGCGCAGGCGGTGATGAATGGCGGTTGCCGCCAGCGCCGCATGGCCGGCGGCGACGCTGATCTGCGAGAGCCCGCTGACGACATCGCCGATCGCGTGCAGGCCGGGCACGCTGGTCGCCATGTTGCGCCGGTCGACCTGCAAGTCGCCGCCGCGCAGCACATCCGCGCCCAGCGCGGTCGCGAGGTCCGAGCGGACGATCGAGCCCAGCGCCGAGTACAGCGTGTCGACCGACTGCCGGCTGCCGTCGGCGAGGTGCAGCGCGACCAGGCGCTCGCCTTCGATGGCGGTGGCGACCACCGGCGCATCGACGATCTGCACGCCGCGCGCCGCCAGTTCGCGCCGCTCGGCCCGGTCCAGTCCGTGTCCCGGCGGCAGCGCGAAGACAGTGAGCCGGTCGCTGTAATCGCGCAGGAAGCCGGCCTCGGCCGCCAGCTTGCGGCCGTGGCCGATCACGCCGACCCGCTGGCCGATCACCTCGTAGCCGTCGCAGATCGGGCAGTGCCGGACAAAGCCGCGCCTGACCGCGTTCGGCAGGTCGGGCAGGTCGGGTTCGATGTCGGCCGCGCCGGTGGCCAGAATGACGTGCCGCGCGCGCAGGCTCTGCGCGCCGAGGCCGAGCGTGAAACCGTCGTCGCTGCGCTGCAGCCGATCGACCACCGCCGGCACCATCGTCGCGCCGTAGCGCGCGGCCTAGGTGCGCAGACTGGCGAGGAAATCGACGCCGCCTATGCCGTCGGGAAAACCGGGCAGGTTGTGCGAGGTCGGGATCAGCGCCGCCCGGCTGCCGCCGGCGTCCAGCAGGCAGACGCTGCGCCGGAAACGCCCGAGATAGACGGCCGCCACCAGCCCGGCCGGTCCGCCGCCGATGATTGCGCAGTCCACGACGCGGGTCGGCACACTGTCCATCTCCTGCTGACCGCTTCCGGCGGCCGCAAGTTCTGCGCGCGCCGCCGTCCGCGGGCGGCATTGCCAAAAGCGCATGAGTGTCCGTTGCTGGCGGCCGGAGATCGACGGGCGGGGCGCTTTAGCTTATATTTCCGTCAATAAACACTTCAGTGATCGGCGTTCGGGCCGATTCACTCTCCGACGGCCCAGCGCCGCCTCCGACCCCGACCATGGCAGACGAAGACAAGCAACCCGAAGACCAGGCTAGCGGCGCACCCGCGCCGGCAGCGGCAGCCGGCGACCAGCCGCCTGCCCAGCCGCCGGTCATCTGGAAGAAAGTGGTCGAGGAAGGCCATGCGGGCGCGCATGGCGGCGCATGGAAGATCGCGCTGGCCGACATGATGACGGCGATGATGGCCTTCTTCCTGCTGATGTGGCTGCTCGGCGCGACGCCGGAAGAGCAGCGCGAAGGTATCGCCGAGTATTTCCAGCCGACCGAACTGAAGACCTCGGGCATGGGCGAGACCTCGGGTTCGAACGGCATGTTCGGCGGACGCTCGATCATCGATCCCGAGTCGATGCCGTCCGACCCGAAGCAGCGCTCGCTAATGGAGCGCGTCACGCCGCGCTCGGAAGCGGGCAAGGGCGAGGAGCGCGGCAGTTCGCCGGACGACAAGCCGCAGCCGAAGTACGGCAAGAACCTCACCGAGGAAGAAAAGCAGCGCATCGCCGAGCAGGCCGAAAAGGAAAAGCTCGACCAGCTGGAAAAGGAAATCGAGGAAAACCTGTCGCAGAACCAGCAGCTGGCCGATCTCAAGGGTCAGGTGCAGTTCACGCGCGAGAAGGATGGCCTGCGCATCGACATCATCGACAAGGCGAATTTTTCGATGTTCGGCAGCGGCACGGCCAACATGGGGCCGCGCGCCAAGCAGCTGATCAGCGAGGTCACGAAATCGCTGGCCAACATGCCGAACAAGCTGGCGGTCAAGGGCCACACCGACAGCACGCCCTTCACCGACGACAGCGAGCGCACCAACTGGTCGCTGTCGATCGAGCGCTCCGAGGCCACACGCCGCATGCTGGAGCAAAGCGGCATCGGCAAGGGACGCGTGGCGCGCATCGAGGGCGTGGCCGACACCGCACCGTTCAACGCAGGCGACCCGAGCGACCCGCGCAACCGGCGCATCAGCATCACGGTGCTGTACAAGGACCCGCCGCTGGCGAAGTGAGTGTCGCAACCTTCACCCCTCGCCGCCCTCACCCCGCCGCAAACCTCCGCATCATCCACGCATAAATTCCCGCCCCGGCCAGCAGCGCCAAGGCCGCGATATCGATCGCCCACGCAAACCCGGTCGCGTGATCGGGCGCGCGCGCGAGCATGGCGGCGGCGACCGGCGGGCCGACGATCTGGCCGGCTGCGAATGCGCCCGACAGCAGCCCGATGATGGCCGCCGGCGACTGCGGATGCAGCCGCCGGCCGACCTGCATCGCAAAGAACGTGATGGCCGTGAACGGCAGCCCCACCAGCAGGCTGCCGAGCGCGAAGCCGGCCAGCGTGGGCAGCCAGATGCCAATGACCACGCCCAGCGCCTGCATCAGGTAGCAAACGATCAGCAGCAGCCGCTGGTCGATGCGCGCCGGTATGCGCGACGCCAGCAGCGCGCCGCAGGCCACGCCCACGCCGAGCAGCGGCCAGAACAGATCGGGCCAGATCGACCCCGGCAGCGCGGTGCGCGCAATCACCGGCAGGAAGGTGGCGGTGATGATGTAGCCGAAGCCGGCCAGTCCGTAGGCGACTGTCAGCGCCGTCTTCTCGACCGTGCCGCCGCCGCCGCCGGCCGATGCCGCGGGCGCCGCGCCGGCAGCGGCCGCGCCGGGATCTTCGCGGAACACCGGCCACGCTATGGCAGCCAGCAGCGCGGCCAGCAGCGCCAGAGCGACCCAGCCCGCGCTTGCATGCCAGCCGAACTGCGTCATCAAGCCGGCCAGGAGCCCGCTGCTGGCAATGCCCACGCCCGGCCCGGCATACACGACGCCGCCGGTGGACGGCGCATGTAGCCGCGCCAGTTGGCCGAGGCACCAGGCCGATGTGTAGACGAAGGCCACGGCGGTGACGACGCCGGCCGCGAAGCGCAGCGCGGGCCAGGCCGCGGGCGCGTCGATCGCCATCAGCGCCGTCAGTGCGCAGGTCAGCGACAGTCCCCATTTCACCATGGCGGTGGCGCGCACCGGAGGAAGCGACCGGCGCGCCCATAGCGCAGGCTGGAAGGTGCACAGCAGCGCGCCCAGCAGGTAGCCGAAGTAGTTGGCGCTGGCCAGCCAGCTTGCCGCCGCGATGTCGAGCAGGCCTTCGTGCAGCATCATCGGCATCAGGGGCGTGAAGGCGAATCTGCCGATGCCCATCGCCACGGCCAGCGACAGCGTGCCGGCCAGCGCGATTACGAGCGGACGCGGTTCGGTGCGGGATGCGAGCGGTTTCATCCCGCGATTGTAGGGTCAAAGCGGGCAGCGACAGCCTTGCGAAGTGCGCAAGCGGCCCTTTGTGCGCCGACAACGACGGCCCGGATGCGCCGACTACACTGGCTGCGCCCCAACCACCACGGACGACTCATGCAGACCAGAGCGCAGCCCGCCCCGCACCGCACTGCCGCCGGCGCCGCCGGCGACACACCCTTCATTGTCCTGCCGCGGCGCACGGTGCTCGAATGGCCGCCGGGCTCCGACGGCGTCGATCCCTGGCCGACGCTCGACCAGCCGCAGGCCTTGCGCGCATGGTTCGAGCGCGAGGGCTACATCCTGATCCGCAATGCGATCCCGCCGCGGCTGTGCCAGGCCGGCGTCGATGCCTTCCGCAACGAGGTGCTGCATGACGACGTCGGCTTCTTCGAGCGTCACGCGTCGGGCAAGTTCGAGCGCCATGTGTATACCGAGGCCGGGTTCATGAAGTATCCGATCATGAACCTGCAGGACCTGTCGCAGAAAAAATACCCGGGCTTCCGGCGTGCGGGCCTGAACATCCTTACCCACCCGACGATACAGCGCGCCGTGATTGCGCTCACCGGCGAGCCGGGCCGCTGCGTGCATACGATGTACTTCGATGGCAACCAGACGACCTGGGCGCACCGCGACGGCCACTACATCGACTCCAGCCACGACGGCCAGATGATCGGCGTCTGGGTCGCGGCCGAGGACATTCATCCGGACGCCGGCCGCTTCTTCATCCTGCCGCGCAGCCATGCCCTGCGCGTGCCGGGCGAGGAGGGCGACCCGAATGCGGCCGACTACAAGCAGAAGATGGCCGACTTCGTGCGCGACGGGCCGCTCGATTGCCTCGCGCCGGCGCTCAAGCAGGGCGACCTGCTGATGTGGACCTCGATGCTGATCCACGGCAGCCTGCCCACGCTCGACGAGCGCCACTCGCGGCGCTCCTTCACCGCGCACTACGTGCCGGTGTCGCATCCGTACAAGTGGAACGTGCGGGCGGGACGGTCGCTGAAGGGCATGACTGTCAACCGCGTCGAGGTGATCCGGCACAGCGACGACGAGACGCTGGTCAAGCGCCTGCGCAATCATGTGCGCTCCGACTGGCCGCGCGTCTACGGCGCGGCGCGCGACCTGTGGAAGCGGGTGCGGCCCTGATCAGAACGGCGCGTTGTCGGTGCGCTTGCAGGTGCCGCTGATCAGGTCGAGGCGCTTGCCGCCTTCGAGGTCCAGCCACTGGCGGAATTCGCCGGTCTTGCGGTTGAGCGTGACGTGCTCGCCGATGATGACCACGCCGTGGCGCTTGAACATCGACGGGCGATGGATCTCGAGCAGCGCATCGCTCACGCGCAGCGTGCCCTTGCGGTTCATCGAGATTGTGTACTCGCCCGGATACGCGGCCGTGTTCTCGTCGAAGTTGAAGATCGCCGGCAGCGTCAGCGTCACGACCTCGAACGGCGGCGCCAGCGTCTCGTCCGGGCGGCTGATCTCGACATCGCAGATCACCTCCAGCACGCCCTTGTTGGCATAGCCGCCCGCGCCAGGCTTGCCGCCGACATTCAGCGAGATCACGCCGGTCAGCAGGCCGAGCGCGCAGATCGCGACGGCCGCGATGACGGCCACGGCGATGGCGGTCGTCTTGCTCATGCATGTCCTCCGGAGATGGCGGCAGCGCTCGCCAGCAGGCGCCGCTGCAGGTGGTCGATCAATCCGTCGCAGGCGTCTTCCACCAGGTCGAGCACGTGCAGGAAGCCGGCATCGCCGCCGTAGTAGGGATCCGGCACCACGACGGCTTCATGCCGGCGGCAGAACTCGGTCAGCCTGCGCAGCTTGCGCCGGTGCTGCGGCGGGCAGCGCTCTTCGGTCAGCGCGAGGTTGTCCCAGTCCATGGCCAGCAGCAGGTCATGGCGCGCGAAGTCGTCGTCGGTGATCTGGCGCGCGCGCAGGTCGGACAGGTCGTAGCCGCGCATCGCCGCCGCGCGCAGGCTGCGCCGGTCCGGCGGCTCGCCCGGATGGTAGTTGTGCGTTCCGGCCGAATCGACCTGCACGCGCCCGGCCAGCCCGGCAGACTGCAGCTTGTGCCGCAACACGCCGTGCGCTGTCGGGCTGCGGCAGATGTTGCCCATGCAGACAAAGAGAATGCTGAAGGAGGACGTGTCCGCGCCGGTCGCTGTTGTTGTCATTCTTGTTATGTCGGTTGGGTAGCCGGCGTCGCGCCCGTGCCGGCAGATCAGTCTGACGGTTTATGATGCCATGAATTTCTTTTCGTCACGATCCCCCGCTTGTCCATGACCCCTCCCGTCCCGGCCGCGCCGCTACCTGCCGACACTGCGGCGCCGCAAGGCTCGCGCGTGAAAGCCATCGTGGTCGGCTCGATCGGCAACCTGATCGAGTGGTACGACGTGTACGCCTACTCGGCCTTCGCGCTGTACTTCGCGCCGGCGTTTTTCCCGTCGGCCGATCCGGTCGCCCAGCAGTTGTCGGCGGCCGCAGTGTTCGCCGCGGCCTTCATCGTGCGGCCTCTGGGCGGCCTGCTGTTCGGCTGGTTCGCGGACCGCCACGGCCGCCGCGCCTCGATGCTGGTGTCGGTGCTGCTGATGTGTTTCGGCTCGCTGCTGATCGCCGTCAGCCCGACCTATGCGTCGGTCGGGGCGTGGGCGCCGGCGCTGCTGGTCGGCGCGCGCCTGCTGCAGGGCCTGAGCCAGGGCGGCGAGTACGGGGCCAGCGCGACCTACCTTGCCGAGATGGCCGAGCCGCACCGGCGCGGCTTTTATTCCGGCGTCTGGTACACGACCCTGATCGGCGGCCAACTGGCGGCCATCCTGCTGCTCCTGCTGCTGCAGAAGGTGTTCCTGACGCCGGAGGAACTTCGCGACTGGGGCTGGCGCATACCATTTGCGATCGGCGCGCTGCTGTCGGTGTACGCGCTGTTCATGCGGCGCGACATGCACGAGACCGAGCACTTCCGTCAGGCTAAGTCCGCCGGCAGCGCGGGGTCATGGAAAGCCTTGCGGGCGCACTGGCGCGAACTGCTGCTGGTGGTCGGCATCACGATCGGCGGCACCAGCGCGTTCTACACCTACACCACCTACATGCAGAAGTTCCTGAAGCTGTCGGTCGGGCTTGACGACACGCAGGTGACGACGGTGGTGCTCGGCTACCTCGTCGTTGCGCTGCTGCTGCAGCCGCTGTACGGCGCGCTGTCGGACCGCATCGGCCGCAAGCCGCTGCTGCTGTGGTTCGGCACGATGGGCGTGCTCTGCACCTGGCCGCTGCTGACGTTGCTGTCGCAGACGAAAAGCGCGTGGGTCGCGTTCGGGCTGATCTGCTTCGCGTGGATCATCGTTTCCGGCTACACGTCGATCACCGGCATCATCAAGGCCGAGCTGTTCCCGACCTCGGTGCGCGCGCTCGGCGTCGGCGTGCCTTATGCGCTGACCGTATCCGTCTTCGGCGGCACGGTCGACGCGGTGGCGCTGACGTTCAAGCAGTCCGGGTACGAGAGCGGGTTCTACTGGTATGCGACGGCGTGCATCTTCGTGTCGTTGCTGGTGTACCTGAAGCTGCACGACACGAAGGCGGGGTCGCGAATGGAGGAGCATGGGTGACGGCGGCTGTTCGTCGTCATGGCGGGTTTCACTGCGCTCCACCCGCCCTATGGGCCGCAGACAACAATGAACCATAGGGCGGGTAGAGCGCTGCGAAACCCGCCGTGTGAGGCAATCGATGTACCGCAGTACGGAGGGAGCGCCGCGACAGCCGCAGCCCCGGATCAGGCGACGTTTCGCCGCTTCTCCCGCTCATTCGGAGTCACTGCGTGCAAAACCCGTGCAGTATCTCCGCCGCCACCAGCGTGAACGGCTTGCGGTCGCCTTTTTCCTGCAGCCTGACCTCGAAATACTGGCTCTGCACGCGCGCCCCGCTGCGCGGCGATACCGACAGCACCTTGTAGGCGGTGGCAGCCGATCCCGGGTCGATGACGGTGATGCGGAAGCCGCTGTTGCTGACGAAGCGGCCCATCATCAGCCCCTTGTCGCGCTGGACGATGAATTCCGCGCCGGCGACATTTTCGTAGTAGTTCCTGCCGCCTTCGAGCGCTTGCAGACGGCCGTCGGCCGTTACCTCGGACGCGCCGGCGATCGTGCAGTTGAGGTCGGCGGCGTGCGCGACGGACAGCGGCAGCAGCAGGCAGAACAGGAGGATTCGCATGGTCGGTATGGGGGCGGGCGGTGTCAGCCAGGTGTCGGCCCGGTGTCGGCCCGGTGTCAGCGCGCTTTCAGCCCGACTTCAGCACCCGCCGCAGCCAGGCGCCGATGTCGTCGATTTCTTCCGCGCAGACCGAGTGCGGCATCGGGTATTCATGCCAGTCGATGTCATGGCCGAGTTCGCGCAGCACGTCACGCGAGGCTTCGGCCCGGTCGATCGTCACCACGCCATCGCCGCGACCGTGCGCCATGAAGATCGGCGTCTGCCGGTTCGCTTCGCTGCGCTCGGCCGCCACGGTGCCGGCCAGCGGCAGGTAGCCGGACAGGCAGATCAGGCCGGCGAGCTTCTGCGGATGGCGCAGGCCGGTCTGCAGCGTCATTGCGCAGCCCTGCGAGAATCCGGCCAGCACGATGTTCGCTGCCGGGATGCCGCGCGCGACTTCGCGCGCGATCAGGTCGTCGATGCGCCGCTGCGACGCGCGCAGCCCGCCTTCGTCTTCGCGCCGCACGAGGTCCATGCCGAGGATGTCGTACCACGCGCGCATCACGTAGCCGTTGTTGATCGTGACCGGCATCGTCTCGGCGTGCGGGAAGACGAAGCGGATGCCGGGGCAGCCGGCCAGATCGAGTTCGCGCACGATGGGCACGAAGTCGTTGCCGTCGGCGCCGAGTCCGTGCATCCAGATCACGGCGGCGGTCGGGTGGTCGGCGGTGGTGACCTCGATGGTTTCCAGCAGGGGCAGGGTGCTCATCGTTTCGGGTGAGTTCACTTCGTACGGATCGCGGATTTCGGGCGGAAGGCCTTGCAGACCGCCTCATGGGTCTCGATGTAGGGGCCGCCGATGAGATCGATGCAGTAGGGGACGGCGGCAAAGATACCGGCGACTACGGACTGGCCGGACGCGTCCTTCAGCCCCTCGAGCGTTTCGCGGATCGACTTCGGCTGGCCCGGCAGGTTCATGATCAGCGCCGCATGGTCGCCGCTGTCGCGGATGACCGCGACCTGTCGCGACAGGATCGCGGTCGGCACGAACTTCAGGCTGATCTGCCGCATCTGCTCGCCGAAGCCGGGCATTTCCTTCGTGGCGACGGCCAGGGTTGCCTCCGGCGTGACGTCGCGCCGCGCCGGGCCGGTGCCGCCGGTGGTCAGCACGAGGTCGCAGCCGACCTCGTCGACCAGTTCGATCAGGGTCTGTTCGATCAGGCCGCGCTCGTCGGGAATCAGTCGCGTCTCCATCTGCCACGGGCTGGCCAGCGCCTGGCCGAACCAGTCGCGCAGCGCCGGCACGCCCTGGTCTTCATAGACGCCGCTCGAGGCCCGGTCCGAGATCGACACGAGGCCGATGAGCAGTTCGTCAGGATGCGTGCGCGTCTTCTTCATCGTCGCCGTCATGCTCGTTGTCGGTAGGGGCGGGGGCAGCCTGCAGCGACTTCAGGATCTGGAAGATCTCGCGGTAGGCTTTCGGCGGCTTGTTGTCCGCCTGCTCCTTGCGGGCATTACGCACCAGCGTGCGCAACTGCTGGATGTCCAGCGCCGGATGCTGCGAGCGTAATTCAGTCAGTGCGCCGTCGTCGGCGATCAGGCGGTCGCGCTGGCGCTCGATCGCATGCAGCGCCGCGGTCTCGGCTTTCGAGGCGCCGTGCCAGCTGTCGACCACCTTCTGGATCGTCGCCGCCTCGTCTTCGGTCAGCGAGCGCATCTTCTTGCCGACGTATTGCAGCTGCCGGCGGCGGCCTTCGTGGCTGGTGATCTGCTGGCAGGCGAGGATGGCTTCCAGCACATCCTCGGGCATAGGTATTTTTCGGATACGGTCGCGCGGTGCCTCGACCAGGGTTTGGCCCAGCTTTTGCAGCGCGGTCATTTCGCGCTTGAGCTGGGACTTGGACGGTCGGTCGTACTGCTGCTCGAATTCGCTGGACTGGAACCCGACCGCGCCGCGGTTGGAATTGGGCATGATGGACGGCCAATGTGAAACTTGAACGACTGCTATGATACCCGCTTTGACCCCGCGCCGAGAGACCGTGCCTATGAACAAGGACATCTTCACCCATTCCCAGAACCAGCTGAAGCAGATCGCAACCGACGTGCTGCGCTTTGCGAAGGACAAGGGGGCGTCCGACGCGGTGGTGGAGATCAGCGAGGGTGGCGGGCTGTCGGTGAGCGTGCGCAAGGGCCAGGTCGAGACCATCGAGCAGAACAAGGACAAGGGCATCGGCGTGACGGTGTACCTCGGCCAGGGCCGGGCGATACGCCGCGGCAACGCGAGCACCTCCGACTTCTCCCTGCAGTCGCTGAAGGACACCGTCGATGCGGCCTACAACATCGCGCGCTTCACGGCCGAGGATGACTGCGCCGGCCTGCCGGACGAGGATCTGCTCGAGCGCGCGCCGCGCGACCTCGACCTGTTCCATCCGTGGACGCTGTCGGCCGAGCAGGCGGTGGAAATCGCGAAGCGCTGCGAGGCCGCCGCCTTCGCGGTCGACAAGCGCATCACCAACAGCGAGGGCGCGAACACCTACGTGCAGCAATCGCATTTCGTGATGGCCAACTCGCGCGGCTTCATCGGCGGCTATCCGTATTCGCGCCATTCGATCTCGGTGTCGCCGATCGCCGGCAGGGGCAACCACATGCAGCGCGACGACTGGTATACGTCCGACCGCAATCCGGCGCGGCTGGCCCGTCCCGAGGACATCGGCCGCTACGCGGCAGAGCGTGCGCTGTCGCGCCTGAACGCGCGCAAGCTCGATACGCGCAAATGCCCGGTGCTGTTCGAGGCGCCGCTTGCCGCCGGCCTGCTCGGCGCGTTCGTGCAGGCGGTTTCCGGCGGTGCGCTATACCGCAAGTCGACTTTCCTGACCGATTCGCTGGGCACGGCAGTCTTCGGCAAGGACATCCGCATCGTCGAGGATCCGTCCATTCCCGGCGCCGTCGGCTCGGCGCCTTTCGACGAAGAAGGCGTGCGCGTGCAGCCCCGCGATGTCGTCACGGACGGTGTCGTGCAGGGCTATTTCCTGTCGTCGTATGCGGCGCGCAAGCTGGGCATGCAAACCACCGGCAATGCCGGCGGGTCGCACAACCTGCAGTTGCTGTCCAGCGGCACGCAGCCCTCGGATGATTTCGCCGCCATGCTCGGCAAGCTCGGCACCGGCCTGCTCGTCACCGAGCTGATGGGGCATGGCGTCAATTACGTGACCGGCGACTACTCTCGCGGTGCATCGGGCTACTGGGTCGAGAACGGCATCATCCAGTATCCGGTCGAGGAAATCACCATCGCCGGCAACCTGAAAGACATGTTCCGCGACATCGCCGCCATCGGCAGCGACGTGCTGGTGCGTGGCACAAAAGCCACAGGCTCCATCCTGATTGGCAGCATGACCGTCGCTGGCGCCTGATAGCCGATCACACACTCTGCTGACCGCACCCGCTTGCGGTCAGCCAATCTGACCGTCCGCAAGTTCCCCCATTGATCCCGGTCTTGTCCGCGCTAGGCGGGCAGGACCGAGTTCGTCTTGATCGCGCTGACTTTCACGACAAAGTTGACCGGATCGTCGTCTCCTCGCAACGGGATCCGACCGCTGCTTTTTTCGCCGTAGCGCATGGAAATTTTACTTAGCGTTATTGCAACTCCAAAGGTCATGCGCGCTTACAACACTCGGATTTTACTCAGTTTTTTGCTCTTGCCCCCTCCCGGAACGGACTCCTAGAATTGCCAAGAATTTAACAAAATGTGCTCGTTCGCAATCAGCCCGGTCGGCGAACCAGCACCGCCTCCAGACCAGGCAACAGGGGACAAATCCATGAAACGCCGTTCTTTCCTTCATACCGCCGCCGTTGGCCTTGCTGCCGGTGCCGTTGCCGCTCCGGCCATAGCGCAGACCAGCCCGACCATCAACTGGCGACTGGCATCCAGCTTCCCGAAGTCGCTGGACACGATCTACGGCGCCGCCGAAATTATGGCTAAACGAGTTTCGCAGCTGACCGACGGCCGCTTCAACATCCGCGTTTTTCCGGGCGGCGAGATTGTCCCGGCACTGCAGGTGATGGACGCCGTGCAGGCCGGCACCGTGGAAATGGGCCATTCCGCGTCCTACTACTATTTCGGCAAGGACGCGACCTTCGCGTTCGACACCGCCGTGCCGTTCGGCCTGACGGCCCGCCAGCAGACCGCCTGGATGGATCAGGGCGGCGGCCGCCAGCTGATGCGCGAGTTCTTCGACGACTACGGCATCATCAACTTCATGGGCGGCAACACCGGTTGCCAGATGGGCGGCTGGTTCCGCAAGGAGGTCAACAAGCCGCAGGACCTGAACGGCCTGAAGATGCGCGTCGGCGGCTTTGCCGGCCGCGTCATGCAAAAGCTCGGCGTCGTGCCGCAGCAGATTGCCGGCGGCGACATCTATCCCGCGCTCGAGAAGGGCACGATCGATGCGGCCGAGTGGATCGGGCCCTACGACGACGAGAAGCTTGGGTTCAACAAGGTTGCGCCGTTCTACTACACGCCCGGCTGGTGGGAGTCCAGCGCGCAGTTGTCGTTCTATGTCGGCAAGAAGGAGTGGGACAAGCTGCCCAAGGAATACCAGCACGCGCTCGAAGTCGCCACGTACGAGGCCCACATCGCGATGCAGGCCATGTACGACGCGCGCAATCCCGCCGCGCTGGCACGGCTGATCAAGGGCGGCGTCAAGCTGCGCACGTTCTCGAAGGCTATTCTCGATGCCTGCTACAACGCGGCGCAGGAGGTAATCGACGACGAGGCATCGAAGAACCCGAAGTTCAAGAAGGTGCTCGATCCGTGGCGCCGTTTCATGCTCGACCAGAACAACTGGTACTCGGTCGCGGAATCTCCGGTACAGGCTTACCTGATCGGCCGACGCAAATCCTGAACAGCGTCACTCCCGTACCACCCGGCCCGCCCCAGCGCGGGCTTTTTTCTGCCTGCCGCCTTCGCGTCGCGAACCGACGGCGCCGGCCGCATGCGGGCCAGACCGCACTGCCCGCCATGTCGCGTACCGACGAAAAAAAGCGCATCCCGGAGGATGCGCTTCGGCCGACAGCGGCGACGGACTATCGGACAGGCGCCGGACTGGTGGCCGGCGTGACCCCGCCGCCGCGGTCGTCATCGACCGTAAACTCGACGGTCGGTATCTCGAAGCCCGCCTCGGGCTCGCCCATGTCGATATGCAGCTCGAGTTGTTCTTTCATGTCGGTTTTGCTGGCAACCGAGATCATGCCCGGGAAGGCAATGATCAGCGCCACCATCATTACCTGTATGCCGACGAAGGGCACCGAACCCCAGTAGATGTCGCTGGTCTTGACCTCCTTCGGCGCGACCGAGCGCAGGTAGAACAGCGCGAAGCCGAACGGCGGATGCATGAACGAGGTTTGCATGTTCACCGACAGCAGCACGCCGAACCAGATCAGGTCGATGCCCAGTTTGTCGGCCACCGGCCCCACCAGCGGCACGAGGATGAAGGCCAGCTCGAAAAAATCGAGGAAGAAGGCGAGGCCAAAGAACAGCAGGTTCACGACGATCAGGAAGCCGATCTCGCCACCTGGCAGCGACGTCAGCAGGTGTTCGACCCACAGGTCGCCGTTGATGGCACGGAAGGTCAGCGAGAAAACGCTCGAACCGATCAGGATGAATAGCACGAAGCAGGACAGGCGGGTCGTCGAGTTCATTGCCTGTTTCAGCAGGTCGGTCGACAAGCGGCGGTTGCTCATCGCGAGGATCAATGCGCCCAGCGCGCCCATGCCGCCGCCTTCGGTCGGCGTGGCGATGCCGACGAAGATCGTGCCCAGCACGAGGAAGATCAGCGCCAGCGGCGGCACCAGCACCAGCACCACTTTCTCGGCCATCGTCGACAGCAGGCCGAGGCTAAGCTTGCGGTTGGCCAGCGCCGCCCCATACGCCACCAGCACGCCGACCACGCCGCTGTAGACCAGCGCCACGTCGTCCGTCATGCCGGGCCGGCCGGCCAGATAGAAAGTCTTGAA
>JAMNXS010000026.1 GCA_023653025.1 Burkholderiaceae bacterium
CTGTGCGGCATTCCCGAAGCCCTGATCGCCGCGCTGCGCGATTCCGGCGTCAGGGACCTGACCGCGATCTCGAACAACGCCGGCGTGGACGGCTTCGGCCTCGGCCTGCTGCTGGCTACGCGCCAGATCAGGAAAATGATCGCCTCGTACGTGGGCGAGAACAAGGAGTTCGAGCGGCAGTACCTGGCCGGCGAACTCGAGCTGGAGTTCACGCCGCAGGGCACACTGGCCGAGAAGCTGCGCGCCGGTGGTGCCGGCATCCCGGCCTTCTTCACCAAGACGGGCGTCGGCACCATCGTCGCCGAGGGCAAGGAAGTGCGCGAGTTCGAGGGCGAGCAGTACGTGATGGAACGTTCGCTGGTGGCCGACGTGTCGCTGGTCAAGGCATGGAAGGCGGACCCGGTCGGCAACCTCGTCTACCGCAAGACCTCGCGCAACTTTAATCCGAACGTGGCGATGGCCGGCAAGCTCACCATCGTCGAGGTCGAAGAACTGGTCGGTCTCGGCGAGATCGATCCGGATGCCGTGCACACGCCGGGCATTTTTGTTCACCGCATCGTGGTGAATAAGCATCCCGAGAAGCGCATCGAACAACGCACCGTGCGTGCACAGTAAGCGGAGACCACCATGGCATGGACACGTGAACAAATGGCGGCGCGCGCCGCGCAGGAATTGCAGGATGGCTTCTATGTGAACCTCGGCATTGGGCTCCCGACGCTGGTGGCGAACTACGTACCGAAGGACATCACCGTCTGGCTGCAGTCCGAGAACGGCCTGCTCGGCATCGGGCCTTTCCCGACCGAGGACGCGGTGGACGCGGATCTGATCAACGCGGGCAAGCAGACCGTGACTGCGCTGCAGGGTGCGTCCTTCTTCAGTTCGGCCGACTCGTTTGCAATGATCCGGGGCGGCAAGATCAACATCGCCATCCTCGGCGCGATGCAGGTCTCTGAGCACGGCGACCTGGCGAACTGGATGATCCCCGGGAAGATGGTTAAAGGCATGGGCGGCGCGATGGACCTGGTGGCCGGCGTTGGCCGTGTGGTGGTGCTGATGGAACACGTCGCGAAAGCGAAAGACGGTTCCACCTCGCATAAGCTGCTCGAGCGCTGCAACCTCCCGCTGACGGGTGTCGGCGTGGTCGACCGCATCGTCACCGACCTGTGCGTACTGGACGTGACCGACGAGGGGCTAAAGCTGGTCGAGATGGCGCCGGGCGTGACGAAGGAAGATCTGGTCGCCAGCACGGGATGCGAGATTCGGTTCTGACCTGAGGCAGACATACCGCCGCGCGAGTGCCGGTCGGCCCGAAGCCGACCGGCTTTTTTGGAAGAGCAGCCGATCAAGCCGGGGTGCTGACCTCGAGCCGGGGGCGTTCTACTGCGCGACCCAACCTCCATCCATGTTCCACGCTGCGCCCCGCACCTGCGACGCCGCGGCGCTGCATAGGAACACCGCCAGCGCGCCGAGTTGCTCAGGCGTGACGAACTCTCCCGACGGCTGCTTCTCTAGCAGTAGTTCGCGCTTGGCCTGATCAATGGAAACATGGTTCGCCGCTGCTCGCGCATCGACCTGCTTCTGCACCAGCGGCGTCAGCACCCAGCCCGGGCAGATCGCATTGCAGGTGATGCCGGTCTGTACGTTCTCCAGCGCGGTGACCTTCGTCAGGCCGACGATGCCGTGCTTGGAGGCCACATAGGCCGACTTGCCGGCCGACCCGACCAGGCCATGCGCCGACGCGATGTTGATGATGCGTCCCCAGTTTTTCCGCTTCATGGCCGGCAGCGCGAGCCGCGTGGTGTGGAAGGCCGACGTCAGGTTGATCGCGATGACCGCGTCCCAGCGCTCGGGCGGGAAGTCCTCGACGTTAGCCACGTGCTGGATGCCGGCGTTGTTGACGAGGATGTCGACGCCGCCGAACTGGTCGATGGCGTCATTCATCATCTTCTCGATCTCGGCGGGCTTGGTCATGTCGGCGTTGCTGTACCCGGTCCGGACGCCGAACTCGATGCCGGTGGCGCGCTGGAGTTCGGCAATCTCGGTCGGGTCACCGAAGCCATTGAAGATGATGGTGGCGCCCTCGGCGGCCAGGGCCCTGGCCATGCCCAGTCCGATGCCGGACGTCGATCCGGTGATGAGCGCGATCTTTCCTGCCAGCTGCGGTGTCTGCATGAACATTCCTTGTACGGGGTAACGAACTGTGCAGAATTTTACGGCCAGTCCCCGCTAAAATGAGCAAAATTTCAACCCCACGGAGCCTTCCGGCCATGATGCAGCCGCAGATCAAGATGGTGCAGTGCCTGTCGCCCGCCGGGCTGCACGAGGTGGTCTACCGGGAGTGGGGCGACCCGGCCAATCCCGAGGTGCTGGTCTGCGTCCACGGCGTCACGCGGGTGGCGGACGATTTCGACGCGCTGGCCGCCGCCATGGCCGACCGCTACCGCGTGATCTGCCCGGACGTGGTCGGCCGCGGCCGCTCGTCGTGGCTGAAAGACCCGAAGTTCTATGTCGTGCCGCAGTACGTGTCCGACATGGTCACGCTGATCGCCCGGCTTGACGTGCCGCAGGTGGACTGGTTCGGTACGTCGATGGGCGCGCTGATCGGCATGGGGCTGGCTGCACAGCAAGGCAGCCCGATTCGCCGAATGGTGATGAACGATGTCGGCCCGACGCTGAATTTCGAGGCGCTGGCGCGCATCGGCGACTACATCGGACAGGACTTGCGCTTCGACAGCTTCGCGCAGGGGCGCGACTACATCCGCACGATCTCCGCGCCGTTCGGCCCGCACACCGACGACGAATGGGACAAGCTGGCGCGCGACGTACTGCGGCAGGGCGCGGACGGCCAGTGGCGGCGGCATTACGATCCGGCGCTGGCCTTGCCCTTCAAGGCGCTGACCGTCGAGAACGCGAAGCAGGGCGAGGCCGCAATGTGGGCGGCTTATGACGCGATCCGCTGCCCGGTGCTGCTGGTGCGCGGCAGCGAATCGGACCTGCTGACGCGCGAGACGGCCCGGCAAATGACCGAACGCGGGCCGCGGGCGACGTTGGTCGAGCTGGCAGGCATCGGCCATGCGCCGACCTTCATGCATGCCGACCAGATCGCGCTGGCGCGCCGCTTCTTTCTGGATTGATCATGGTGTTCGTGGCCACCCGCGACGGGGATGATTCGCTGACCGTCGGGCTGCGCGCCGACGACGCCTCAAGGCTGATGGAGGCGGTCGCCTTCGCCAGCGGCCCCTACGCCGGCAAGCAGGTGCCGACCGGCCAGGATGCGATGGCTTTTTCGCGCGGCGTGGTGGCGGCACTGGCGTCGCTGAAGTCCGACATCGACACCCGCATCGCCGGCTTGCTGTTCGAGCTGACCGCCATCGCGCCGGAGGCCGCCGCGCAGATCGAGCCGCGCTTCGGCAAGGAGGTGGCCGAGATGGTCGCCGGCATCCGGCAGCTGATGCGCCTGCACGAGGGCACGATGCCGCCCCCGGAGCAGGGCAAGGCGAGGAGCGCGGCCGCCGGCCAGTTCGAGACGCTGCGCAAGATGACGCTGGCCATGGCCACCGACATGCGGGTAGTGCTGGTGCGCCTCACGTCTCGGCTGACCACGCTGCGCTACTTCGCCGAGAGCAAACTGGAAAACGAGATGACGCTGCGCTACGCGCGCGAAACCTTCGACCTCTACGCGCCGCTGGCCAACCGGCTCGGCATCTGGCAGCTGAAATGGGAGTTGGAGGATTTGTCTTTCCGCTTCTCCGAGCCGGCCAGCTACAAGCGCATCGCGAAGATGCTCGAGGAGAAGCGCGTCGAGCGCGAACAGTTCGTCGAGGCGTCGATCGTTCGGCTGAAGTCAGAGCTGGCGGCGGCCGGGATCAGGGCCGAGGTGTATGGACGGCCGAAGCATATTTTCAGCATCTGGAACAAGATGCGTGGCAAGGCCATCGATTTCTCGCGGCTGCACGACGTGCGCGCATTCCGCGTCATCGTTGATGACGTCAAGGCCTGCTATGCGGTGCTCTCGATCGTGCACAACATCTGGACGCCGATCCCGGAAGAGTTCGACGATTACATCGCCCGTCCCAAGTCCAACGGCTATCAGTCGCTGCACACGGTGGTGGAGGCCGACGACGGCCGCACGCTCGAAGTCCAGATCCGCACCCAGGAGATGCACCGCTTCGCCGAGTATGGCGTGGCTGCGCACTGGCGCTACAAGGAAGGCGCAGCCAACGCGCTGGACGAGTCCTACGACCAGAAGATTGCATGGCTGCGCCAGCTGCTGGCCTGGAAATCCGAAGTGGCCGGCGGCGTCGTCGGCCAGGAGGACAGCGAGCGGCAGTGGGTCGAGCAGCTGAAGGCAGCGGCCATCAACGACCGCATTTACGTGCTGACGCCGCAGGGCCGGCTGATCGAGCTGCCGGCCGGCGCCACGCCGATCGATTTCGCTTACCACCTGCACAGCGACATCGGCCATCGCTGCCGCGGCGCGAAGGTGAATGGCGCGATGGCGCCGCTCAACACGCGGCTGCAGAACGGGCAGACGATAGAGATTGTCACCGCCAAGGGGGAGGCCGCAGCGGCCGGCACTGCCGGGCCTTCGCGCGACTGGCTGGCCGATGGCTACACCGCCAGCCCGCGCACCCGCGCGAAAATCCGCGCGTGGTTCAACGCGATCGAGCAGGCGGAAATCCTTGCACACGGCCGCGTGCTGCTGGAAAAGACCCTGCAGCGCGAGGGCAAGACGGCGGTCAACCTCGACGACCTTGCGCAGAAGCTTGGCTTTGCGAAGCTGGACGACTTGCTGCTGGCCGTCGGCAATGATCGGCTGAGCCTGCGCCTGGTCGAGCAGGCACTGCACGCGGACGAGCCGGGCCGGCAGGCCGCGCCGGACGACGCCGTGCTGCCGCGCCAGAGCCGCGCATCGAGCGTGACGCGCGGCGCGAAGGCAGGGGTGCTGGTGCTGGGCACCGAGGGTTTGCTGACGCAGATGGCCAGCTGTTGCAAGCCGGCGCCGCCGGATCCCATCGTCGGCTTCATCACGCGCGGCAAGGGCATATCGATCCACCGCGCCAGCTGCAAGAACCTGTCGCAGATGCTGTTGCGCGCGCCCGAGCGCATGGTGCAGACGACCTGGGGCGAACTCGGCGGCGACACCGTGTATCCGGTCGACGTGTTCGTCCTTGCGCAGGACCGGCAGGGTCTGCTGCGCGATATCTCCGACATCTTCCTGCGGGAGAAGATCAACGTGATCGGCGTCTCGACCCGCAGCAGCAAGGGTCAGGCTTTCATGTCCTTCACCGGCGAAATCTCGTCGACCGCGCAGCTTCAAAAGGCGATGAAGGTCATCGGCGAGGTGAAGGGGGTGGTGGAGGTGAAGCGGACGTAACGTGGACGTAACGTGGACGTGACGCGCAAGCGATGCGTACTTGTCTGCCCTGTCACGCTTGCAGCGGTTGCCTGAACCCTTTCGCCTTGTTTTATGTTCCGAAATTCGCCTAAAATATGGCGCTGTTTTCAATGCCTTTCAGGAGGCCTGCCATGGAATCTGTCCTTGCACGACGCTCGGTGAGCATCACCGAGCTCAAGCGCAGCCCGAGCGCCGTGATCGATGAGGCGGGGTCGGAGACGGTAGCCGTGTTGAACCACAATCGCCCTGCTGCCTATCTGGTCCCCGCTGCCGTGTATGAGTCCATGCTGGTACAACTCGATGCCGGTCTGAATGCCGACATCCAGCAGGGCATGCACAGTGGCGCAGGCCTGCCTGCGGAGGAGGTCTTCGCCGAACTGGAGCTTCGCTATGCAGAGACGCCTGTGGCCGCCAGTCGGGGAGCCAAGCGCGGCAAGGCATGAGCCGGCTCGTGTTCTCGCCCGCGGCGCGAAGCGATCTCGTCGAGATCGGCGACTATATCGCACGAGACAGCAAGGCAAATGCGCGGAAGTTCGTCGCCAGGCTACGCGAACAATGCAAGCGGATCGGCAAGCTGCCGTCAGCCTACCCGCTGCGAGATAAGGAGGCGGGCATCAGGTTTGCTCCGATCGGGCGCTACCTGATCTTTTTCCGTGAAGAGGGCGATATGGTGCGCATTGAGCGCGTCCTGCATGGTGCCCGTAACTTTGGTGCCATGTTGCCCGGCGCAGGGGCGTCCGACTGAGTGAGTGTCGCTCGCGACCGAGCCGGGATGTTCAAAAAATGTTTCGATCAGGTATTGGCACAACCCGTCAAAGCTGGCTATAATCTCGCTTCTTTAGGCGCGTAGCTCAGCTGGTTAGAGCACTACCTTGACATGGTAGGGGTCGTTGGTTCGAGTCCAATCGTGCCTACCAACATGCACCTGTCGATGCGTCGGCAGGTTAACCGAAAAGCCGATCCGAAAGGGTCGGCTTTTTGCTTTTGCGTTGCCGCTCACGCATCGCGCATCGATTGCGCCATCTCGGCGAGGCCGCGCATCTCGAGTGTGTCGGCCGCGGCCAGCCGGTCGCGGTCTTCGCGGTTCTGGCTGAGCTTGGACTTGGCCACCACGCGCTCGAACACGATCTCCACGCCGACGATGGCTGCCAGCATGGAGGCGATGTAGTCGGCAGGCGCATCAGCCATCCGCCATCCGCGCTCGCCCTCCGCCCGGCGCTCATGAGCCCGGGTCAGGCGGCCGACGACGGCGCGCAGGAATTTTTCGTCGTCGATGAAGCGGATCCTGCCATGCACGTTCACCACCTGATAATTCCAGGTCGGCACCAGCCGGTGCGTCTCGTGCTTGCTCGGGTACCAGTTCGGCGAGACATAGCTGTCCCGGGCGCGGAATACGACCAGCACGTCGCTGCCGTCGGCGACGTCCTGCCAGAGGGGATTGGCCCGGGCGATATGGCCGCGCAGCAGGCCGCGCAGCGAGCCGCTTCCCCCGGTCATCTCAGCAAGTTCGAACGGGATGACGTTCGCATCGAGCCCGTTCGACCCATTCGTTACGAGGCTCCCGAGCGGAAATTCCTCGATCAGTTGCCGGATGACGTCGGGCCGCGTTTCTGCGAAGTGGGGCGGGACATACATGACGAGTCGATGTGCGAAGCAAATAACGCAGCGTAACGCATCCGGCCGGCTCGCGGTGCGGCGCGCCATCTCTGCTATACTCCGCGGCTACGATTCGGGCGTTGCCCGGCCACCCGATACCCTTGGCAAGAGCGAGAAAGGCACCCCGGTTATGACACCGCGAACTAGCCCCCCGATCCGTCGTCCGATCCGCTAGTCCGTTCATTCTCGCCAATGAAAACGCGGCCAGCCCGCGTTTTTTTTCGTCCGCGTCACTGCCGCATGCGGCACAGCACTTCAGGAGCACACATGGTTTCAGTCCGACTTCCCGACGGTTCGCAGCGCCAGTTCGAATCCCCGGTCACCGTGTCACAGGTTGCCGCCTCCATCGGCGCCGGCCTCGCCAAGGCTGCGCTGGCCGGCAAGGTCGATGGCAAGCTGGTCGATACGTCTTTCCTGATCGATCGCGATGCCGATCTCGCGATCGTCACCGACAAGGACGCCGACGGGCTGGATGTCATTCGCCATTCGACGGCCCATTTGCTGGCGTATGCGGTGAAAGAGCTCTTTCCCGATGCGCAGGTGACGATTGGTCCGGTAATCGAGAACGGCTTCTACTACGATTTTTCGTACAAGCGTCCGTTCACGCCGGAAGACCTGCAGGCCATCGAGAAGAAGATGGTCGAGCTGGCGAAAAAGGACGAACCGGTCGAGCGCCGTGTGCTGCCGCGCGACGAGGCCGTGGATTATTTCAAGTCGATCGGCGAGGCGTACAAAGCCGAGATCATCGCCTCCATCCCGCAGGGCGAGGATGTGTCGCTGTATAGCGAGGGCCAGTTCACCGACCTGTGCCGTGGCCCACACGTGCCATCGACCGGCAAGCTGAAGGTATTCAAGCTGATGAAGGTGGCCGGCGCCTACTGGCGCGGCGACTCGAAGAACGAGATGCTGCAGCGGATCTACGGCACCGCGTGGACGAAAAAGGAAGACCAGGAAGCCTACCTGCACATGCTGGAAGAGGCCGAGAGGCGCGACCACCGCAAGCTCGGCCGCCAGCTCGACCTGTTCCACTTCCAGGACGAGGCGCCGGGACTGATCTTCTGGCATCCGAAGGGCTGGACCATCTGGCAGCAGGTGGAGCAGTACATGCGTCGCGTCTACCAGGACAACGGCTACCAGGAAGTGAAGGCGCCGCAGATCCTCGACCGCACGCTGTGGGAGAAGTCGGGCCACTGGGACAATTACAAGGACAACATGTTCACCACGGATTCCGAGAACCGTGCGTACGCATTGAAGCCGATGAACTGCCCGGGCCACGTGCAGATCTTCCGCTCGAACATGCACTCCTACCGCGAGTTGCCGCTGCGTTACGGCGAATTCGGTCAGTGCCACCGCAACGAGCCGTCCGGCTCGCTGCACGGGATGATGCGGGTGCGCGGCTTCACGCAGGACGATGGCCACATCTTCTGCACCGAGGACCAGATCCTCGACGAGTGCGTGGCCTTCACCGCGCTGTTGCAGAGGGTGTATCGCGACTTCGGCTTCAGCGAGGTGATCTACAAGGTCGCCACCCGTCCCGAGAAGCGGGTCGGTTCGGACGACTTGTGGGACAAGGCCGAGAACGCGCTGATCGAGTCGCTCAAGCGTTCCGGCTGCGAGTACGAGATCACGCCGGGCGAGGGCGCGTTCTATGGGCCGAAGATCGAGTACACGCTGAAAGATGCGATCGGCCGGCCCTGGCAGTGCGGCACGATACAGGTCGATTTCTCGATGCCGGTGCGGCTCGAGGCCGAATATGTGGCCGAAGACAACACGCGCAAAGTGCCGGTCATGCTGCACCGGGCGATCCTCGGTTCGCTTGAGCGTTTTATCGGCATGCTGATCGAGAACCATGCCGGCGCGCTGCCGTTGTGGCTGGCGCCGGTGCAGGTATCGGTGCTGAACATCTCCGAGGGTCAGGCGGCTTATGCACTGGAGGTCGAGCAAGCCCTGAAAAAACAAGGGCTTAGAGTGCAAGCCGATTTGCGGAACGAGAAAATAACCTATAAAATACGCGAGCACTCGGTCCAGAAGCTGCCCTACATCGTGGTCATCGGCGACAAGGAGCGGGATGCGAAAACCGTGGCCGTGCGTGCGCGAGGCAATGTCGATCTGGGCGTCATGTCCATCGACAGTCTGGTCGAGCGGCTCCGCGAGGAGCTCGCCGCCAAGGCCTGACGGATCTGCCGTCAGGCTGGCTCGCTGCAAAAGCACGGCATATTTATTGGATTTTTGAAGGACACTGCAATAGCTACTGACAAGTCGCACCGCATCAACGGTGAAATCACGGCGCCCCAGGTGCGCCTCTCCGGGGTTGACAACGAGCCGCTTGGCATCGTCAGCCTGAACGAAGCCTTCCGTCTGGCCGAAGAGGCCGACGCCGATCTGGTCGAGATTGCGCCCACCGCGCAACCTCCGGTCTGCCGCCTGATGGACTACGGCAAGTTCAAGTATCAGGAGCAGAAGCGCCAGCACGAGGCCAAGCTGAAGCAGAAGGTGATCTCGGTCAAGGAGGTCAAGTTCCGCCCGGGCACCGACGATGGCGACTACAACATCAAGTTGCGCAATCTGGTCAAGTTCCTCGACGAGGGCGACAAGACCAAGATCACGCTGCGCTTTCGGGGTCGCGAAATGGCGCATCAGGAAATTGGCGTGCGCATGCTGGAGCGTCTGAAGGCCGATCTGGAGCCCTACGGCCAGGTCGAGCAGTTCCCGAAGATGGAAGGCCGGCAAATGGTGATGGTGCTGGCGCCGAAGAAGAAGAAGTGACCTGCGCGATTTGCTAAGGTCCTGATTTCTTTGATAGAATCCGCGCTCCCGCTTTTGTGCGGGGCGCAAGGGTCGGCGGACTCGATTCCGCCGTCACGAGAAGCGAGAGCAGGCATCCAAGTGCAGCGGTTGCTGCCACCTGTCATCGTCAAATAAAGGAGCTGCCCGATCGGGGGCAGATGTTGTCATGCCAAAAATGAAGACCAAGAGCAGCGCGAAAAAGCGTTTTCGCGTTCGCCCGGGCGGTACCGTCAAGCGTGGCCAAGCTTTCAAGCGCCACATCCTGACCAAGAAAACCACCAAGAACAAGCGCCAGCTGCGTGGAGCGGTTGATGTTCATGAGACCAACATGAACTCGATCCGCGCGATGATGCCTTTCGCCTAACCCTCACTCTGATAACAGGAGCACAAAATGCCAAGAGTCAAACGTGGGGTAACCGCGCGAGCCCGTCACAAGAAAGTCCTCGACGCAGCCAAAGGCTATCGCGGCCGTCGCAGTCGCGTCTATCGCGTCGCCAAGCAGGCCGTCATGCGTGCCGGCCAGTACGCGTACCGCGATCGCCGCAACAAGAAGCGCGTCTTCCGCGCACTGTGGATCACCCGTATCAATGCGGCCACCCGCGAGCACGGCCTGACCTACAGCAAATTCATCAATGGCCTGAAGCGGGCCGAGATCGGCCTTGACCGCAAGGTGCTGGCCGACATGGCCGTGATGGACAAGGCAGCGTTCGCCGCCATCGTCAATCAGGTGAAGGCCACCATCGCTGCTTGAGCGTTCTCGAGCGCGCACGACGGCCGGCGCAAGCCGGCCTGACAGCAGTCCTGGCGGGGCAGAGGTGATGAGCCTGTGCCCCGTTTTTATTTTTCAAGCATACGCATGAGCTCACTGGAACAACTCGTCGTCGCCGCCGAGGCGGATTTCGCCGCCGCGCCGGACCCGGCCGCGCTGGAGAATGCAAAGGCCAAATACCTCGGCAAGACCGGCCAGATCACCGAGCAGATGAAGGGGCTGGGCAAGCTCGACCCCGACGCGCGCCGCGCGCAGGGCGCGGTGATCAACCAGGCGAAGGAGAAGATCGAGGCGCTGCTGAATGCGCGCCGTGCCGCGCTGTCCGACGCGCAGATGCTGGCGCGCCTGAACGAGGAGGCGATCGACGTCACGCTGCCCGGGCGCGGACGCGGCTTCGGCGGCATCCATCCGGTGATGCGCACGTGGGAGCGGATCGAAGCCATCTTCGGCTCGATAGGCTTCGACGTGGCCGACGGTCCCGAGATCGAGACCGACTGGACCAACTTCTCCGCACTAAACAGCCCGGAAAACCATCCTGCGCGTTCGATGCAGGATACCTTCTACACCGACGGCAAGGACAGCACCGGCAAGCCGCTGCTACTGCGCACGCATACCAGCCCGATGCAGGTGCGCTATACGAAGATGCACGAACCGCCAATCCGCGTGATCGCTCCCGGCCGCACCTATCGCGTCGATAGCGATGCCACGCACTCGCCGATGTTCCACCAGGTCGAGGGTCTCTGGATCGACACCGACATCAGCTTCGCCGACCTGAAGGGCATATACCTGAACTTCGTGAAGGCCTTCTTCGAGACCGACGACCTGCAGGTGCGTTTCCGCCCGTCGTATTTCCCGTTCACCGAGCCGTCGGCCGAGATCGACATCGCCTTCGGCTCCGGTCCACTGAAGGGCCGCTGGCTGGAGGTCTCGGGCGCCGGCCAGGTGCACCCGACCGTGCTGCGGAACATGGGGCTTGACCCCGAGCAGTTCATCGGTTTTGCGTTCGGCTCCGGTCTCGAGCGCCTGACGATGCTGCGCTACGGGATCAGCGACCTGCGCCTGTTCTATGAAGGCGACCTGCGGTTTCTGAAGCAATTCAACTGATTTTCACCGGACGCAAGCGATGCAATTCTCTGAAAACTGGCTGCGCACGATGGCCGATCCGAAGCTGACCTCGGACGAACTGTCGCACCTGCTGACCATGGCCGGCCTCGAGGTCGAGGAAGTCGAGCCGGTCGCTCCGCCTTTCAACAATGTCGTCGTCGCGCAGGTGATGCAGGTCGACAAGCATCCGAACGCGGACCGCCTGAACGTATGCCAGGTCGATACCGGCACCGGCACGCTGCTCAACATCGTCTGCGGCGCACCGAACGTGCGCGCCGGCCTGAAGGTGGCGTGCGCCATGGCGGGGGCGAAGCTGCCGCCGGGCGACGACGGCAAGCCGTTCGAGATCAAGGTCGGCAAGCTGCGCGGCGTGGAGTCGCAGGGCATGCTGTGCTCGGCGCGCGAACTGAAGCTGTCGGAGGAGAACGCGGGCCTGCTCGAGCTGCCGGAGGACGCGCCGGTCGGACGCAATTTCCGCGACTACTATCAGCTCAACGACCTGAAGTTCACGATCAAGCTGACGCCGAACCGCGCCGACTGCCTGTCGGTGCTCGGTGTCGCGCGCGAGGTCGCCGCGCTGGCCGGCGTGCCGCTGGCCGCGCCGGCCTTCAAGCCGGTGGCGGTGAATCATGACGAGACGCTGCCGGTGAAGATCAGCGCGCCCGACCTGTGCGGACGCTTCTCCGGCCGCGTGATCCGCGGCTTGAACGCCCGGGCCGAGACCCCGCAGTGGATGAAGCAGCGTCTCGAGCGCAGCGGCCAGCGACCGATTTCGGCGCTGGTCGACATCTCGAACTACGTGATGCTCGAGCTCGGCCGTCCGACCCATGTGTTTGACCTCGACAAGATCCACGGCGGCCTTGACGTGCGCTGGGCGAAGCAGGGCGAAACCCTGAAGCTCCTCAATGGCAATACTATCGAGCTCGACGGCTGGGTCGGCGTGATCGCCGACGGCAAAGAGGCCGAGGCCATGGCCGGCATCATGGGCGGCGATGCGACCGCCGTATCGCTGGAGACGACGAACATCTATCTGGAAGCCGCATTTTGGTGGCCGAATGCGATCCAGGGCAGGGCACGCCGCTACAACTTCTCGACCGATGCTGCGCATCGCTTCGAGCGCGGCGTCGATTACGCGACCACCGTCGATCACATCGAGCGCATTACCGCGTTGATCGTCGAGATCTGCGGTGTGCCGGGCCAGACCCGGGTCGGCCCCGTCGGTGACCAGGTCACGTCGCTGCCGCAACGCGAGCCGGTCAGGCTGCGCGTGTCGCGCGCGGCCAAGATTATCGGCATTCCGGTCACGGCCGAGCAGGTGGCCGACATCTTCACGCGCCTCGGCCTGCCGTTCGTGCAGGACGGCGAGCAGTTTTCGGTGACCGCGCCCAGCTACCGCTTCGACATCGAGATCGAGGAAGACCTGATCGAGGAAATCGCACGCGTGCACGGTTTCGACAACATTCCGGCGCTGCCGCCGGTGGCTGCCAATCAGATCCGCATCGCGCCGGAGAACCAGCGCTCGCTCTTCACCGTGCGCCGCCAGCTGGCGGATCTCGACTATCAGGAAGTCGTGAACTACAGCTTCATCGACGAGGCTTCCGAGAGCGACTTCGGCGGCAAGGATCCGATCCGCCTGCTGAACCCGATTGCGAGCCAGATGAGCGTCATGCGCTCGCAGCTGTTGTCCGGCCTGATCGCCAACGTGCGCTACAACCTGAACCGCAAGGCCACGCGCGTGCGCGTGTTCGAGGTCGGCGCGGTGTTCCGCAAGGACGGACAGGTCAGCGACGGCCCGCTGTCGGTGGCCGGCGTGGCCCAGCCCAAGCGCGTGGCGGCACTGGCCTATGGGCCGGTCGCCGGCGAGCAGTGGGGTCTGCCGACGCGGCCGGTGGATTTCTTCGACCTGAAAGCCGATCTCGAGGCGCTGCTGGCGCCGGCCGGATTGCGTTTCGAGGCCACCGCGCATCCGGCGCTGCACCCGGGACGTTCGGCGAAGGTGCTGCTCGACGGCCGCGACATCGGCGTCATTGGCGAGCTGCATCCGCGGCTGCAGCAGCAGCTCGACCTGCCGCTGGCACCCGTGATGTTCGAGGTCGACGCCCATGCGCTGCAGCAGCGCGCGGTGCCGGTCTTTCGCGACATCGCGAAGTTTCCGGCCGTCGTGCGCGACCTTGCCTTGCTCGTCGATCAATCCGTCAGCGTGCAATCGCTGATCGATACGCTGCAGTCCGAAGCGCAGGCCAACGCCGCATGTCGATTCATGCAACATATTGTTTTATTTGATGAATATCGCGGCAAAGGCTTGGCGGAAGACCAAAAAAGCCTTGCTTTCCGCATTACCATGCAAGACACTCAAGCGACCCTGCAGGACGACGCGGTAGAGGCGGCGATTGCAGCGCTGGTCGAGGCTGTTCAAAAGAATCATGGCGCGACGTTGAGACATTAAGCCTGCCAGTTCAGTCATCCACAGACATCATGAATCACAGCAACCCTGCCGAAATGGAATCCGTCCTGGCAGCCGATCTCGGACGTGCGGTGCTGGCCTCTCAGACCCGCGCGCGGACCGAGAAAGAATTGCCGACCCTGACCAAGGCCGAACTGGCCGAACTGCTTTTCGAGCAGGTGGGCCTGAACAAGCGCGAAGCCAAGGACATGGTCGAGACCTTTTTCGGCGAGATCCGCGATGCGCTCGAGCGCGGCGAGTCGGTCAAGCTGTCGGGCTTTGGCAATTTCCAATTGCGCGACAAGCCGCAGCGTCCGGGGCGCAATCCGAAGACCGGCGAAGAGATCCCGATCAGCGCGCGTCGCGTCGTGACCTTCCATGCCAGCCAGAAGCTGAAAGCCATGGTCGATGGTGCGACATCGAGCGCGGCGGCCAACCCGACCTGAGACGGCGCTGAATGAACGATCGCGCTGCCAAGCCGGTGCTGGCATCCTTGCCGCCGATTCCCGCCAAGCGCTACTTCACGATCGGTGAGGTCAGCGAGTTGTGCGGCGTGAAGCCGCATGTGCTGCGCTACTGGGAGCAGGAATTCGCCCAGCTGAAACCGGTCAAGCGTCGCGGCAATCGCCGTTATTACCAGCATCACGAAGTCCTGCTGATCCGCCGCATCCGCGAATTGCTGTACGAGCAGGGCTTCACGATCAGTGGTGCCCGCAACAAGCTCGACAACCAGCCCGTGACCGAGATCGACGCCGAGGCAACCGATCCGGCACTGGACCCGCTTGCCATTCGCGACGAGCTGCAAGCGATTCTCGGCCTGCTGAAGGCCTGAACCTGCTCACGCGGCCCGCAGCCTCGCGCGCCATCCTTCGCAAGCAAAAAAAAGCCCGCTCCGAGGAGCGGGCTGAATCTATATCTGAGGAGAAGACATAGAGGAGACAAAGCATAGTATGCTGCTCTGCGGTATATAAGGCAAATTTTAAATTCCTATGGTAGTCATAATCAAAGTCTATACCTTGGTCGATGATGGCCAATGATCGGTGGGGCAGGCGCTTGCTGCCTGAATGACAATTCATTCGATTTTCAACATCATTCTTTGTGTCGCAGCAATATTGGTTGACGAAAATCGAACGATTAGCCGTAT
The DNA here is from genome assembly GCA_023653025.1 of Burkholderiaceae bacterium. GTDB lineage: Bacteria > Pseudomonadota > Gammaproteobacteria > Burkholderiales > Burkholderiaceae_D > Pernthalerella. Next base: position 15,302 of record JAMNXS010000026.1, read on the forward strand.
AATTTCTTTAAGGAATCAAACCGGTTTTCCAGCGGCCTCCATCTCGACGGATGGGTTGATGGCAAGCCTCAAGCGTCTGATTCATTTCATGTGACCTGGAACGTGGGAGGCAGTGTTGGCGGATTCAAATCAAAGCGGATGTCTGACGGTCGGCGAGGGCGTCGTACTGAACGGTACGTTTGTGGTGCCGGATATTGCCTCGGTATCGGGCAGCATCGAGGGCGAGATCACCGCGCGCGAACTGATCGTTGCCAGCTCGGGCGTCATCAAGGGCAAGGTCACGGCTGACATCATCGACCTGCGTGGCGAGATTCATGACACGTTGACGGCGAAGAAGTCCCTCTTCATCCGCTCGACCGGCAAGGCGCTGGGGTCGGTGCAGTATGCGGAAATCGAGATCGAGAAAGGCGGCGACCTGCAAGGCGCGCTGCAGAAGATCGAGGGTGACGGCCCCGCATCGGGCTCCTATTGATTTCAGGGCGTTGACAAGTGTTCATCAACAAGCGCAAGAACGACGAACGGGAAAAGATGGCCTCTCCCAATGACACCAGCCAGGCGGTCAGCCAGCCTGAACCGGTCGTTCCGGAACCTGTGATTCCGGAACCCGAAGCGGCCTTTGCCGCCAACGGCAACGGCGCGGCCAAGCCCGCAGCGAACAACCTCAAGCCTTCGATCATCAGCGAAGGGTTCGAGTTCATCGGCGAGATCCGCTCCAACGGCTACCTGACGGTTGACGGTATCGTGCGCGGCACGCTGTCGCTGCATTCGATACAGATCGGCGTGACCGGCGTTCTCGACGGTAACGTCACCTGCGACACCATGAATGTCAAGGGCAACTTCTCCGGCTCACTGGATTGTCGCGACCTGACCATTGGTAGCCGTGCGGTCGTCGACGGCAAGGTGAGTTTCAAGAGCATCACTATCCAGCGTGGCGGTATTGTCAAGGGCGAGCTGAAGAAAAAGCCCTGACGCCTGAGGCACGCATGATAAAAAGCCTGATCGATCATCGATCAGGCTTTTTTTATTCTTCGGCAGCGACCGGCTTATTTCTTTTCCTGGGCCATCTTGATCACTGCCTGCGCATCGCTGCCGCTGGTGACGTTGTTCTGCGCCTGGATGACGAGGCCGAGCAGCTTGGCGCCATGTTCGACACCGATCGTGCCGTAGGTGATGTCGCCACGCACTTCCGAGTCCTTGTGGAATTCCGCGCGCTCGGCCGCGTAGATGTTGCCCTCGATCTTGCCGGCCACCATCACGCGGTGCGCCGTGATGTCGCCCGACACCTCGCCCGAGCGGCCGATGGCGACGGTGACTTTCTTGTCCTTGGCAGTTTCGATGTTGCCGACGACCTTGCCGTCAATCCTGACGCTGTCGAGCAGGACGAGGCGACCATAGATTTCGGTCGTTGCGCCGATCAGCGTGTCGAATTTTTCTTGGGTCGGCAGAAGCTTGTTCTGTTTCATCTTGCGGAACATCGAATTCTCCATTCCTCGGCTTGCTTGACCACAATATAACGGACACCGGGGCGGCTTGGGGTTGATTTTTGACGACCGCCGTCCGCTTGACCCGGGCTTTTGCCTAACCCGTGGTCGAGCCGTTTGTACGTCTTCCAAAAATCAATGACTTGCTGGAAGCTTCGAGAATTTACCTGAGATGTCCGTGGGCGGCGGCGTCAGCTCTGGCCGAGTGGAACCACGTGAACCGGGTTCAGCACCCGACCATGCCGGAACACTTCGTAGTGCAGGTGCGGTCCGGTCGAGCGTCCGGTGCTGCCGACATCGGCGATACGCTGCCCGCGCTTGACGGTAGCGCCTTCAGCCACATGTCGCTTGCTGATGTGTGCGTAGCGCGTCATGAAGCCCTCGGCATGGGTGATCTCGATGATGTTGCCGTAGGTGTCTTCCCAGCCAGAGCGCGTCACCACGCCATCAGCCGCAGCAATAATGGCCGTGCCCGTCGCGGCCGTGAAATCTAGGCCTTCGTGACGCGCCAGCATGCCGGTGAACGGATCGTTGCGCATGCCGAAGCCGCTGCTGACATGAAAGTCACCGCTGATCGGCAAGCCTGTGGGCAGCGTTTCCAACCACGCCAACTGTTTGCCCCAATCTTTGCGCATCTGGCCGACCACGTTGTTCAACTGGCTGAATTCCTCGGTGGCTTCATCGATGGCGTGGGCCAGCGACTCTCGTGACGGTGCTCCCGTGCGGCTCTCGGGCAGCAAAGGACCGCCCTTGCCGTCTTCCTTACCGCCGGCTTTCTCGCGCATCGAAGCCGGGGTCGCGATTTCCATGAAGCGGTTTTTCAGTTGCTGCAGTTGGCGAATGTCCTGCGCCGTGGCGTCGAGCATGCCCTGCAGCTTCGTCAGTCGCTCGCGGTAGACGGACTCCATCCGCGCCTGCTCGGCCTCGGTCGTCACACCGCCGAGGCTGCGCGCGAGTTCGGGCCGCACCTCAATGGCGATCTTGAATCCGACTAGATAAAGGAGGAAACCGGTGGCGACCAGTGTGACGGCCAGCGCGACGCTGCCGAGCAGCACTTTGCGCGCGGTGACCGATATCGTGCGGACCTGACCGGTTGGACCTGAAACCCACATCAACTGCATGTATGTATCCTTGTGCCGACCCTCGGGAGGGCAATTCGTTGTGACCCCGCATTATATTGTTTTAAAGCAAGTTTTAGCTCCAAATACCCGCGAAAATGATGGTTCTTACAATAAAGCGAGCGTAACTGATTCCTGTCTGACAAGCTTGTTGTAGGCTTTTTGTTGGTTTGGAAGCAACGAAGCAGGCTGATGCACGCGCTCGCTGCCACATTGAACGCGCGTGGGCGTGTGCGATTCCCGGAGCGCGAGCGAGGTGTTGAGTGTTTGGCGTTGGTCGCCTCCGGCGCGGAAGATGGCTAAAGTTTCGCGAAGCGGACCTGCAAAACAAAAGGGCCACAGAAACGCTTCTGTGGCCCTTTGTGGATCGCTTGGTCGGGGCGGCGGGATTCGAACTCGCGACCCCTTGCACCCCATGCAAGTGCGCTACCAGGCTGCGCTACGCCCCGACGAGCCCGCGATTATAACAGCGCCCTGATGATTCCGATACATCAACAGACAACAATCGACAGGCAGCCATGTTCGATCAATGCAGGTGGCCGGTGTTCTGCTGTGCATCTTCTGGCATTTCCGCGTGCACCATCTCGTCTTCGACATTGCAGAACAGTGGCGAGCCGCAGTCGTCGCAGTACTCGCCCGGCATCACGCTGCCGGCTTGCTGGATGCGCGTGATGCCGGTCTCCCGCAGCACCGCGATGATCTGCTGCAGCGGCGTCAGCGGCGCATTGGCCGCCGGGCGGATTGGCGACAGCGAGGAGATGAATTCCTCGGCCGTCTCTTCGTCATAGAGCGGCCACACGACTCCGTAGACTACCTCCTGGCTGTCGCCGACGCTGTAGGCTAGCCGGAATTCATCGACGCGGTAGTCGCCTGACTCCTCGCCGATGGCAGCGATCACCACCGATAACTGCGCCGGCTCGACCGCCAGCGCATGCGTGAGGTAATGCGCCGCCGCGCGCAGCGAGATCGGACGAATGGCCTTGTCGGCCTCGCGGCAGGTCACGTAGTAAGCCCCGGGGAGCATCAGCTCGATGCCACAGCCGGGCAGCATTGCCTGCAGGCTGGGGCCGGCCTGCAGTTGCCACTGGGTCAGTGCAGCCTGAGTCGCGGCCACGCGGTTGGGGCCGGCCTCGTCTTCCTGCCAGCGCAGCAGAGGCTGCCCGGCTTCGGCCGTCACGGCCAGCAGCACATAGCGGGTATCGGCCAGGAACGGGGCGGTGTCGGGCAGGGCGGCCGGCATCTGCAGCGACTTGCCCGACAGCGCGGCCTCGGCCATGCGGCGCGTGAGCTGGTAGGTGTCGCCGTACGACCTCGGCAACTGGTCGATCGAGAACAGCGTCGGCGCGATCGCGGCCCGCGTGTTCGAGGCGAGGATGTGCCCGTAGAGCTGGGCAGTCAGCGCCTGCATGGCTGCCGCGCTGATCGGGCCGGAAGGGATCGTGAAACGCGTCCATGCCAGCACCGGCACCGCCAGCAGCAGCGCGTCGTGTGCCTTGCCGTCGTGCTCGAGCGTGCAGCTGCCGCTGATGGCCTCGATCGAGTCCAGCAGCGCATCGTAAGCATCAAGGTCGGTATGAAAGAGATGATCGAGCGCGCTGTCGATGGCCTGCATCTGCTGGTTGGCAAGCTGCTTCTGCAGCACGAGGTCGAGCCGAGCTTCCCAGTTGCGGGATTCGATGCGGCTGGAGGCGCGAACCATGGACTGCGATAGCGACGCGAGCCGCTGGCTGTCAGCGGAGAATTTTCGGGCAGGATTTTTGGATGGGCGGCGCATGGCAGGAGAATCGACGTTGTCAAACCGCGATTCTACTGGAAGCGCAACTCCGTCCGACTTCGAAATTCTACTGGCGCCGGACGAAAAAAAGCCCGCTTGCGCGGGCTCGGACTGGCGCCGGGGTCGGCTTACTTCTTGTCGCCCTCGGCGGCTGCAGGCGTCTCGGCCGGTGCCGGGGTGGTGGCCGGGGCAACGGCCGGGGCCGCTGCCGGCTCTTCCGAGTGCGACGTGCCGTGGCCGCCGGCCTCGCCCTGCATGTCGATCTTGTCGCCCATGTTGAAGACGAGGGTCAGCGCGATCGCGGCAAAGACGATGAACGCAACGAGGATTTTCCACATGATGATCTCCTAATCAATAAACGCATCAGGCCGCAAGCAGCTGGCGCAGGACGAACGGAAGGATGCCGCCGTGACGGTAGTAATCGACCTCGATCGGCGTATCGATGCGCAGCAGCAGCTTCACCCGCTGGGTGTCGCCGTTGGCACGCCGGATGACCAGCGTGACTTCCTGTTGCGGCTTGATGTCGTCCTCCAGGCCGATCAGGTCGAAGCTCTCGTTGCCGGTGATGTTCAGCGACTGCACGCTGTCGTTGCCGAGGAACTGCAGCGGCAGTACGCCCATGCCGACGAGGTTCGAGCGATGGATGCGCTCGAACGAGCGCGCCACGACGGCCTTCACGCCGAGCAGCTGGGTGCCTTTCGCGGCCCAGTCGCGCGACGAGCCGGTGCCGTACTCTTCGCCGGCGAAGATCATCGTCGGCACGTCGTCCCGGATGTACTTCATCGCGGCGTCGTAGATCGACATTTCTTCGCCGCTCGGCTGGTGCACGGTGATGCCTCCTTCGACGCGCGAGCCGTCCGGCTTGGCCGGGATCATCAGGTTCTTGATGCGCACGTTGGCAAAGGTGCCGCGCATCATGATCTCGTGGTTGCCGCGGCGCGAGCCGTAGGAGTTGAAGTCCGCCTTCATCACGCCGTTCTCGAGCAGCCACTTGCCGGCCGGGCTGGTTTCCTTGATCGAGCCTGCCGGCGAGATGTGGTCGGTGGTGATCGAGTCGCCGAACACGCCGAGCGCGCGCGCGCCGGCGATGCCGGTGGCCGCTGCCTTCGGCTCCATGCCGAAACCCTCGAAAAATGGCGGCTCGGCAATGTAAGTCGATTTCGGCCAGTTGTAGACCTGGCCCTCGGCCACGCCGGTGATCTGCTCCCAGAGCTTGCCCGGCGCGCCCTTGACGTCGGCGTAGTTGTTCTTGAACGTGTTGGCGTTCATCGCATGCTTCATCAGCTTGTTGATCTCTTCCGAGCTCGGCCAGATGTCGCCGATGAAGACGTCGCGGCCCTTCTTGTCCTTGCCGATCGGCTGCGTCATCAGGTCGATGGTCACGTTGCCGGCGATCGCGTAGGCGACGACCAGCGGCGGCGAGGCGAGGAAGTTGGCGCGGATGTTCGGATGGATGCGTGCCTCGAAGTTACGGTTGCCCGACAGTACGGCAGTCGCCACCACGTCGTTCTTCACGATCGCATCGTTCATCGCCGGGGTCAGGTCGCCGGCGTTGCCGATGCAGGTGGTGCAGCCGTAGGCCGTGACGCCGAAGCCGAGTTCCTCGAGGTAGGGCAGCAGGCCGGCTGCCTCGAGGTATTTGGTGACGACGCGCGATCCCGGAGCCAGCGAGGTCTTGATGTGCGCGGGCACGGTCAGACCCAGCTTGACGGCCTTCTTCGCCAGCAGGCCGGCGGCCAGCAGCACGCTCGGGTTGGAGGTGTTCGTGCACGAGGTGATGGCAGCGATCAGCACGTCGCCGTTGTGCAGCTTCACGCCGTCGGCGTTGGTGTACTCGGCGTCGAGGTCCTCTGCCTTCTTGTTGAAGCCGTTCTCGGCAACCGGCTTGGCGAACAGGTCGCGGAAAGTGTCCTTCACGTGGCCGATCTCGATGCGGTCCTGCGGACGCTTCGGGCCGGCCAGCGACGGCGCGACTTTCGACAGGTCGAGCGTCAGTTCCTTCGTGTAGTCGATCTGGCCCGGCTTCGGAATGCCGAATAGCTTCTGCGCCTTGAAATAGCCTTCGAACGCGTCGATCTCGGCCTTGGTGCGGCCGGTGCCACGGAAGTATTCGATGGTCGCGTCGTCGACCGGGAAGAAGCCCATCGTCGCGCCGTACTCGGGTGCCATGTTCGCGATCGTCGCGCGGTCGGTCAGCGACAGCGAGGCCGTGCCCGCGCCGAAGAACTCGACGAACTTGCCGACGACCTTTTCCTTGCGCAGCATCTCGGTGATGGTCAGCACGAGGTCGGTCGCGGTCACGCCTTCGCGCAGCGCGCCGGTCAGGTTGACGCCGACGACATCCGGCGTCAGGAAGTAGACCGGCTGGCCCAGCATGCCGGCCTCGGCCTCGATGCCGCCCACGCCCCAACCGACCACGCCGATGCCATTGATCATCGTGGTGTGCGAGTCGGTGCCGACCAGGGTGTCGGGGTAGTAGACGCCCGTCTTGTTGTGCACGCCGCGCGCCAGGTACTCGAGGTTGACCTGGTGGACGATGCCGAAGCCCGGCGGGACGACGCCGAAAGTGTCGAACGCCTGCATGCCCCATTTCATGAACTGATAGCGTTCGTTATTGCGCTGGAATTCCAGCTTCATGTTGAGGTCGAGCGCTCCCTTCTCGCGGAAGTGGTCGATCTGTACCGAGTGATCGACGACGAGGTCGACCGGCACCAGCGGCTCGATGTTTTTCGGGTTCTTGCCCATCGTCGAGGCTACGCCGCGCATGGCGGCCAGGTCGGCCAGCAGCGGCACGCCGGTAAAGTCCTGCAGCACCACGCGCGCAACGACGAACGGGATCTCGTCCGTGCGCGCGGCCGTCGGCTTCCAGTTCGCCAGTTGGCGCACGTGGGCCTCGGTCACCTTCTTGCCGTCGCAGTTGCGCAGGACGGACTCGAGGACGATGCGGATCGAGACCGGCAGCCGGTCGATGTTGACGCCCAGCGATTTCTGCAGCGCGGGCAGCGAGTAGAACTTGCCTTTGCGGGTTGCGGAAACCTTGAATTCCTTGAGCGTGTTTAGCGTGTTGTGCGACATGTGCTCTCCTTGTTTTTCAAAAGCCTGGAAACTTATTGTTACTTCCCTGTCGACGATGCCGCGCCGCTGCGTCATCCCCACTTACCGGACGGGCCTGCCTCCGGTCCTCGCCCTGCAGTCGTTGGCCACCGGTTCGCCGCGCCTGCCGTCGAGCAGCATCGCCTTGCCCGGTATGCTGATGAGGATCAGCCCGCTGACCGGATCCTCGAAGCGGTGGGCGCCGGACGAGGTGCGCACGCGCAGCATTTTGTACGGTACGCCCTGCCACCGCAGATCGATCGCCGGGTCGCGTCCGATGTCGCCGCCGACGGTAACGCGCTGGTTGCGCTCGCAATGCAAGTCGACCGGCCGGGTCTGTGCCCCAGCCAGGCTCCCCGTCAGGAGGGTCGCACAAACAATGGGCAGGGTCGTGGTGCGCATGATGCCTCCGGTGTCGTCCTGCCCGAGCGCCTCCAGGAGGGGGCGGGCCGGGCTCGGAGGAATGCTCGGCACCCCTCCGTACCAGAGTTTAGTCGTCGCAGGCCGGCAGCGCTACCGGCCGGCGCAGACCCTTCACCTGCTTACGGCAGCAAGTGCTTGACTCCGTCGCGCTCGTCGGTCAGCTCCTTGAGCGTGACGTTGATGCGCTCTTGCGAGAAGGCGTCGATCTCGAGGCCCTGGACAACCGTGTATTCGCCGTTCTCGCAAGTGACCGGGAAGCCGAACATGACGCCCTCGGGAATGCCGTACGAGCCATCCGACGGGATGCCCATCGTGGTCCACTTGCCGTTGGTGCCCAGAACCCAGTCGCGCACGTGGTCGATGGCCGCGTTCGCTGCCGATGCGGCGGAAGACAGGCCGCGCGCTTCGATGATGGCTGCGCCGCGCTTGCCGACGGTCGGCAGGAACACATCCTTATTCCATGCGTCGTCACCGATCATCTGCTTGACCGACTGGCCATCGATGGTCGCGAAGCGGTAGTCCGCGTACATGGTCGGCGAGTGGTTGCCCCAGACGCAGAGCTTCTCGATGGCCGACACCGGCTTGCCGGTCTTGGCGGCGATCTGCGAGGCGGCGCGGTTGTGGTCTAGGCGCAGCATGGCCGTGAAATTCTTCGCCGGCAGGCTCGGCGCCGATTTCATCGCGATATAGGCATTGGTGTTGGCCGGGTTGCCAACCACCAGCACTTTCACGTTGCGCGAGGCGACGGCGTCGAGCGCCTTGCCCTGCACCGTGAAGATCTGGGCATTGGCCGCCAGCAGGTCGGCGCGCTCCATGCCGGGGCCGCGCGGACGCGCGCCGACCAGCAGCGCGACGTCGGCATCCTTGAACGCGGTCATCGGGTCCGCATGTGCGGTCATGCCGGCCAGCAGCGGGAACGCGCAGTCGTCGATCTCCATCATCACGCCCTTGAGCGCCTTCTGTGCCTTCTCGTCGGGGATCTCGAGCAGCTGCAGGATGACCGGCTGGTCCTTGCCCAGCATGTCGCCGTTCGCGATACGGAACAGCAGGGAATAGCCGATCTGGCCTGCGGCGCCGGTGACGGCAACGCGCATGGGGGCTTTAGCCATGGTGAATCTCCAGTGTGGTCAGGTGAGTGAAAGCGCAGCGAACCGGGCGTTGAGTATCCGGAAACATGCCCGCGAGTTTAGGGGCGGCCCATCACTCTGTCAATCTGCATCTTATATCTTATATAAGACATATTACTTAACAATTTTCTGGACGTTAAACAGCGTCTGTGGTGAAATTGCCGGCCATGAATCCTACCGTCACCCCGCCGCCTGCAGCAGGGCCGGCCGCCAGCAGCGGCCAGGGGGCGGCGTCGCCCACGTTCAGCCCGCTGTACCAGCAGATCAAGGCGCTGATCATGCAGAGCCTGCAGTCGGGCGAGTGGAAGCCGGGCGAACTGATCCCGAGCGAGGTCGAGCTCGCGCTGCGCTACAAGGTCAGCCAGGGCACGGTGCGCAAGGCGATCGACGAGCTGTCGGCCGAGAACCTCGTCGTTCGCCGGCAGGGCAAGGGCACCTTTGTCGCCACCCATCACGAAGCGCGCGTCCAGTTCCGCTTCCTGAAACTGATGCCCGATGCGGGCGAGGCCCACCAGCCGGAGAACCGCATCGTCGAGGTCAAGCGCCTGCGCGGCCCGGCCGAAGTCACGCGCGTGCTCGACATCAAGGCCGGCGATTCGGTGGTCTGCATCCGGCGCATCCAGTATTTCGACGGCGTGCCGACCATCGCCGAGGAGATCTGGCTGCCCGGCGCCATCTTCAAGGGGCTGACCGCCGAGCGTCTGGCCGAGTACAAGGGGCCAATGTACGGCTTGTTCGAAACCGAATTCGGCACCCAGATGATCCGTGCGACCGAGAAGCTGAAGGCCGTACTGGCCGACGAGGCGACGGCCGCGCAGCTGAACGTCGCCGTCGGCGCACCGGTGCTCGGCGTCGAGCGCGTGTCGTACACCTACGGCGAGCGGCCAGTCGAATTGCGGCGCGCGATCTACGTCACGGCCAGCCACCACTACCACAACGAGCTGAGCTAGAAGAAGGTGCAGCGACCGCGTTTCGATAATGACAATACAAGGCTGCATGGGCATTCGACGTATTTCCGCCCATGCCGATAAAATCGCAAGATTCGCCGAACTGAACACAGTAACAACCGTTGGAGATGATGCACATGCCCGAAGCGACCAAGCCAAGACGATTCACCAACATCCACGTCTTGCAGATCATCCGTTACCGCCTGCCGGCGGCCGGCATGATCTCCATCTTGCACCGCATCAGCGGCGCGCTGATGTTCCTGCTGCTGCCGTTCATCCTCTACCTGTTCGACAAGTCCATCACGTCCGAAATCTCGTTCGCCTTCCTGCAGGGCTACGTCGGCCACCCGTTAGTGAAGCTGGCGATCCTCGGCGTCGCATGGGCCTATCTGCACCATTTCTGTGCCGGCATCCGCCATCTGGTCATGGACATGCACATCGGCCTGTCGAAGGAAGGGGCCGCCAAATCGGCCAGGACCGTGTTTGCCGTCAGCCTGCCGCTGACGGCCCTCGTTGCATTGAAACTGTTCGGAGCACTCTGAGATGGGCAACAACAATATCGGACCGAAGCGTCTCGTCGTCGGCGCGCACTACGGGCTGAAGGACTGGCTCGCGCAGCGCGTCACTGCCGTGGTGATGGCGGTTTTCACGATCGTCACGCTGGTACTGTTTTTCGGCGCGTCGGACTTCAGCTACGAGGGCTGGGCCGGGCTCTACGCGCAGCAGTGGTTCAAGATCCTTGCCTTCGTGACCTTCCTCGCGCTGTACTACCACGTCTGGGTCGGCATGCGTGACATCTGGATGGATTACGTCAAGCCGGTCGGCATTCGTCTCGCACTGCAAGTGTTCACCATTCTGTGGCTGGTCGGCTGCGCCGGCTGGACCGTCCAGATTCTTTGGAGAGTGTAATCGTGGTCGCCATCAAATCCTCCATTCCCAGCCGCCGTTTCGACGCGGTCGTCGTCGGCGCCGGCGGCTCCGGCATGCGCGCCTCGCTGCAACTGGCCGAGGCCGGCCTGAACGTAGCGGTGCTGTCGAAAGTCTTCCCGACCCGATCGCACACGGTCGCCGCCCAGGGCGGCGTTGGCGCGTCGCTGGGCAACATGTCCGAGGACAACTGGTACTGGCACATGTTCGATACCGTCAAGGGCTCCGACTACCTCGGCGACCAGGACGCGATCGAGTTCATGTGCCGCGAAGCGCCAAAGGTCGTCTACGAACTCGAGCACTTCGGCATGCCGTTCGACCGCAATCCCGACGGCACCATCTACCAGCGCCCGTTCGGCGGCCACACCGCAAACTTCGGCGAGAAGCCGGTGCAGCGCGCCTGCGCGGCGGCCGACCGCACCGGCCATGCGATGCTGCACACGCTGTACCAGCGCAACGTACGCGCCAAGACCCATTTCTTCGTCGAATGGATGGCGATCGACCTCGTGCGCGACGCCGACGGCGACGTGCTGGGCGTGGTCGCGCTCGAGATGGAAACCGGCGACGTCATGATCCTCGAGGCCAAGACCACCGTGTTCGCCACCGGCGGCGCCGGCCGCATCTGGGCCGCGTCGACCAATGCCTTCATCAATACCGGCGACGGCATGGGGATGGCCGCGCGCGCCGGCCTGCCGCTGGAAGACATGGAGTTCTGGCAGTTCCACCCGACTGGCGTGTCCGGCGCCGGCGTCCTGATTACCGAGGGCGTGCGCGGCGAGGGCGGCATCCTGATCAACAGCGAGGGCGAGCGCTTCATGGAGCGCTATGCGCCGACGCTGAAAGATCTTGCGCCGCGCGACTTCGTCTCGCGCTCGATGGACCAGGAAATCAAGGAGGGCCGCGGCTGCGGACCGAACAAGGACCATGTGCTGCTCGACCTGCGCCACATCGGCGCGGACACCATCCGCAAGCGCCTGCCGTCCATCCTCGAGATCGGCCACAAGTTCGCCAACGTCGACGCCACCCGGGAGCCGATCCCGGTCGTGCCGACCATCCACTACCAGATGGGCGGCATCCCGACCAACATCCACGGCCAGGTCGTCGCACCGAAGAACGGCACGCAGGAAGTCGTCAAGGGCCTGTACGCGATCGGCGAATGCGCATGCGTCTCGGTGCATGGCGCAAACCGCCTCGGCACCAACTCGCTGCTCGACCTGCTGGTCTTCGGCCGCGCGGCCGGCAACCACATCGTCGCGTCCAACCTGAAGTCGCAGAGCCACAAGGCGCTGCCGGCCGACGGCGCCGAGCTCGCGCTGTCGCGCCTTGACCACCTCGAGTCCTCGACCGGTTCCGAGCGCGTGCAGGACGTTGCCAACGACATCCGCAAGACCATGCAGCAGCATTGCGGCGTGTTCCGCACGCAGGCGCTGCTGGACGAGGGCGTCGCGAAGATCATGGAACTCGACGAGCGGCGTAAGCAAGTGTCGTTCAAGGACAAGTCCAAGGTCTTCAACACCGCGCGCGTCGAGGCGCTGGAACTGGACAACCTGATCGAGACCGCGAAGGCGACCATCGTGTCGGCCGCCGCCCGCAGCGAATCGCGCGGCGCGCACGCGCACAGCGACTTCCCGCAGCGCGACGACGAGCACTGGATGAAGCACACGCTGTTCTTCTCGGAAGGCAATCGCCTGGACTACAAGCCGGTCAGCACCAAGCCGCTGACAGTCGAGACCTTCAAGCCGAAGGCACGCACTTTCTAACCGCAGGACACCGACCATGCCACGTACAGTCAAATTCCAGATCTACCGCTACGATCCGGACAAGGATGCGAAGCCTTACATGCAGGACCTGACGGTCGAGCTGCAGGATACCGACAAGATGCTTCTCGACGCGCTGCAGCGGATCAAGGCCGACGTCGACGACTCGCTCGCGCTGCGCCGCTCGTGCCGCGAGGGCGTCTGCGGCTCCGATGCGATGAACATCAACGGCAAGAACGGGCTGGCCTGCACGACCAACCTCAACGAGCTGACCGAGCCGATCGTGCTCCGTCCGTTGCCGGGCCTGCCGGTCATCCGCGACCTGATCGTCGACATGACCAACTTCTTCAAGCAGTACCACTCGATCAAGCCGTTCCTGGTCAATGAGACCATCGCGCCCGAGAAGGAGCGCCTGCAGTCGCCGGAGGAGCGCGAGGAACTCGACGGCCTCTACGAATGCATCCTGTGCGCCTGCTGCTCGACCTCCTGCCCGTCGTTCTGGTGGAACCCGGACAAGTTCGTCGGCCCTGCCGGCCTGCTGCAGGCTTACCGTTTCATCGCCGACAGCCGCGACCAGGCCACCGCCGAGCGCCTCGACAATCTCGAGGATCCGTACCGGCTGTTCCGCTGCCACTCGATCATGAACTGCGTCGATGTCTGCCCGAAGGGATTGAACCCGAACAAGGCCATCGGCAAGATCAAGGAACTGCTGGTTCGCCGCGCAGTGTGATCATCATGGAAACCGGCAGGCATCAGGACGATCCGAAGAACCGCACGCGGCTGCGCTGGCGCAGCCGCCGCGGCATGCTCGAGAACGACCTGATCCTCACCCGTTTCCTCGACGCGCACGAGGCGGAGCTGACGGACGAGGAGGTCGATGCGCTGACCCGGCTGCTCGACCTGTCCGACAACGATTTGTTTGGCCTGTTGCTGGGCCAGAAAGAGCCCGAGGAAGGACTCGACTTGCCGCACGTGAAGGCGTTGCTGGCAAGGTTGCGGCAGGCATAGGTAGCGACGCCCTGCCGGCTGCCGTGGCTTCAGATGCTGCAGAACACCCGAATTCCATTTTTCTTCATTCGAAGGACCAGCCATGACCCACTCTGACGCAAAAGCCACGCTCTCGTTCACCGACGGCACCGCCCCGATCGAGTTCCCGATCTACAAGGGATCGATCGGTCCGGACGTGGTCGATATCCGCAAGCTGTACGGCGCGACCGGCAAGTTCACCTATGACCCGGGCTTCATGTCGACCGCGGCCTGCAACTCGTCGATCACCTACATCGACGGCGACAAGGGCGAATTGCTCTACCGCGGCTATCCGATCGAGCAGCTCGCGGTCAATTGCGACTTCCTCGAGACCTGCTACTTGCTGCTCAACGGCGAACTGCCGAACGCGGACAAGAAGAAGGAATTCAGCAACACCGTGACCCAGCACACGATGGTGCACGAGCAGATGCAGTTTTTCTTCCGCGGCTTCCGTCGCGACGCGCACCCGATGTCGGTGCTGGTGGGCACGGTCGGTGCGCTGGCGTCGTTCTACCATGACTCGCTCGACATCAACGACCCGCATCACCGCGAAGTGTCGGCGATCCGGCTGGTCGCGAAGATGCCGACGCTGGTTGCCATGGCCTACAAGTACTCGGTCGGCCAGCCGTTCGTCTACCCGCGCAACGACCTGTCGTACAGCGCGAACTTTATGCGCATGATGTTCGCCACCCCGGCCGAGGACTACAAGGTCAACGACGTGCTGGTGCGCGCGCTCGACCGCATCCTGATCCTGCACGCCGACCACGAGCAGAACGCATCGACCTCGACCGTCCGCCTGGCCGGTTCGTCGGGTGCCAACCCGTTTGCCTGCATCGCGGCCGGCATCGCCTGCTTGTGGGGCCCGGCGCACGGCGGCGCGAACGAAGCGGCCCTGCAGATGCTGCAGGACATACAGCGCGACGGCGGCGTTGCGAAGATCGGAGAGTTTGTCGAGAAGGTCAAGGACAAGAACTCGAACGTCAAGCTGATGGGCTTCGGCCACCGCGTGTACAAGAACTACGATCCGCGCGCCAAGCTGATGCGTGACACCTGCCATGAAGTGCTGAACGAACTCGGGCTCGAGAACGACCCGCTGTTCAAGCTGGCGATGGCGCTGGAGAAGATCGCGCTGGAAGACGATTACTTCGTGTCGCGCAAGCTGTACCCGAACGTCGATTTCTACTCGGGCATCGTGCAGTCGGCGCTCGGCATTCCGGTGTCGCTGTTCACCGGCATCTTCGCGATGGCGCGCACCGTCGGCTGGATCGCGCAGTGGAACGAGATGATCTCGGATCCAGAGCAGAAGATCGGCCGTCCGCGCCAGCTGTTCGTGGGCTCGCCGCGGCGCGACGTGCCGCCGATCGCGCAGCGCTGAGCGCCTGATGGAGCGGGCTGCGGCCCGCTCTGCTCCGATTTTGTCAAACAGGAAACTTAAGCGACGTTTTGTGCTGGGCCGTTGTGTTACTCTTGGCCTGGCGCAAACGCGCGCATGATTCGGATCAAGCCCTTCCCGCAACTTGATTTGCAATCCGCTAACCGGCGAGGCCGGGTCGCGGAAGGTTGATAAACCCGCTATTTGCTTCGCGAAACGCGAAGAAAGGTGAGCAGCGATGATGCAGCAACAATTCTCCAATTCGTACCTGTTTGGAGGCAACGCCCCGTACGTGGAAGAACTGTACGAGGCTTACCTTTTGAATCCCGGCGCCGTGCCCGACAACTGGCGCGCCTACTTCGACGCGATGCAAAACGTGCCCGCCGTCGACGGCAGCGACCGGCCCGATGTGCCGCATGCCAGCGTGGTCGCATCCTTCGCCGAGCGCGCCAAGCTCGGTCCGATCCGTACGGTGTCCGCATCGGCCGATGTCGAGATGGGGCGCAAGCGCGTCGCCGTCACCCAGCTGATCGCCGCCTACCGCTTTCTCGGCACCCAATGGGCCAACCTCGACCCGCTGCAGCGCCAGGAGCGCCCGAACATTCCCGAGCTCGAGCCGTCGTTCTACGGCTTCACTGATGCCGATCTCGACACCGTCTTCAACATCAGCAACACCTACTTCGGCCCCGAGACCGCCTCGCTGCGCGATCTGCTGCAGGCGCTGCGCGACACTTACTGCCGCTCGATCGGCGCCGAATTCCAGTACATGACCGATCCTGCGCAGAAGCGCTGGATGCAGGAGAGTCTCGAGGGTTCCCGCGCGAACCCCAATTTCACCCGCGAGCAGAAAAAGCATATTCTCGACCGCCTGACTGCGGCCGAGGGCCTCGAACGCTACCTGCACACCCGATACGTCGGTCAGAAGCGCTTCTCGCTCGAGGGCGGCGAGAGCTTCATCGCCTCGCTCGATGAAGTCATTCAGCGCGCCGGCGCGCAGGGCGTGCAGGAAATCGTGATCGGCATGGCGCATCGCGGGCGCCTGAACGTGCTTGTCAACATCCTCGGCAAGATGCCACAGGATTTGTTCGCCGAGTTCGAAGGCAAGCACGCCGACGACCTGCCGGCCGGCGACGTCAAGTATCACCAGGGCTTCTCGTCCGACATCTCGACCCCGGGCGGCCCGGTGCACCTGTCGCTGGCGTTCAACCCGTCGCACCTCGAGATCGTCAATCCGGTCGTCGAGGGCTCGGTCAAGGCGCGCATGGATCGGCGCGGCGACCGCGAGGGCAAGCAGGTGCTACCTATCCTGGTGCATGGCGATGCGGCCTTCGCCGGCCAGGGCGTGGTGATGGAGACCCTGAACCTCGCGCAGACCCGCGGCTACGGCACCGGCGGCACCGTTCATATCGTCATCAACAACCAGATCGGCTTTACCACCTCCGACCCGCGCGACACCCGCTCGACGCTGTACTGCTCGGACGTGGTCAAGATGATCGAGGCGCCGGTGCTGCACGTGAACGGCGACGACCCCGAGGCCGTCGTGTTCGCCACGCAAATCGCGCTCGACTTCCGCATGCAGTTCCAGAAAGACGTGGTGGTCGACATCGTTTGCTTCCGCAAGCTCGGCCACAACGAGCAGGACACGCCGTCGCTGACACAGCCGCTGATGTACAAGAAGATCGGCCAGCATCCGGGCACGCGCAAGCTGTACGCCGACCGCCTGTCGATGCAGGGCACGATCGCTGCTGACGGCGGCGACCAGATGGTCAAGGATTACCGCCAGGCGATGGACGAGGGACGCCACACGGTTGATCCTGTCATCTCGAACTTCAAGAACAAGTACGCGGTCGACTGGATGCCGTTCCTGAACCGCAAGTGGACCGACTCCGCGGATACCGCCGTGCCGGCGACGGAGCTCAAGCGGCTGTCCGAGCGGATCACGACCGTGCCCGAGAATTTCAAGGTGCATCCGCTGGTCGAGAAAGTGCTGGCCGACCGCGCCGCCATGGGCCGCGGCGACATGAACCTCGACTGGGGCATGGGCGAGCATCTCGCGTTCGCATCGCTGCTGTCGTCCGGCTACGCGGTGCGCATCACCGGCCAGGATGCCGGGCGCGGCACCTTCACCCACCGCCACTCGGTGCTGCACGACCAGAACCGCGAGAAATGGGATGCGGGCAACTACATTCCGCTGCAGCACATTTCCGACCAGCAGGCACCGTTTACCGTGATCGACTCGGTACTCTCCGAAGAGGCAGTGCTGGCGTTCGAGTACGGTTACTCGACGGCTGAGCCGAACACGCTGACCATCTGGGAAGCCCAGTTCGGCGATTTCGTCAACGGCGCCCAAGTCGTCATCGACCAGTTCATCAGCTCGGGCGAGGTCAAATGGGGTCGCGCTTCGGGCCTGGTGATGATGCTGCCGCACGGCTATGAGGGGCAGGGTCCCGAACACTCGTCGGCCCGCGTCGAGCGCTTCCTGCAACTGTCGGCCGACAACAACATGCAGGTCGTGCAGCCGACTACGGCCGCACAGATTTTCCACCTGTTGCGGCGCCAGATGATCCGCCTGTTCCGCAAGCCGCTGGTGATCTTCACGCCGAAGTCCCTGTTGCGCAACAAGGATGCAGGCTCGCCGCTGTCCGAGCTGGTCAAGGGCTCGTTCCAGACCGTGATCGGCGAGGTGGACGCCAAGCTCGATCCGAAGAAGGTCAAGCGCGTGCTGGCCTGCTCGGGCAAGGTGTACTACGACCTCGTCAATGCGCGCAAGGAGCGCGGCGCGGACGACATCGCGATCATCCGCGTCGAGCAGCTGTATCCGTTCCCGCACAAGGCCTTCGCCGCCGAACTCAAGAGCTTCCCGAACTTCGGCGAACTGGTCTGGGTGCAGGACGAGCCGCAGAACCAGGGCGCCTGGTTCCAGATCCAGCACAACATCTTCGAGAACCTCGCAGACGGCCAGAAACTGGCTTATGCCGGCCGCCCCGCTTCTGCATCGCCCGCGGTCGGCTACTACGACAAGCACTATGCGCAGCTGAAGGCACTGATCGACACGGCGTTTTCCAAACTCAAGGGCTTCGTGCTCACAAAATAAAGACCCCGCACGGGACCGGATGCCGGCGCCGTGCGCGACAAACCCGAAACGGAGAATGTGATGGCAATTCTTGAAGTCCCAGTACCGCAGCTGTCGGAATCGGTCGCCGAGGCGACCCTGCTTCAATGGCACAAGAAAGTCGGCGAGGCCGTGGGCCGCGACGAGAACCTGATCGACATCGAGACCGACAAGGTCGTGCTGGAACTGCCTGCGCCGGCGCAGGGCGTGATCGTCGAGATCCTGAAGGGCGACGGCAGCACGGTGGTCGCCGGCGAGATCATCGCCCGGATCGATACGGAAGCCACGGCTTCGGCCGCAGCAGCGGCTGGCTCAGCGGCTGGCTCAGCGACCCCCGCTGCTGCGGCGCCGGCCGCGGTCGCTGCCGCTTTGGCACCTGCGGCAGCGAACAGCAGCGCGATCGCGATGCCGGCCGCCGCCAAAATGCTGGCCGAGAACAAGATGTCGGCCGATGCGGTACCGGGTACCGGCCGCGATGGTCGCGTCACCAAGGGCGACGTGATCAACGCGTTGGCCCAGCCGGCCGCGAGGGCGCCTGCACCTGCGCCCGCACCCGCTGCCGCGCGTCCGTCGTTGCCGGCGGTCCCGGCGCCGGTGGCCACCGACCTCGGCGATCGTCCGGAGCAGCGTGTGCCGATGAGCCGCCTGCGCGCGCGGATCGCCGAGCGCCTGCTCGAGTCGCAGGCGACCAATGCCATCCTGACGACCTTCAACGAGGTCAACATGCAGCCGGTCATGGACCTGCGCAACAAGTACAAGGACAAGTTCGAGAAAGAGCACGGCGTGAAGATGGGCTTCATGTCCTTCTTCGTGAAGGCTGCCGTCGCCGCGCTGAAGAAATACCCAGTGCTCAACGCATCGATCGACGGCAACGACGTCGTCTACCACGGCTACTTCGACATCGGGATCGCCGTCGGCTCGCCGCGCGGCCTCGTCGTGCCCATCCTGCGCAATGTCGACCAGATGAGCATTGCCGAAATCGAGAAGAAGATCGGCGATTTCGGCCAGAAGGCGAAGGACGGCAAGCTGACGCTCGACGAACTGACCGGCGGCACGTTCTCGATCTCGAACGGCGGCGTCTTCGGCTCGATGCTGTCGACCCCGATCATCAACCCGCCGCAGTCCGCCATCCTTGGCGTACATGCGACGAAGGAGCGCGCGGTGGTCGAGAACGGGCAGATCGTGATCCGGCCGATGAATTATCTGGCGATGTCGTATGACCATCGCCTGATCGACGGCCGCGAAGCCGTGCTCGGCCTGGTGGCGATGAAGGAAGCGCTGGAAGACCCGGCGCGCTTGTTGCTGGATTTGTGATCCCACTTCATTGACATTCATTTCCCAACGCCGCGTGGCGGGTATCGCCTGCGGCTCTACCCGCCCTACGGCCTGCCTCAGGGGATGAGCCGTAGGGCGGATAGAGCGAAGCGATATCCGCCACCGGTTTGCGACATCCGATGATGTCGGAACAGACGAAGCGAGAACAAATATGTCAAAGAATTTCGACGTCGTCGTGATCGGCGGCGGCCCCGGCGGCTACGTGGCCGCGATCCGCGCCGCGCAACTCGGAATGTCGGTGGCCTGCATCGACGAATGGAAAAACGAGCAGGGCGGCCCGGCGCTGGGCGGCACCTGTACCAATGTCGGCTGCATACCGTCGAAGGCGATGCTGCAGTCGTCCGAGCATTTCGACCATGCGCAGCATGGCTTCGCCGAGCACGGCATCGAGGTCAAGGGCGTCAAACTCAACCTCGCGCAGATGCTGGGCCGCAAGAACGCTGTCGTCAAGCAGAACAACGACGGCATCCAGTACCTGTTCAAGAAGAACAAGGTGACTTTCCTGCATGGCCGCGGCTCGTTTGTGAGGGCCGATGCCGACGGCTACGAGATCGCGGTGTCCGCGCCGGCTGCCGAGTCGGTCAGGGGCAGGCACGTGATCGTCGCCACCGGCTCCAGTCCGCGCGCCTTGCCCGACGCGCCGTTCGACGAGCAGCTGATCCTCTCCAACACGGGTGCGCTGGCCATCGACACCGTGCCGAAGAAGCTGGGCGTGATCGGCGCCGGCGTGATCGGCCTCGAGATGGGCAGCGTCTGGCGCCGCCTGGGCGCCGAGGTGACCATCCTCGAGGCGATGCCGACCTTCCTCGCCGCTGCTGACGAGCAGGTGGCCAAAGAGGCGTACAAGCTGTTCGTCAAGCAGGGACTGAGCATCGAGATGGGCGTCAGGATCGGCGCGATCAGAAAAGGTGCAAAGGATGTCACCGTCGAGTACGCCGATGCGAAGGGTGAAGCGCATACTATCGTGGTCGATCGGCTCGTCGTGTCGATCGGTCGCGTGCCGAACACGACCGGGCTGAATCCGGAGGCCGTCGGCCTGAAACTCGACGAGCGCGGCTTCATTGTCGTCGATGCGGACTGCAAATCCAGCCTGCCGAACGTCTGGGCTGTCGGCGACGTCGTGCGCGGCCCGATGCTGGC
This sequence comes from Burkholderiaceae bacterium, assembly GCA_023653025.1. Classification (GTDB taxonomy): domain Bacteria; phylum Pseudomonadota; class Gammaproteobacteria; order Burkholderiales; family Burkholderiaceae_D; genus Pernthalerella. Next base: position 35,934 of record JAMNXS010000026.1, read on the forward strand.
CCACAAGTCGGAGGAGGAAGGCGTCGCGGTGGCCGAGCGCATTGC
>JAMNXS010000027.1 GCA_023653025.1 Burkholderiaceae bacterium
CACTGAAACGAGCCCTGGATTATACAAGAGTTTTCGTTGTGGCAGGAGAAATCATCGGTGGGTGGGGTTGATTTTACCCGCCGGGCTTTGCCGGCTTGATGGCGGGTTTCGCTGCGCTCTACCCGCCCTACGGTGCTGCGTTTGACTGGCTGCACCAGCGATCTGTTCGTAGGGCGGGTAGAGCGCAGCGAAACCCGCCGGACGGAACCTCACTCGACTGCGACCACCTCGACCGTTGGGTCGAGTTCCAGCAGCCGTCGAAACGCGTTGGCCAGCGCGCTGCGGCTGCCGGTGGTGTAGGCCGACACGCTGCCTGCACCGGCCGCCTCGGGCCGCAGTAGCGCGTGCTGGCTCAGCAGGCGCTGCAACTGGCGCGCGACCGGCTCGCCGGTATCGACCAGTCGCACGTCGGGGCCGGCGGCTTCGCGCACCAGCGGCTCGACGAAAGGGTAGTGCGTGCAGCCGAGCACCAGCGTGTCCACCGCCTGCCCGACCAGCGGTGCGACATAGCGGCGGACCATCTGCCGCGTCTCGCGCGATGCCAGTTCGCCCTTTTCGATCTGGTCCGCCAGGCCATTGCATGCCTGCAGATGGAACTCGACCTGCGCGGTCTCGGCCACCTGCTGGCGCAGCTTCAGGAATTTGTCGCTGGCCAGCGTGCCGGCGGTGGCCAGCACGCCGACCTTGCCCGTTTGCGTCAGCTGCGCTGCGGGCTTCAGGCCGGGCTCGACGCCGACCACTTGCAGCAGCGGATGGCGTTTGCGCAGGGCGGCGATGGCGGCGGCCGTGGCGGTGTTGCAGGCGACGACGATGGCCTTGATCTTGAAGCGCAGCAGGAAGGCGGTGATGGCGAGCGCGCGCTCGACGACGATGTGCTCCGGCTTTTCGCCATAGGGCGCGAAGCCGGAATCGGCGAAGTACAGCAGTTCCTCGGACGGCAGCAGCGCATGCACATGGCGCAGCACCGACAGCCCGCCGATGCCCGAGTCGAAGACGCCGATCGGCGCCTCGGCAGAGACCGGGAGGGCAGGGTCAGCCAACGCTCACCGGAATGCCGGCCAGCTTGCCCGACGCAATCCGCTCCTGCCATTCCTTCGGCCCGGTCTGGTGGACCGAGGTGCCGGTGGAATCGACGGCCACCGTGACCGGCATGTCGGTCACGTCGAACTCGTAGATCGCTTCCATGCCGAGGTCTTCGAAGCCGACCACCTTCGCGCCCCGGATCGCCTTCGACACGAGGTAGGCCGCGCCGCCGACGGCCATCAGGTAGGCCGACTGGTGGTTCCTGATCGATTCGATCGCCACCGGGCCGCGCTCGGCCTTGCCGACCATCGCGATCAGGCCGGTCTTCTCGAGCATCATGTCGGTGAACTTGTCCATCCGCGTGGCCGTGGTCGGGCCGGCCGGGCCCACGACCTCGTCGCGCACCGGATCGACCGGCCCGACGTAGTAGATGACGCGGTTCCTGAAATCCACCGGCAGCGGCTCGCCGCGGGCCAGCATGTCCTGGATGCGCTTATGCGCGGCATCGCGGCCGGTCAGCATCTTGCCGTTCAGCAGCAGCGTCTGGCCCGGCTTCCACGACGCGACTTCGGCGGCGGTCAGGGTGTCGAGATTGACGCGCTGCGACTTCTGCGTGTCTGGCGTCCAGTGCACCTCGGGCCACTCGGACAGCGACGGCGGCTCGCAGTAGGCCGGACCCGAGCCGTCGAGCACGAAATGCGCATGGCGGGTCGCCGCGCAGTTCGGGATCATCGCCACCGGCTTGGAGGCCGCGTGCGTCGGGTACAGGTTGATTTTCACGTCGAGCACGGTGGTCAGCCCGCCGAGGCCTTGGGCGCCGATGCCGAGCGCATTGACCTTCTCGTACAGCTCGATGCGCAGCTCCTCGAGCTTGTTCTGCGGGCCGCGCTGCAGCAGCTCGTACATGTCGATGTCGTCCATCAGCGACTGCTTGGCCAGCAGCATCGCCCGCTCGGCCGTGCCGCCGATACCGATGCCGAGCATGCCCGGCGGGCACCAGCCGGCGCCCATCGTCGGCACCGTCTTCAGCACCCAGTCGACCAGCGAATCGGACGGGTTGAGCATGACGAACTTGGTCTTGTTCTCCGAGCCGCCGCCCTTGGCTGCGACCTGCACGTCCACCGTGCTGCCGGGCACCAATTCCATGTGAACGACGGCCGGCGTGTTGTCCTTGGTGTTCTTGCGCTCGAACTGCGGATCGGCGACCACCGACGCGCGCAGCTTGTTGTCCGGATGGTTGTAACCGCGGCGCACGCCCTCGTTGACCGCGTCCTCGATCGAACCGGTGAAGCCGTCGAAGCGCACGTCCATACCGATCTTGAGGAAGACATTGACGATGCCGGTGTCCTGGCAGATCGGCCGCTTGCCCTCTGCGCACATGCGCGAGTTGGTCAGGATCTGGGCAATCGCATCGCGCGCTGCCGGGCTCTGCTCGCGTTCGTAGGCACGCGCGAGATGGCGGATGTAGTCCACCGGGTGGTAGTAGCTGATGAACTGCAGCGCGGCGGCGACGGATTCGATGAGGTCTTCTTGTTTGATGAGGGTCATGGCAGTCGTGCTCGGTCGGTAGGCAGGTCGAAAAACGGGCGAGTCGGGTCAGTGCACTTCCTGGTTCGCATGCAAGGTTGCTGCCATGAGCCGGTCTGCGGCGGCGATCGCAAGCGCCGACAGCAGGAAGACGACATGGATGCCGGTCTGCGCATATAGCGTCTTGGTGTCGTGCGCGCTGGCGTTGATGAATGTCTTCAACAGGTGAATCGACGAGATGCCGATGATCGCGGTCGCCAGCTTGACCTTCAGCACGGAGGCGTTCACGTGGGACAGCCACTCGGGTTGGTCCGGATGGTTCTCGAGATGCATGCGCGAGACGAAGGTCTCATAGCCGCCGACGATCACCATGATCAGCAGGTTGGAAATCATCACCACGTCGATCAGTCCAAGCACGACCAGCATGATCGCCGTCTCGGTGAGCTTGGTCTGCGTGGGCACGCCGCCGACGCTGGTGGCAGTGAGAATGTGCTCGAGCGCGGTGCCGTTGCCCAACAGGGCGCCGACGAGGTCGATCAGTTCGACCCAGAAGTGATAGACGTAGACGCCCTGCGCGAGGATCAGCCCGAGGTACAGCGGCAGCTGCAGCCAGCGGGTCATGAATATGAAATTGGCAAGGGCGGGGACTTTTTTGTGGGTCGGGATCGGTGCGGGCGTCATGTCGGTGCGGGCAAATAGGTGGTTCCCGGAGGGAAATCATGCAGCGCGTCATTTTACACGCGGCATCTGCCGATGACCGCCAAGTCTTGATCCAGACCAAGAGGAATATCCGTTATGTAAGCCTTGAGTAAGTGACTCCCCTTATCTTTCCATCAAAATTACACCCATCATGGAGACGCCATGTCAGCGATCGAATCTCTGATGCACGAGCATCGGGTCTTTCCCCCGTCGGAAGAGTTTGTAAAAAATGCAGCCATTTCCGGCATGGACGCGTATCTCGCGCTGTGCGCGGAAGCCGAGCGCGACTACGAAGGCTTCTGGGGTCGCCTTGCAAAAGAGAACATCGAGTGGAAGCGGCCTTTCTCCAAGGTGCTCGACGAATCGCAGGCGCCGTTCTACAAGTGGTTCGACGACGGCCAGCTGAACGTCTCGTACAACTGCCTCGATCGCAACCTGCAAAACGGTGACGCCGACAAGACCGCGATCATTTTCGAGGCCGATGACGGCACCGTCACCCGCATCAGCTACCAGCAGCTGCACGCAAAGGTCTGCAAGCTGGCCAACGGCCTGAGGTCGCTCGGCATCGGCAAGGGCGACCGCGTCGTCATCTACATGCCGATGTCGGTCGAGGGCGTGGCCGCGATGCAGGCCTGCGCCCGCATCGGCGCAACGCACTCGGTGGTCTTCGGCGGCTTTTCCGCCAAGTCGCTGCAGGAGCGCATCATCGACGTCGGCGCGGTGGCCGTGATTACTGCCGACGAGCAGGTGCGCGGCGGCAAGCAGCTGCCGCTGAAGTCCATCGTCGACGAAGCCCTCGCCCTCGGCGGCTGCGAGGCGGTGAAGAACGTCGTCATCTACCAGCGCACGAAGGGCAGCATCAACGTCGTCGCCGGCCGCGACCGCTGGCTGCATGAGCTGATGGAGCCGCAGTCCGAGCAGTGCGAGCCGGAGTGGGTCGGCGGCGAGCATCCGCTGTTCGTCCTCTACACGTCCGGCTCCACCGGCAAGCCGAAGGGCGTCCAGCATGCGTCGGCGGGCTTCCTGCTGTGGACCCTGCTGACGATGAAGTGGACCTTCGACATCAAGCCGAACGACATCTTCTGGTGTACCGCCGACATCGGCTGGGTCACCGGCCACAGCTACATCGCCTACGGCCCGCTGGCCGCCGGCGCCACGCAGATCGTTTTCGAGGGCGTGCCGACCTACCCGAACGCCGGCCGCTTCTGGGACATGATCCAGCGCCACCAGGCCACCATCTTCTACACGGCGCCGACCGCGATCCGCTCGCTGATCAAGGCTTCCGACGCTGACATGAAGGTACACCCGCAGCATTTCGATCTGCGCTCGCTGCGCCTGCTGGGTTCGGTCGGCGAGCCGATCAATCCCGAGGCGTGGATGTGGTTTTACCAAAACGTCGGTGACACGCGCTGCCCGATCGTCGATACGTTTTGGCAGACCGAAACCGGCGGCCACATGATTTCGCCGCTGCCGGGCGTGACGCCGATGGTGCCGGGTTCCTGCACGCTGCCGCTGCCGGGCATACAGGCCGCCATCGTCGACGAGGCCGGCAACGACGTGCCTAATGGCGCGGGCGGCATCCTGGTCGTCAAGCGCCCGTGGCCGTCGATGATCCGCACGATCTGGAATGACCCTGAACGCTTCAAGGCTAGTTACTTTCCGGCCGAATTAGGCGGTAATCTATATCTGGCAGGCGACGGCGCGATCCGAGACGCCAACAACGGCTACTTCACCATCACCGGCCGCATCGACGACGTGCTGAACGTCTCGGGGCATCGGATGGGCACGATGGAAATCGAGTCGGCGCTGGTCGCCAACCACCTGGTGGCCGAGGCCGCCGTGGTCGGCAAGCCGGATCCGACCACCGGCGAGTCGATCTGCGCCTTCGTCGTGCTGAAGGGCCCGCGCCCGACCGGCGACGAGGCGGTAAAGGTGGCCAAGGAGTTGCGCGACTGGGTCGGCAAGGAAATCGGCCCGATCGCCAAGCCGAAGGAAATCCGCTTCGGCGACAACCTACCGAAGACCCGCTCGGGCAAGATCATGCGCCGCCTGCTGCGCGTGCTCGCCAAGGGCGAAGAGATTACCCAGGACGTCTCCACGCTGGAGAACCCTGCAATTCTTGAGCAGCTGAAGCAGGCAAGTTGAAGATGCACCGGCGACGCACTTCGCGTCGCCCGCAACTGAGGTTTGTTTTTTAGAATCACTGCAAGTTTGTGGGGGAAGGTCGTAGGGCCCACTCCGATGGCCCTATTACCGGATTGCCGTCCCGCCTTCGGGTGGGGCGGCTTTTTTTTGCTTTTGCGGCAAGGCATTCCAGTGCGCCGCTACCGGTCAAGCTTTGCTATAATCGCTGGCTTCGTTCAGGCTGCCCAGCCTGCAACGCATCCGGAGAGATGGATGAGTGGTTTAAGTCGCACGCCTGGAAAGCGTGTATAGGTTCATAGCCTATCGGGGGTTCGAATCCCCCTCTCTCCGCCAGTTTCAAGAGGCTCCGCGCGGAGCCTTTTTTCATTTGGAGAGAAGCGGAAATCCTGCGGACTTTTCCTCGGAAATCCCGCACGGCGCGGCGCTTCTGCGCATTTGAAGCGGGCCAGAAACTCAGAGCACGGCTTCCAAACCTTTTCTATCAATCAGATTCAACAACTTGAGCGAAGGACCGCTTGGTTGCTTTTCGCCGATCTCCCATTTGCGAACCGTGGACGCACTCGTGTTCAGTACCGCTGCAAGCACTGCCTGACTCAGATTTAATTGCGCGCGCAATGAGCGGATTTTCTTGCTGTCATAGGCCGGGATCGGCTCAAGATACAAGAGCTCGAAATTTTTCATCTTGCGCTTGTCAATGAAGCCCAGGCGATGCAGATCAGCAGCAGTTTCATGTACTGCTTCGAGCAGCTTGCTCTTCGCGTCGGTTTTTGTAGTCATGACAAATTTCCAGTAATGCCCCATCTGCGACGGCTTCATCCAGTTGGGGATTGGTTCTTGCCAGCAACTCTGAAGCCAATAACTGCAAGGCCCCCAGTTCGACATCCGAGATGTTGGCACGATCACTTTTTTCGAACCCAAACACGAAAAACCATCGGGTTCCCTTGCGGGTAGCTACCAGCGTGCGAACCCCGCTACTTTTTCCTCGTCCGGGTAGGGCGACGCGTTTCTTCAGAACATCACCCCCGAGATCCGCATCGATCAGACCTTCGGCCATCTCAGCAACTGCTCTGCAGAGCGCGGGATCGGTCAACTCGGACTTGCGCATCCATCGTGCGAAGTGGCGGGTTTTGAAGACTCGTCGCATAGACCAAACTATGCCACTAGGTGATATAGAAGTCTAGTGCAAGTCTTGCCTGAAACTGCGGGCAGTCAATTCGGTATTCGCCGGGCGGCAGTAGCGGGGTGAGTTGGAACCGGAAGGAAAGCGGATCGACTTTTGTATTCGATCGAATACAATTCGGCTCATATACACGATCAAGCCGTTGCCAGAATTTTCGGATTGGCTTGCAGGCCTGAAGGATCCACTCACGCGGGCGCGCTTGATCCGTCGGCTGGAGAAAGTCGGGCGCGGTTTGCTGGGTGACGTTGAGCCCGTTGGAGAAGGCGTCAGCGAAATGCGCGAGCACTTTGGTCCCGGCTGGCGCATGTACTACATCGAGCGCAATGGTGCGTTGGTCGTGATGCTGGGCGGCGGCGACAAGGCCACGCAGCGGGCCGACATTGCGAAGGCGATCGCGCGGGCAAAGACAATGGAGGAGAAAGCGATGAGCAAGAAAATTCGCGTGGCCGATCTGCCGGATTTCGACCCGGCCGAGCATCTGAAGGACGACGCCGATATTGCCGCCTATCTGTCCGTGGTCATTGAGGAGGGTGATGCGGGTGAGTTGGCCCATGCACTGGGTGTGGCAGCCCGCGCCCGTGGCATGTCGCAAATTGCCAAGGAGACCGGTCTGGGCCGTGAAGCGTTGTACAAGGCGCTGCGCGCCGACGCTCAGCCCCGCTTCGATACCATCTCGCGTGTGTTCAAAGCGCTCGGGGTCAAATTGGTCGTTCAGCCGCTACAGGCGTGATGTCCGCCCCCACTCACCAGCGTGAGGTCCGAAGTTGGACGACAAGTCCAAGCCGCTGAAACTCAAAGATCTCTATCGGCGCTTCTCCATCAACGGGGGAGGAGCATTCATTAGATATGACTGATCACCCCACCCCGCGCCGGAGCAGCCTAGCTCCGGTCGCGCTCCGACAACGGTTCGGACAACTCCAGCGTCTCCGGGCTGAACAGTATCCGCTGATCCAGCAAGGCGGCCGCGTCGTCGGCGAGCATCGGCTGCGCGAGCAGCAAGCCCTGCACCTCGTCACAGCCGAAGCGTGCTGGTGCACGCGGATCCGCCACACTTCCTCTATCACCCGGCACCGCAACAAAGCTCACGCCTGCATGGCGAAAGCGAACAGCCTGAGCGAGGCGGCCAGTCCCAGCAACCAGAAGAAGGTTCGCAGCAGCGCCTTGTCGGCGACATAGCAGCCGATGTAGGCGATCCGGGCGGCCACGAAGAACCAGCAGACGGGCAGCATCTGCGCAGGCTCGGCGCCGGCCAGCATGGCGAAGACGACGGCGGCGGCAAACAGCGGGAAAGCCTCGAAACTGTTCTGCTGCGCGGCATTCGCGCGCGCTCTCCAGCCTTCCTGCGCCGCCAGCCACGCCCGCGGCTCGCGATTGTCGTAATTCCTGAAGCCCCATTTGGCGAGGCCGGCGCAAACGATGGGCAGCAAACCGCTGACGACAACGGCAAGCACGATGGGGGTCATTGCTGTCTCCTGGGGTCAGGCCGATCGGGGCGGCCATCGGCGGGGATTATCAGGGAAGGGGGGGGGCGAGATCCGGCGAAGCAAGTATAGAGCAGGCCGGTTTTCTTCATCAGAGGCCGCCGGCGCGGCCGGAGGCCCGGTGAAGGTGTCCGGTTCAACCACCGCCTACTGTTGGCCATCGTAACAGAAGCGCAACAGTTATCAGCATTCGTGAGGGCTGCTACCGAGCCCCGAACCCACTGCGACCCTCGCAAGACATCCTCGTCTGGCAGGTGGGTAAGCTCGCCGCCGATCTCAATATGCCGCCGAATCGCGAAGCCCGCCCGGGCCGTCGTATACTGTACGCATGTGTACACAATTCGGAGGCGCGACATGGAATCCATCAAAGTGGGCATCCGCGAATTTCGTAGCCAGCTACCGCATTACCTGCTCGAAGTCGGTCAGCCGATCGCAATCACTCGTCACGGGGAGACGATCGGCTACTACATTCCCAGCCGCGACAAGACTACGCAGGACGACCGCGATGCATTGAAAGCAGCCGCACAAAAGCTCGACGCGATGCTGCAGTCGGCAGGTGTGGACTCCGAAGCCCTGGTGGAGGAATTCAAGACAAGGCGGCGCAAGCCTCGATGAGGACGGTGCGTGACAAGGCGCTGGTTCTCGACGCCAATATCCTGATCCGTGCTGTCCTTGGACCGCGAGTGCGTAACCTGATCATCGAAAACGCAGATCGCGTGCGCTTTTTTGTGCCTCGTGCATGTGTGGCAGATGCGAGAAAGTATCTGCCCACGATCTTGTTAGACCGTCAAATCGACCCTGCGCCAGCGCTGGAGTTGCTCGAGGCCGTATTGCGGCATGTCCATGAGCTCGACGATGAATGGCTGGCAGACACTGAGAAGTCAGCGCGCGAACGCATGCGAAGCCGTGACGAGGCCGACTGGCCTGTCCTCGCGGCGTCCATGGTGCTGGCTTGTCCGATCTGGACGCAGGACGCGGACTTCTTTGGCGTTGGGGTGACAACTTGGAGTACGGAGCATGTTGCGAACTTCTTCGGATCGCCGGTCTGACGAGCTTCTCCACGTTTCAATACGCCGCTCGCTGAATTGATTGCGTCTTTTTTGCGCACGAGTGAGCTGCCTGCGTCGGCTCCTGCGCGGCGCGCTCTCCAACTTTCCAAAGCCGCCAGCCAGCCCCGCCGCTGGCGGTTGCCTTTAGTCTTGAAGACCCATTTTGCGTGGCCGGAGGCCCGATGAAGGTGCCGGGCTCAGCGCGTACGCGGCTCAAGGCTCGGCTGGTGACCGGAGTCCATGCCCGGCTCCAGGCCTGCCCCCGCACTCGCCCCAGCACTCGGCCCGCTCCTGACCATCGACAGCAGCGTTAGCGCCGCGTCGCGGGCGCTGAATCCGGGGCGGTCGAAATGCCGCACGTTCACCATACCGGCGTACAGAATCACCATCGCCGAAACGGGATGGCCGCTGTCTTTCAACAGCATCAGTTCTTTGACGACGTCGGCGTTGGTCATGGCCTGCCCGCGGCGGGCGCGGGAACGGAGAGATGGGCGAGCATAGCAGCATTAGCGAGATAAGAAAGGTAAATGATCGCCAATTCAGAATCATCGGCGGCACGCGGCACCGGCGATGTCCGCGCATTTGCTGGCGACGCGCTGGGCATCGCAAGAGATGACGGGCAAATGCCTGTCTGTTCGCCGCTTTGTCGCGGCCGCGGCCGCCGCATCCTGACGCAAACAGTCCGCGCGTGTCGACAGCGGCGCCTCGTCCGGGGGCGTCGGCCAGCCCTCTTTCATGAACCAGATGACTTCTCCCTCGTCGCCCGGACCCGAAGGCCTGCGCGCCGCGCCCACGCATCCGCGGCGTCTGCTCGCCGTTGCCGCTGCCGTTGTCGCGTTCGCGCTGATGGCCGGCATCAGTCATCTGCCGGCGACCCTGTTCGGCGCTCTGCCGGACGGCGCCGCGTGGCGCTTCGGCTACCTTGCAGCCGGTCTCGGATTGCTGGGCATCGCCGTCGCCTACGTCGACCGGCTCATCCTGCAGGGGCAGGCCACGCAGTCGGCGCTCGAGGAAGCCCTAAGCCGGGCGTCGAGCCTTGAAGCAGCGCTACATCACCATGCGATGGTGACGCGCACCGACACCGAAGACCGGATCATCGGCGCCAACGACAATTTCTGCGCGCGCAGCGGCTACACCCTGCAGGAGCTCGTCGGCAGCACCCATCGCCTGCTGAGCTCCGGCGAACATCCGCGCGAATTCTTCGCCGACCTGCATCGCACGATCCGCTCCGGCCGCGTCTGGACCGGCGACATCTGCAACAAGACCAAGCAGGGCGACTTCTTCTGGTCGCGCACGACCATCGTCCCCTTCAGGAATGCCGGCGGCCATGTCTACCAGCACGTTGCGCTGCGCACCGACATCAGCGAACTAAAATTTATGCAGCGCCAGGTCGAGGTGGCCAATGAGTCGCTGGCCGCCAGCTTCGACCTGCTGTACGCCACTGTCAACAGCAGCGCCTCCGGCATCGTGGCGACCGACCGCGACGGCATCATCGTCATGATGAACGAGACCGCCGAACTGATGCTCGGCTTCGGGCAGCAGGAAGCCGAGGGAAGGCTCTCGATGCTGCAGCTGCACGATCCGGCGCAGGTGACGGCGGCGATCATGGCCGCCGAAGGCCGGGCGCCGCTCGATCTCGACGAGGTTAGTTACCGGGCGCTGGCCGCGGCGATCGCGGCCTCGCCGGCCCGCGACTGGGTCTACCGCACCGGCAGCGGGCGCGAATTACCGGTCTCGATCAGCATCGCACCGCTGAAAGACCGGCAGGGCGAGTTGCAGGGCTATGTCACCAGTTTCAACGACCTCACCCGGCTGCGCCAGGTCGAAGTGATGAAGTCGGATTTCGTGTCGATGGTATCGCACGAGCTGCGCACGCCGCTCACCTCGATCAAGGGCGCGCTGACGCTGCTGCACAAGATGGCCGGGCCGGCGCTGCCGGACAACCAGCGCAAGCTACTCGACATCGGTGTCGGCAACTGCGAGTCGCTGGTCAACCTCGTCTCCGACATCCTCGATTTCGAGAAGATCTCGCGCAACGAGATGAGCTTCGAGATGCAGCCGCATGACGCCCGCGCGCTGGTCGAGAAAGCCGTCGCTGGCACGCAGCCGTATGCGACACAGTTCGGCGTCACCTACTGGGTCGACAAGGAAGATCATCCGCTGCCGGTGCGGGTCGATGCGCGCCGCTTCGAGCAGGTGATGATGAACCTGCTGTCGAACGCCGCCAAGTTTTCGCATGCCGGCAGCGAGGTGCTGATCTCGGCCCATGCCGAGGACGGGATGGTGACGATCTCGGTAACCGATACCGGCGTCGGCATACCCGAGGCTTTCCAGCCGAAGATCTTCCAGCGCTTCTCGCAGGTCAATCATGCCGATCGGCCGACCAAGATCAAGGGCACCGGGCTCGGGCTATCGATCGCGAAGATGATCGTCGAGGCGCACGGCGGCGTCATCGGCTTCCGCTCCACCGAAGGCGTCGGCACGACATTTTTCGTCAGGCTGCCGCTGACGATTTTATTTGAAGGAGTCACCCATGTCCGTACTTCGTAGGAACCATGTCAACGTATCGGGACAGGGCCGGCGCGCGCTGGTCTTCGTCCACGGCTTCGGCTGCGACCAGAACGTCTGGCGCCACCTGACGCCGGCCTTCGAGCAAGATTACCGCATCGTGCTGATGGACCATGTCGGTGCCGGCCGCTCCGATTTGTCGCAGTACGATCCGGTCAAGTATGCAAGCCTGCAAGGCTATGCGGATGACCTGATCGAGGTCGTGCGCGAGCTCGGGCTCGAGCGGCCGGTCGTGGTCGCCCATTCGGTCAGCGCGATGATCGCGGTGCTGGCGGCGAACAAGGCGCCGGAACTGTTTTCCCGGCTGGTGATGGTCGGCCCGTCGCCGCACTACCTGAACGACGGCGACTACCCCGGCGGCTTCGAGCGCAAGGACATCGAGGACCTGCTGGCCGCGATGGATAGCAATTTCCTCGGCTGGTCGAGCATGATCACGCCAGTCATCATGGGCAATCCCGACCGTCCCGAACTGGCTGCCGAACTGAACGACAACTTCTGCCGCAACGATCCGGCGATCGCGCGGCACTTCGCGCGCGTGACCTTCCTGTCCGACTCCCGCGACGACGTCACCCGGCTGTCCGTGCCCTCGCTGATCGTCCAGTGCTCGGGCGATGCGCTGGCCTCGGTGGCAGTCGGCGAGTACCTGCGCGACAAGACGCCGCACAGCACGCTGGCCGTGCTGAAAGCCACCGGCCACTGCCCGCACCTGTCCGACCCGCCGGAACTGATTGCGGCCATGCAGGACTGGCTCGGGGCCTGATCGTCCCCGCCGCCTGGGCGGCACAAGCGGTTATGCTCTCTCCTGCAACTGGCCCCATCCTGAAAAAAACAGTCCGGTCACGATACCGGCAGGCGGAGGAGACATGACCGAATCCACGGCATCCGGCACGCGCGCGAATTTCGACGTGACCCGGGCGATCGACGACGGGGGCTTCACCACCGTACAGAAGCTGGCCTATCTCTATGCGGCGCTGGCCATCGTCCTCGACGGTTTCGACGGCCAGATGATCGGCTACGCGATACCGATGATCATGCAGGAGTGGGGCGTCACCCGCGGCGCCTTTTCCGTCGCGGTGGCCACCGGGCTGGTCGGCATGGCCATCGGCAGCCTCGGCGCCGGCATGCTGGCCGACCGCATCGGGCGCAAGCCGGTGCTGGTGGCCAGCATCTTCCTGTTCGGCTCGTCGACCCTGCTGATCGGCACCGCGCCGGATGTGACGACGATCGCTGTCATCCGCTTTTTCGCGGGTCTGGGCATCGGTGCGGCGCTGCCGGCCGCGATCACGCTGACGGCCGAGTTCATTCCCGGCCGCTACCGGACGATGGCGGTGATCACGGCCATCGTCTGCTACCCGCTGGGCGGCATGCTGGCCGGCCTGGTCGCGGCCCAGGTGCTGCCGGTGCAGGGCTGGCGCAGCTTCTTCTTCATCGGAGGCGCGCTGCCGATCGCGTATGGCCTGCTGATGATCCTGCTGCTGCGCGAGTCGCCGAAATTCCTCGCGCGCCAGAGCGTGCGCTGGGAAGAATTGCGCTCACTGATGGCGCGCATGGCGCACGAGGTGGCGCACGTGAAGGAGTTCAGCGACGGCATCGTCGAAGCCGCCAGGCGCGGCAGCGTCGCCGAACTGTTCCGCAGCGGCCGGGCGCCGGACACGCTCTGGCTGTGGGTCTGCTTCTTCATGACGCAGCTGTCGATCTACACCGCCTTCAGCTGGCTGCCGACGATGCTCACGACCGAGGGCCTGCAGCCGGCGATGGCCGGCATGGGCCTGACGGCCTACAACTTCGGCGGCGTGATCGGCGCGGTGCTGTGCGCATTGGCGATCAACCGTTTCGGGTCGCGCTGGCCGATGATCTTCTGGGCGGCGATGTCGGCCGCCACCGCCTTCGGGCTCAAGCTCGTCAGCGTCACCGGCAGCCCGGAGGTGTTCCTCTGGGGGCTGGGCCTGCACGGCCTGTTCGTGACCGCACTGCAGTGCGCATTGACGGCGCTGTGCGCGCACATCTACCCGACGCTGATCCGCACCACGGGCACCGCCTCGGCCATCGCATTCGGGCGGACGGGAGCCATCCTGAGCTCGTTCGCCGGCGCGGCCATGATCACCGCCGGCGGCGCCTCGGCCTACCTGAACCTGCTCGGCGGATCGATGATCGTCACCGCACTCGGCCTGGCCATGGTGCGCGGGCACATCGGCCGCAAGCAGTGAGGGTGGGGATATGGGGGTGGCCGGGTGTTTGGCGGATTTCGCCTGCGGCTCTATCCGCCCTACGGGATTGTTCGGGTGGGGATGTGGGGTGGCCGGGTGCTTGGCGGATTTCGCCTGCGGCTCTATCCGCCCTACGGGATTGTTCGGGTGGGGATATGGGGGTGGCTGGGTGCTTGGCGGATTTCGCCTGCGGCTCTATCCGCCCTATGGTTCGGCGAAGGATCGTAGGGCGGGTAGAGGCGAAGCCGAAACCCGCCAAGCCCACTGAACTCCTCCAGCTACAGCGCCTCGAGGAACGCGATCAATTCCTCGCGCTCCTTCTTGGACAGCTTTGCGAAATGCTCGCGCGCGGCGGTCGCCTCGCCGCCGTGCCAGAGAATGGCTTCGACGAGGTTGCGTGCACGGCCGTCGTGCAGGAAGTGCGTGCTGCCGTTGACCTGTTTCGAGCGGCCGATGCCCCATAGCGGCGGCGTGCGCCAGTCGGCGCCGCCGGCGCGGAAGTCCGGCCGGCCATCGGCCAGGTCCGGCCCCATGTCGTGCAGCAGCAGGTCGGTGTAAGGGCGGATGCGCTTGTGGGCCAGCGCCGGCAGTTCGGGGAAGGCGCCGGTCTTCAGTTCCGGCACATGGCACTGCGCGCACGTCGCCGCATGGAACAGCTTCTCGCCGCGCTGCACCGCCGGGCTGGCCGTGCCCACCGGCGCCGGCGCGTCGAGCGACATCGCCCAGAAGGCCACCTGCTGCCACAGTTCGTCCGAGACCTCGGGCTTCTCGGGGTTCTTCTCCAGATGGCAGTCCTTCTGCACCGCCGGGCAGTTCTGCTCGCGATAGAGCGACGAGGTGATGCCGATGTCGCTGTGGAAGGCGCCGGCGATCTGCTGCCGCAGCGACGGCTGGTTGGCCTTCCAACCGAAGCGGCCGAGCGCGATGCGGTCGTTGATGTCGTCGCGTACATAGTTCGGCCGGCCGTTGAGCCCCTGCGATTTCTGCAGTGCGGCCAGCGCCAGAATGTCCTCTTCGCTGACCGCCTCCAGATAGCCGAGGCCGACGATCGCCTGCGTGTTGCGCAGCGAGGTCATCACGCCCGGCGCCAGCGGGCCGTAGTTCAGCTTCTCGATGCGGATCGCCGGCTGCCGCAACTCGACCGTCTCGCCGTCGGCGAAGCGGAAGCGGCGCGTGCGCCAGTCGATGTGAACTTCGCCTTCGCCGGCCTGCCGCGTCTGGTCTTTGCTCTTGATGATGTCGAACGGCTGCAACTGGGTGCCGTAGTGCGGGTCGGGATTCGGGCCGCCGTGCGGCCCGTCGCCGGGCACCGACAGGCGCAGCGCCTGCTGGAACAGCGGGCCGGTACCCTTGTCCGGCACGCGGCCGCGGCCGGCCTGCACGTGGCAGGAGACGCAGGAGGTGGCGACGAAGGTCGGGCCCAGGCCCCAGCCGCCGCCGCCGGGTCCGGGCTGCGACAGATCCCACCATTGCGAGATCACGTCGTTCGGAATCGCGATCCAGAAATTATTGAACACCTTTTCGCCGGCGCGGAAAGTCTGCTGCTGCTCCGGCGTCAGCCCCGGCACCGGCTGCAGGTAAGCGGCATGCGGCGGGATCGGGCGCGCCGCCGGCTTCTCTTCGGTGCCGGCCGACGGGTGCAGGGCGGCGAGGCCGGCCAGCAGGGCAGCGGCGGCGAGGGGGCGGAGGATAGGGGCGGGTTTCATGATGCTGCATATCTTCCCATGGCTGGTGATGGCTGACTACCGAACGCACCGACGCACGCACCGACGCACGCACCGACGCACGCACCAACCCATCGATCACTGCCCGTACCGCGGGAGGTTTCTCCGCAGCATAGGCTGCTTCGGCAGGGATTGACGCGCCCAAAACACTGGCATTACACTGTCTGCATTCGGAATTCTGAATTCAGAATTCCGAATGCAGACTTTAGCAACCGCAAAACCCAAAGCCCGAGGCCCACAGCCGGAGGCCAGGAATCGAGCCTCATTTTCAGCCAACGCCATGCACATCCTCCGTTCCCAGCCGATGCTGGTCGATCAGGTCTACGAGGCGATCCTGTCGCGGATCGAGGCCGGCCAGTACGGGCCGGACGCGCGCCTCGTGCAGGAGGAAATCGCCGAGGCGCTCGGCGTATCGCGCCAACCGGTGCAGCAGGCGCTGCTGCTGCTGCGCAACGAGGGCGTGCTGATCAGCGCGCCGGGCCGCGGGCTGATGGTCGCGCCGCTCGACGAGGACAAGGTGCGCCACGTTTACGAGATCCGCGCCAGCCTCGATGCGCTGGCCGTGGTCAAGGCGGCCGGGCGAGCCGACCCGCGGGCCGCGCTCGAGGGTCCCGATTATCTTCGCCGCGGCCGCGAGGCGGTGGCCCGGCAATCGATCTCGAACATGATCGCCGCCGATATGGCCTTCCATCATTTTCTATACGATCTGTCGGGCAATCCGCTGATCGCTGAGACGGCCGCCCCGCACTGGACCTACCTGCGCTGCGTGATGGGCGCGGTGCTGATGCAGGGCGAATCGCCACGCGACATCTGGGCCGAGCACGAGGCCATTCTCGACACCGTGATCCGCGGTGACGTGGCTGAGGCCGAGCGCCTGTCGCGCGCGCATGTCTTCAACGCCACCGCTTCGCTGGTACACAGGCTGGACAAAGCGGACAAGGAGGTAGCCGCCGCGCGCTGAAGCGACACCGTGACAGTAAGCTGCAGCAGGCCGCAACGGGCGCAGACCCGGGCCTGACAAGACAAGAACAATACGGATTGGCAGGCGTGCATGACGCCGCCGCTCCGACGGGGGAGATACCATGCAAAGCAACACGCAGGCGATCGATGCGGCGGCGCCGCTCGATCAGCCGGCCCTTTACCGGAAGGTCGCGCTCAGGCTCGTTCCCTTCCTCTGCATCTGCTATCTGGCGGCCTATCTGGACCGCGTCAACGTCGGCTTCGCCAAGCTGAACATGCTGGCCGACCTCGGTTTCAGCAATACCGTCTACGGGCTCGGCGCCGGCATCTTCTTCCTCGCCGCGATACCGATGTCGAACATCATCGTCGGGCCGCTGTCGCGCTGTCGGCTTCCGGCTATCTCAATCCTGGTTCGCTGGGCTGCATCGGCATCGGCACCGCGTTCGGCATCGCGGCCAGCCTCGCGTATCCGGAGGGGCAGGTGCTGGTCGGCACGCGCCTGCAGTGTTCGGATTACGCGGCCATGGCGCGCGCCTTCGGCATGCACGCCGAACGCGTCGAGCGCGCCGAGGATCTCGGGCCTGCGATTGAACGGGCGATGCAGTCTTTGCCGGCGCTGCTTGACGTGCTGGTGGCGCCGGAGGCAAAGTCTTCCGACGGCAGATCGGGACTGGCATGGGTGCCCGACCTGCAGGCGCTGGGCGCATGGGAAGCGGCCGAGCGCGCATGGCGAGCGCCATGATTTGCGGAGAGTCAATGAACGACAGGAAAGAGGAGGAGACGATGCATGCTGTTGATACCCGCCGCCGCCTGCTGCTGAAAGCGACCGGCGCATCCGTTGCCGGTTGCTGCGCGCTGCAGGCCGGAGCCGCCGCCGCCGACGAAGCGCAGGGCGTGATGAAGGGCGACCTGTTGGTCGCCGCGAAGGGCGATGCCGCGACGCCGCTGAAGGCCGAAGACATCAAGGCCGGGGCCAAGCCGGTGCTGGCCTGGCCCTACGACCTCGGACAGAAGGCCGCGCGCAGCGACTCGCGGCTGAACAAGCTGCTGTTGATCCGGATGGATCCGGCGGAGATGAGCGACGAGATGAAGCAGCGCTCGGCGGGCGGCGTATTGGCGTATTCGTCGATCTGCACGCACCAGGCCTGCGACGTGACCGAGTATGTGGCGGCGGACAAATTGCTGATGTGCTTCTGCCATTTTTCGAAATTCAACCCTGGCGACGGCAGTGTCGCGAAGGGACCGGCCACCAAGAGCCTGCCTTTCGTGCCGCTGACAGAGAAGGACGGCTTGCTGGTCGTCGCCGGCGGTTTTTCCAACAAGCCGGGGGTCTGAACAGGACCGGGGGAAGATTTCGGGGGTGCCCGCACGGGCCGCCGGATGCAAGACGCCGTCTGAAACGGCGAATTTCAACGATAGAGGAGACAAGAAGATGAGATTGCGTTCCAAGCACCTCGCACTGGCGCTGAGCCTGCTTCCTGCTGCAGCAGCCTTCGCCGAAGGTCCGTCGGCCGCCAAGGGCAAGGCGATGCCTTACAGCCCGGTGACCGACGCCCGGCTCCAGAATCCGGAGGCCCGCAACTGGCTGAGCTGGCGCGGCAACTACGGCAGCTGGGGCTACTCGGCCCTCGACAAGATCAATGACAGGAACGTCGGCAAGCTGCAGCTCGCATGGTCGTATGCGACCGGCGTGACCGAAGGCCATCAGGCGCCGCCGATTGTCAATGACGGCTACATGTACGTGACGACGCCGCAGAACCAGGTCATCGCGTTCAACGCGAAGACCGGCCAGGAACTGTGGCGCTACAAGAAGGAGATTCCGTCCGAACTGTTCCAGTTGCACCCGACCAACCGCGGCGTCGCGCTGTACGGCGACAAGGTCTATGTCGCCACTACCGACTGCTTCCTGATCGCGCTCGACGCGAAGACCGGCAAGGTCCTGTGGCAGACGCAGATCGAGAACTGGAAGACCGGTTACTACATGACGCTTGCGCCGCTGGCGGCCAAGGGCAAGATCATGATCGGCGTGTCCGGCGGCGAATACGGCGTGCGCGGCTTCGTCGCGGCCGTCGACGCCAACAGCGGCAAGATGGCATGGCGTCGCTACACGATCCCGGCGCCGAACGAGATGGGCGGCGACACCTGGCCGAACAATGGCTCGTACAAGACCGGCGGCGGCTCGGTCTGGGTGACCGGCACCTACGATCCGAAGACCAACACCGCCTACTGGGGCACCGGCAACCCGGGCCCGTGGACGCCCGACCTGCGCGAGGGCGACAACCTGTTCGCCAGCTCGACGCTGGCGCTGGACGTCGACACCGGCGAGATCAAGGGCCATCACCAGTACGCGCAAAACGACTCGTGGGACTGGGACGAGGTCACGCCGCCGCTGCTGATCGAGGCCGACATCAACGGCAAGAAGACGCCGCTGGCGGTGCGTGCCGGACGCAACGGCTACATGTGGGTGCTGGAGCGCACGAAGACCGGCGGCCTCGCGTACCGGACTGCGTGGCCGTATGTCGGCAACAACGTGTTCACGTCTCTGGACCCGAAGACCGGCCGTCCGGAGTACGACATGTCAAAGAAGCCGTCGATGAAGCAGGGCGCCGCTTTCTGCCCGTCGCTGTGGGGCGGCAAGGACTGGCTGCCGGAAGCCTACAGCCCGAAGACCGGCCTGATCTACACGATGGCCAACGAGCACATGTGCTCCGAGCTGCCGAAGGGCGAGCAGACCACCTACAAGGCGGGTGACCTGTTCATCGGCTTCCCGCTCGAAGGCGTGCTGACCAACGTCCGCCTCGGCCCGGGCGCGAAGGATCATATCGGCGAGATTCAGGCCTGGGATCCGAAGACCGGCAAGCTGGCCTGGAGCACGAAGTACGCCGACCAGATCTGGTCGCCGACCTTCGTCACCGCCGGCAACCTGGTGTTCGTCGGCGGCCTGCCGGACCGCAAGTTCCGCGCGCTGGATGCGAAGACTGGCAAGGAACTGTGGTCGTACAGCGCGCCGTCGGGCGTGATCGGCGTGCCGAGCTCGTACGAGATCGACGGCGAGCAGTACATTGCCGTGCAGGCCGGCTGGGGCGTGGATGCGCAGCGCCTGGCAGGTGCGATCGACCATGTGAAGGGCACCAACACCATCGTCCCGCAAGGCGGCACGCTGATGGTGTTCAAGCTGCCCAAATAAGCGGCAACAGCGCGCGCCTGCTGGCAGGCGCGCGCCGGATGCCTTACGATTTGGCTTTCGCCGGTCCCCGCGGACCGGCTTTTTTTACGGATTTTTCGGACAACCACGCGATGGATTTTTCTCTGACTCCCGAACTGCAGGCGCTGCAAGAGCGCGTGCGCCGATTCATTGCCGACCAGGTGATACCGCTGGAAAACGACCCGCGGCAGGACAGCCACGGCCCGCACCGCGAACTGCGCGACGAACTGGTGGCGCGCGCCCGCGCGGCCGGCCTCCTGACGCCGCACGCATCGCGCGAGCTGGGCGGCCTCGGCCTGTCGCATATCGAGAAGGCAGTCGTGTTCGAGGAGGCAGGCTACTCGTGGCTGGGCCCGACCGCGCTTAACATCCATGCGCCGGACGAAGGCAACATCCACCTGATGGAAGAAGTCGCGACGCCGGCGCAGAAAGAGCGCTGGCTCAAGCCGCAGGTCGAGGGCAGGACGCGCTCGTGCTTCTGCATGACCGAGCCCGCGCCTGGCGCCGGCGCCGACCCGTCGATGCTGAAGACCACGGCGGTGAAGAACGGCGATCATTACCTGATCAATGGCCGCAAGTGGCTGATCACCGGCGCCGACGGCGCCGATTACGCGATCATCATGGCGCGCATGGAAGACGGCAGCGCGACCATGTTCCTGTCCGATATGGACGCGCCCGGCATCCGCGTGGTGCGTAACCTCGATGCGATGGACCGCTGCTTCTCCGGCGGCCATGGCGTGGTCGAGTTCAGCGACCTGCGCGTGCCGGCCGCCGATGTACTGGGCGAAATCGGCAAAGGCTTTCGCTATGCGCAGGTGCGGCTGGCCCCGGCGCGGCTGACGCACTGCATGCGTTGGCTGGGCCAGGCGCGCCGCGCGCAGGATGTCGCGCTCGCCTACGTGCGCCAGCGCGAAGCTTTCGGCAAGCCGCTGGTCGAGCATGAGGGCGTCGGCTTCATGATCGCCGACAACGACATGGACCTGATGACGGCGCGCCTGCACATCTGGCACACCGCCTGGCTGCTCGATCGCGGCGAGCGCTGCAATATCGAATCGAGCCGCTCCAAGGTCGTGTGCTCGGAAGCGGAGTGGCGCGTCGTCGACCGCTGCGTGCAGATCCTCGGCGGCGCGGGCGTGACCAATGAAACGCCGGTCATGCGCATCTTCACCGACATGCGCGCCTTCCGCATCTATGACGGCCCGAGCGAAGTGCACCGCTGGAGCATGGCGAAGAAACTGGCGGCCGGGGCCGCACAGTGACCGACGAGCAGCAGGCGCGCCTGCACGACTGGATGCGCGTGCGTGGCCTGGCCGGCGGCACGCTGCAGATGAGGCCGCTGACCGGCGGCCAGTCGAACCCCACCTACCTGCTCGACACCGGCGAGGCGCGCATGGTGCTGCGCAAGCAGCCACCGGGCGTGCTGCTGAAATCCGCGCATGCAGTCGACCGCGAGTACCGCGTGATCCGCGCGCTGCGCGGGACTGCGGTGCCGGTGCCCGAGGGCATCGCCTGGTGCGACGACGTGCAGGTGGTCGGCACGCCGTTCTACCTGATGTCGTATGTCGAGGGCCGGGTGTTGGTCGATCAGTCGCTACCCGGCCTGTCGGCGGCCGAGCGCGAAGCGATCTACCGCGACATGAATCGCGTGATCGCCGCGCTGCACGAAGTCGACGTCGATGCCGTCGGGCTGTTCGACTATGGCCGGCGCGAGGGCTTCATCAGCCGCCAGGTCGATCGCTGGTCGCGGCAGCTCGAGCAATCGCCGCTGGCGCCGGCCGACGAGATGCGGCGGCAGTCGGTCGCCGATCCCGCGTGGCGCTTCTACCTCGGCTTCAACCTGTTCCGCATGTCGGCCATCCTGCACGGCATCGCCGAGCGCGCGCTGCAGGGCAATGCCAACAGCACCGACGCCGTGCAGACCGGGCAGAAGGCCGCGCCGCTGGCGGCGCTGGCCTGCTGCATCGTCGGCATCTGAACCGTGGCCGCCATTGACAGGCGGCAGAGCCTGAATCTGGCGCGCTTTCCTGCTGTCTATGCTGGCAACGGCACAGATTCCGGGAGCAGCAGATGCGACACAGACAGCGGCGGCGTACGGGCCTGTGGTGGGCGGCCCTGTGGTGGGCGGCAGCCATCGTGGCGCTGTCGCCCGCGCCGGCGCCCGCGCAGGGGCCGCCTTTCCAGTGCGGCTATGCGGTCGAGTCCGGCCAGGATGCGCGCGGCTTCGCCGATGCCTACCTGTCTGCATGGAACGACCGCGACGAGGTCGCGCTGCGCACCTTTTTTGCGCGCAGCATTGTCTACCGCGATGCCACCCACGGGCAGACCTTCGACGGCGTCGATGCCGTGATCGACTACCTGCAGCAATTGGTCAAGGCCGCGCCCGACCTGCGCTGGAGCGTGACCGATGTCATCTGCGAGAACCCGAGCCGGCTCGTCATCCGCTGGCTGAGCTGGCGCAGCATCGACGGCCGGAAGGTCGAACTGGAAGGGGTGTCGATACTCAACCTGGTCGGCGGGCGGATCGTGACCAACACGGATTTTTCGCAGGTGCCGAGATGAGGATTTTTCCCGGTCCATTCATTCCCGACTAGAATCGCAGCAAGCGGCAGCCAATGCAGGGCCGCGCTCATCTGCCGCAACCATCAGGAGACGAACCGATGCACACGCGCACAGTGTGGCTGGAAGCTGCGCTGAACGGACCATGGTCGCGCGAGCGGCAGCCGGGTATTCCGATTGCGGCCGACGAGATCGTCGAACAGGCGGTGGCCTGCGCGAACGAGGGCGCCGCCATCATCCATTTCCATCCGTACGATCCCGCCACCGGCCGCCAGCGCGATACCTACGAGATCTACGCGCCCATCATCGAGCGCATACGCTCGAAGGTGGATGTCATCTGCTACGGCACGCTGCCGTTTGCCGGCGATGTCGATGCCAGCGAGCCGATGACGGCCGAGCGCCGCTTTGACGCCGTCGAGAAACTGGCGGCCAGCGGCCTGCTCGAGTGGTCGGTCGTCGATCCCGGCTCGACCAACATCAGCCTGCTCGACGAACTGCCGCAGGGACGCGAGGGCTTCATTTATGCGAACCCCGACAGCCATGTCCGCTACGGCCTCGATCTGTGCCGCCGGCACCGTATCGTGCCGTCATATGCGATCTACGAGCCGGGCTTCATGAGGCTGGGCTCGGCGCTCGCGCGCTGTTACGCCGGCGTGCCGCAGCCGGTGTACCGGTTGATGTTCTCGGACCGCTTCTCGTTCGGCTTCCCGCCGCGGACCTGGGCAATCGACGCCTACCTTGAACTGCTCGACGAACTCGACCCGGGCGCGCCATGGATGGCGGCCGGCCTCGGCACGACGATTGAGCCGCTGATTCCCGCGGTTGTGCAACGCGGTGGGCAGGTGCGCGTCGGGCTGGAAGATGTACCGTTCGGCCACCCGGTTGGCAACGTCGAACAGGTAAGAGAGGCGCGTCGCCTGATCGAGGCCGCAGGCGGGCAATGCGCCAGCGCCGCAGAGGTTCGCGCCCGCCTGCCAGGCTGTCGGATGGACGTCGACAGTGTACCGGGGTGATTGATGCCAAATCGCAGACCTTGCGCCGCGTCAATTGCTGATGCGGGCTGTACCGATGTCGGCAAGAATAAACACTCCCTATCTGATAGGTAAGAAAAAGGTGGGGCTGATATCGCGCAAAAACTTTCGCGCAGTTGTTGACAAGTGAAAATCCGACATCGTACTCTCCGTAAGTCCCGCAACAGTGCGGGTCCACAATTCGTCAGCGGTTCAGCCAACACTGCCTGAACCGCGCAAGGCAAAAAAGCCCCTGACTGGCGTCCAGCCTGTCGGGGGCTTTTTGTTTTCTGCTTTCGATTGTTTGCCTGAAACGGCGACAGCGACAGGGGGCGGCGGTTTGTGTTGGCTGTCGATGTGACTCAGTGTAACCACTACAACAAGGAGACTATGGAATGACCAAGTTCAATCGTCGCGACTTTCTGCAGGCTGGCGGATCGCTCATCGCCGCCAGCGCCATTCCGGGCATGCTGCCGTCGGCATTCGCGGCCGACAGCGTCAAGCTGGGCCTGCTGCACTCGCTGACCGGCACCATCGCGCTGGCCGAGGCATCACTGGTCGATGCGGAAAAGCTCGCCATCGACGAGATCAACGCCGCCGGCGGCGTGATGGGCAAGAAGATCGAAGCCGTGATCGAGGACGGCGCATCCGACTGGCCGACCTTCGCGGAAAAGACCAAGAAGCTGCTGCAGCGTGACAAGGTCGCGGCCATCGTCGGCTGCTACACCTCCGCTTCGCGCAAGGCCGTGCTGCCGGTGCTGAACCAGAACAAGGGCCTGCTCTACTACCCGACTTATTACGAAGGCCAGGAGCAGGACAGTCAGGTCATCTACCCGTCGCAGGAAGCGACGCAGTCGGTGATCGCCGCCATCGAGTGGATGGCCAAGCAGCAGGGCAAGACCTTCTTCCTGGTCGGCTCCGACTACATCTATCCGCGTACCTGCAACAAGATCGCCAAGCCGACCATCGCCAAGGCGGGCGGCAAGACCGTCGGCGAAGAGTACGTTCCGCTCGGTCATACCGAATTCTCGTCGATCATCAACAAGATCAAGGCCGCCAAGCCGGACTGGATCTACTCGACCGTGGTCGGCGGCTCGAACGTCGCGTTCTACAAGCAGCTGAAGGCAGCCGGCCTCGGCGGCGACAAGCAGAAGCTGCTGTCGACCGTGGTCTCGGAGAACGAGATCGACGGCATCGGCAAGGACAACGCCGTCGGCTACTACGCCTGCATGGGCTACTTCCAGAGCATCAAGAGCGAGCGCAACGACAAGTTCGTCAAGGCGATCAAGGCCAAGTACGGCCAGGACCGCGTGGTGGGCGACCCGATGCAGGTGGCCTACAACTGCGTCTATCTGTGGAAGATGGCCGTCGAGAAGGCGAAATCCTTCGACGTCGACAAGGTGATCGCGGCATCGGCCGGTCTCGAACTCGATGCGCCGGAAGGCAAGATCAAGGTGCATGCGACCAACCACCATGTGGCCAAGAAGGTGCGCATCGGACGCGCGCGTCCGGACGGTCAGTTCGACATCGTCCATGAGACGGGCGTGATCGAGCCGAACCCGTTCCCGAAGCTGTAATCGCTGCGTCCCCGCAGTAAGCCTGGCCGTCCGCCGTCGCGGGCGGCCGACTGAAGGATTTTTCCGGAGCGCGTGATGTCGTTCGATATTCTTGTGATGCAGCTCTTCAACGGGCTGTCTCTGTTTACCATTCTGTTGCTGATGGCACTGGGCCTGGCGATCGTGTTCGGCCTGATGGGCGTCATCAACATGGCCCACGGCGAGCTGATGACGCTGGGCGCCTACGCGACCTACCTGACCGCGCATTTCTTTTCGCGCTACGTGCCGTCGCTGATGGATTTCTACCTGATCCCGGCCATTGTCGTCGCCTTTGCGGTGACCTATGCCGCGGGTTACCTGCTCGAGCGCGGCTTCGTCCGCTTCTTCTACAAGCGCCCACTGGATACGCTGCTGGCCACCTGGGGACTATCGCTGATCCTGCAGCAGGCCTATCGCTCGATTTTCGGCGCGCAGGAAGTCTCGGTACCGCTCGCTTCGTGGCTGTCCGGCGCGTGGGAGCCGACCGAGGGCATCCAGCTGCCGCTGAACCGCATCTTCATCATCGGCCTGACCGCGCTCGTGGCATTCGGCGTGTGGCTGCTGCTGTACAAGACCCGCGCCGGACTGCGGGCGCGCGCGGTCACGCAGAACCGCGCGATGAGCTCGGCCGTCGGCATCAACACCGACAAGGTCGATGCCACCACCTTTGCACTCGGCGCCGGACTGGCGGGTATCGCCGGCTCGGTGTTCACGATGATCGGGTCGACCAACCCCGGCACCGGCCAGGCCTACATCATCGACTCCTTCATCACGGTGGTGTTCGGCGGTGTGGCCAGCCTGATCGGCACGGCAGCCTCTGGCTTCATCATCGCCCAGACGCAGACCACGCTCGAATTCCTGATGAGCGGATCGATGGCCAAGGTATCGATCCTGCTGTTCGTGATCCTGGTGCTGTACTTCCGCCCGAACGGCCTGTTCTCTTCCAAGGTGCGCAGCTGACATGAATGCCTTTAAATTCACTCCCGAGCACGCGTCGCACATAGCGCTGGCGCTGCTCCTTCTGGTCGTCTTCCCGCTGACGCTCGATCCGTTCTGGATGGGCAACCTCGGCAAGTATGTCGCCTTCGCCTTCGTGGCGGTCGGCCTCGTCCTCGCCTGGGGCTACTGCGGCATTCTGTCGCTTGGGCAGGGCATTTTCTTCGGCATCGGCGGCTATGCGATGGCGATGTTCCTGAAACTCGAGGCCTCGGCCCCGAACCTGCCCGACTTCATGGAGTGGAGCAGCGTCGAGGTCCTGCCGCTGTGGTGGGAGCCGTCGCGCCATTTCGCGTTCACGCTGCTGGAAATTTTGATCCTGCCGATTGTGATCGCATTTCCGTTTTCGTACGCGATCTTCCGCAAGCGGGTCTCGGGCGTCTATTTCGCGATCGTAACGATTGCCCTGTCGATGACGATGACGGTGCTCATCATCGGCCAGCAGGGCGATACCGGCGGCGCCAACGGCATCACGGATTTCAAGACCCTGCTCGGCATGGACATCATCTCCGACGAGTCGCGCCGCAACATCTACTTCGTCGAAGTGGCGCTGCTGATCGTCGTCGCCATCCTCGCGGCCGCGCTGCTGCACACCCGCTTCGGCAAGATCCTGGTCGCTATCCGCGACCGCGAGGACCGCGTGCGTTTCTCCGGCTATGACACGGCGATGGTGAAAGCCTTCGTCTTCACCGTGGCGGCAGTGCTGTCATCGATCGGCGGCGCGCTCTACACGCTGCAGGTCGGGCTGATGAGCCCGACGCTGGCCGGCGCGGTGGCCTCGGTCGAGATGGTGATCTTCGCCGCACTGGGCGGCCGCCTTTCCGTCACCGGCGCCATCGTCGGCGCACTGGTGGTGGGCTTCACCAAGTCGTGGCTATCGGAGCAATTTCCGGAGACCTGGCTGTTCATGCTCGGCCTGATGTTCATCGTCTCGGTCGGCTTGCTGCCCAACGGCTTGGCCGGCGGCGTGCAGCGCATCTTTTCGTCGAAGGAGCAGGCATGAACGCGGTATCCAGCGAAGCGTTGAAGGGCATCGAGCCATCGGCCCTCGGCCAGCGCCCGGTGCTGACCATCGAACACCTGACAGTTTCCTTCGACGGTTTCAAGGCCGTCGACGACTTGTCGCTGTCGATCAACGAGCGCGAGCTGCGCGTGGTCATCGGGCCCAACGGCGCCGGCAAGACCACGCTGCTCGACATGATCTGCGGAAAAACCAGGCCGACGTCCGGCAGCATCCGTTTCCGCGACATCGAGCTGTCGCAGATGCAGGAACACGAGATCGTGCGTGCCGGCGTCGGCCGCAAGTTCCAGAACCCGTCGATCTACGAAGACCTGACGGTGATGGAAAACCTCGAGATCTCGATCCCGCAGGCGCACGGCGTCTGGGCATCGATCCTGTTTCGCCGCACGCCCGCGGTGCGGGCCCGGCTCGGCGAAGTGGCGACCCAGGTCAACCTGCAGGATCACCTGCAGAAAAAGGCTGGCCTGCTGTCGCACGGGCAGAAGCAGTGGCTCGAGATCGGCATGCTGCTGATGCAGGAGCCGGAACTGCTGCTGCTCGACGAGCCGGTGGCCGGCATGTCGCCGCGCGAGCGCGAGCTGACTGCCGAGCTGCTGCGCACGATCTCGCTCGGCAAGTCGCTGGTGGTCATCGAGCACGACATGGATTTCGTGAAGTCGATCGCCAGCAAGGTCACGGTG
The DNA here is from genome assembly GCA_023653025.1 of Burkholderiaceae bacterium. Classification (GTDB taxonomy): domain Bacteria; phylum Pseudomonadota; class Gammaproteobacteria; order Burkholderiales; family Burkholderiaceae_D; genus Pernthalerella. The sequence goes on from JAMNXS010000027.1 coordinate 27,627, forward strand.
CTGCACCAGGGACGCCTGCTGTCCGAGGGCACCATCGAGCAGGTCCAGAAAGACCCGCGCGTGATCGACGTCTATCTCGGCCATTGAGGACAGCATGCTGAAAGTTTCCAATCTCAACGTGAGCTACGGCGACAGCCGGGTGATCCACGACGTGTCGTTCACGGTAGCGGACAACGCCGCGGTGGCCATCGTCGGCCGCAACGGCATGGGCAAGAGCACGCTGCTGAAGTCGCTGATCGGCATGGTGCCGGTCAAGTCCGGCTCGGTCGAACTCGACGGCAACGAGCTGTCCAAGCTGCCGAGCTTCAAGCGCGTGCAGGCCGGCTTGGCCTATGTGCCGCAGGGACGGATGATCTTCCCGCTGCTGTCGGTGGAGGAGAACATCCTGTCGGGGCTCGAGACCGGCCGCTATGACGGCGTGCCCGATTTCATTTACGAGTTTTTCCCGGTGCTGAAAGAGATGGCCGGCCGCAAGGCGGGCAACCTGTCCGGCGGCCAGCAGCAGCAGCTCGCGATCGCGCGGGCGCTGGTGTCGAAGCCCAGCGTGCTGGTGCTCGACGAGCCGACCGAAGGCATACAGCCTTCCATCATCAAGGAAATCGCGCAGTCGCTGAACCGGCTGCGCAAGGAGCTCGGCATTGCGGTGCTGGTGTCCGAGCAGGTGCTGTCGTTCGCGATGGAGGTGGCCGACGAGATCCTGGTCCTGGACCTGGGTCGGGTCGTGCGCACCGCTACCAAGAGCGCAGTCGATATCGAAGAAGTTCGTTCGTACCTGACGGTCTAGTCGGGAATTCTTTACTGGAGGAGTGAAATGAGGCACGGAGACATAGCAAGCAGCAAGGATTGCGTCGGCGTCGCGGTCGTCAACTACAAGATGCCGCGCCTGCATACCAAGGCAGAGGTTCTGGAAAACGCGCGCAAGGTTGGCGACATGCTGGTCGGCATGAAGCAGGGCCTGCCCGGCATGGATCTGGTGATTTTCCCCGAGTATTCGACGCACGGCATCATGTACGACTCGAAAGAGATGTACGAGACCGCATCGACGGTGCCCGGCGAGGAGACCGAGATTTTCGCCGCCGCCTGCCGCAAGGCCAACGTGTGGGGTGTGTTCTCGCTGACCGGCGAGCGCCATGAAGAGCATCCGAAGAAGGCGCCGTACAACACGCTGATCCTGATGAACAACAAGGGCGAGATCGTGCAGAAGTACCGCAAGATCATGCCGTGGGTGCCGATCGAGGGCTGGTATCCGGGCGACTGCACCTATGTATCGGAAGGCCCGAAGGGCATGAAGATCAGCCTGATCATCTGCGACGACGGCAACTATCCGGAAATCTGGCGCGACTGCGCGATGAAGGGCGCCGAGCTGATCATCCGCTGCCAGGGCTACATGTACCCGTCCAAGGACCAGCAGGTCATCATGGCCAAGGCGATGGCCTGGGCCAACAACAGCTACGTCGCAGTGGCGAATGCGACCGGCTTCGACGGCGTGTACTCGTATTTCGGCCATTCGGCCATCATCGGCTTCGACGGCCGCACGCTAGGCGAGTGCGCGGAAGAAGAAATGGGCATCCAGTATGCCGAGCTGTCGACTTCGCTGATCCGCGACGCGCGCAAGAATAGCCAGTCGAACAACCATCTGTACAAGCTGCTGCACCGCGGCTACACCGGCAAGATAAATTCCGGTGAAGACCCGAACGGCGTCGCCGCCTGCCCGTACGAGTTCTACGGCAAGTGGATCAACGACCCGGAAGGCACGCGCAAGATGGTCGAGGCACTGACCCGCGACACACCCGGCACCGAGGATTCCCCGATCGAGGGCATCCCGAACAAATCTGCCGCACACCGTTAATCATCGGTGTTGTTTCGATTGCACGCCCCCACCTCCTCTTCGCGGGGCGTGCTTTTTTGATTGCATGAAATGAACGACCTGATTCAGCCTTACGTCATCGCTGCCGAGCCGTATTACCGCAGCTCGGCCAACGAGATCGACCTGTTCGAGGCGGCCTACAAGCTGCGCATGCCGATGGTTCTGAAAGGTCCGACCGGTTGCGGCAAGACCCGCTTCATGGAACACATGGCGTGGCGACTGAAACGCCCGCTGATCACGGTGGCCTGCAACGAGGACATGACCGCGTCCGACCTCGTGGGTCGCTACCTGCTGGACGCGAACGGCACCGTCTGGCACGATGGCCCGCTGACGATCGCCGCCCGCTACGGCGCGATCTGCTATCTCGACGAGGTCGTCGAGGCGCGCCAGGATACGACGGTCATCATCCATCCGCTGACCGACAACCGCCGCACGCTTCCGCTGGACAAGCGCGGCGAGCTGATCCACGCCCATCCCGATTTCCAGCTGGTGGTGTCGTACAACCCCGGCTACCAGAGCCTGACCAAGGACCTGAAGCAGTCAACCAAGCAGCGCTTCGGCGCGCTGGACTTCGACTACCCGGCCGAGGCTGTGGAAACCGACATCGTCGCGCACGAGAGCAGCGTCGATGGCGAGACCGCCGGTCGGCTGGTCGGCATCGCCCACCGCTCCCGCGCACTACGCGGCCGCGGACTCGACGAGGGCATTTCAACGCGCATGCTGATTCATGCCGGCTCCCTGATCTACGTCGGCATTGCGCCGCGCGAAGCCTGCCGCGTCGCGCTCGCGCGGCCGATCACGGACGACCCGGACATGCTGTCGGCGCTGGACGGTTTCATCGATGCCTACTTCGGCGTCTGACAGCACGATTGCGGCGGCGCTGCATCCGGCCCTGGCCGCAGCGCTCGACTCGCTGCCCGGCCGCCTGCAGCTGCCCGGCCTGCGGGAAGAACTGGCGGCGCTGCTGATCGACGCGGCCGAAGCCGCGCCCGGCCTCGAGCCGGCGCTCGCCTCGCATCTCGGATTCCTTCTCGACTCGCTGGACATAGGCGCCCTGCGCCGCTGGATATTGACCGGCCTTCGGCTGTACCCCAATCACACCGACAAGCTGGCCGCCTTCTTCAGGCTCGAAGACCCGGCGGCGGCGCAGGCGATGGTGGCCGAAAGCCGCGGCACGTCGTTCGAGCGGGCGCGCCACGCGCTGCAGTTCTATGCCGGTGGCTTTGGGCAGCGCGACCTGTCGCTGTCCGCGCGCCGCCAGCGCAAGCTGAATTCGCTGCCGCTGCGTCCCGCGATCAGCGAGGGCACGCTGCTGCTGCCCGACCACTACCTCGCCTGGGACGGCGCATCGCGCGGCAACATCTACCGGGCCGCGGTCGCGCATGCGCTGGCCCATCTGCAGCATTCGCCGCGCCACCAGCCGGCAGGCAAGAAGAAGCCGCTGCTGCTGGCCGTGCTGTCGCTGATCGAGGATGCGCGCGTCGAGCGCCTTGCCAGTCGCCGCTATCCCGGCCTGCGCTCGCTGTGGGGCTGCTTTCACGTCGCCAGCGGCGACAAGAACGAACTGACTTTCGCATCGCTGTCCGCGCGCCTGTCGCGCGCGCTGCATGATCCCGGTTACGAAGACCCGAATCACTGGGTCAACAAAGGCAGGGCGCTGTTCGAGGCCGAGGCCGCCATCGGCCTCGATGATCCGGAGCGCTTCGCCGAGGTTGGGAAGATACTCGGCAACGATCTCGGCCAGATGCGCGTGCGCTTCGTGCAGGAGCTGTACGTGGTGCAGCCGGCCTACCGCGACGACAACAGCTTCCTGTGGCAGTTCGAGCACGACGCGCCGCCGGACACGCCGCCCGAGGAGAGTCTATCGCGCACGTCGGTGCAGATCGACCCGACCGATGCCGAGGCCGACAGCGCGATGCATGTGTCGCCGGTCGCGGCGCAGGCCGGCGAGCGCCACGACTACCCGGAATACGACTACCGCGAGAACCTGCTGCGCGATGCATGGGCCGTGGTGCTCGACCGCTCGGGGCGCGAACCCGGGGTGGCCGCCGGCACCGGCCGCCAGCGCAGTCTGGCGCGCGGCGTCTCGCTGGACACGCGCGCGCGCACGCTGGACCGCGCGGTTCGCCTGCGCCGGCAGCAGGAGGGCGAGTCGCTCGACCTGAACGCGGCCGTCGACAGCCGCATCGGCTGGCGCGCCGGCGTGACGCCCGATCCGCGCATCTTTCAGCGGCCCGGCAAGCGCCGGCGCCACGCGTCCATCCTGCTGCTGGTCGACCTGTCGGAATCGACCAACGACCGGGTGCGCGGCTTCACTTCGGTGCTGGACGTCGAGAAGCAGGCAGCCGACTTGCTGGCGCAGTCGATCGACACCGATTACGACCGGCTGGCGATCGACGGCTTCCATTCGGACGGCCGCGAGAAGGTACATTACATCCGGCTCAAGGAGTTCGACGAGCCCTACGGCGATGCGCAGCGACGCTTGCTGATGCGGCAACAGGGCAGCCTGTCGACCCGCATGGGCGCCGCGCTGCGTCATGCCGGCGTGCGCCTGCGCCAGACGGTCGCGGAGAAGCGCATCCTGCTGCTGGTAACCGACGGTGAGCCCTCGGACATTGACGTCGTCGACCGCGACTATCTGGTCGAGGACGCGCGTCATGCGGTACATTCATTGAACATGAAGGGCATCACGGTGTTCTGCCTCACGCTCGACAAGGCCGGCGGCAGGTACATGAAGAAGATTTTCGGCGACGGCAATTACCTGATCGTCGACAACGCGCTATCGCTACCGGCGCAATTGTCGCGCGCGCTGACCCGCATCGCGGCGCGCTGACATCGGTTCAAGGCAGCCCAATTACTGGCAACAAGGCAGAAAGGCAATGACGAACACAGACCCGGTCAAGGTCGGCGTGCTGTACTCGCAGACCGGCGCGACGTCGGCGATCGAGTCCTCGCAGCGGCTCGGCACGCTGATGGCGATCGAGGAGATCAACGAGGCCGGCGGCATCAATGGCCGCGAAATCGTCGCGATCCAGTACGACCCGGCATCCAATCTCCACCAGTTCCGCGCGCATGCCGAACGGTTGGTCGCGATCGACAACGTGAACGTGATCTTCGGCTGCTACATGTCGAGCACCAGAAAAGCCGTGATACCTGTCGTGGAGAAATATAATCGCATCCTTTTTTACGCGACGCTGTACGAAGGATTCGAGTTCTCCAACAACATCATCTACACTGGAGCTGCGCCCAACCAGAACAGCGTGCAGCTGGCCGACTACATGATGTCGTCGTTCGGCGGCCGCGTGTACCTGGTGGGCTCCGACTACATCTATCCGTACGAATCGAACCGCATCATGTCGGACCTCGTCAACCAGCGTCCCGGCGGCAGCGTGGTCGCCCAGCGCTACGTGCCGCTGGATGCCGGCGCGCGGGAGTTCGACGCCATTGCCGCCGAGATACGCGAGATGCAGCCGGACTTCATTTTCTCGACGGTGGTCGGCAATGCGACCCAGCACCTGTACCGCGCCTATGCGGAAGCCGGGCTGAACCCGAAGACCCTGCCGATCGCCAGCCTGACGACCTCCGAGGTCGAGGTCGCGCAGATGGGCGCGCAGGCGGCCGCCGGCCACTTCACGGCGGCGCCGTATTTCTCGTCGATCGACACGCCGGAGAACTGGCGCGTCACCGACCGCTTCCGTGCGCGCTTCGGCGACGACGTGCGCCCGAACGCCTGCTGGGAGGCGGCTTATTTCCAGGTGCACATGTTCGCCAACGCCATGCGAGCGACCGGCACCGACGTGGTTCCGCTGCTCATGCGGCAATTGCTGGGCACCGAATTCGTCGCGCCGCAGGGGCGGGTCCGGATCGAGCCGGGCAACCACCACACGCATCTGTACCCGCGCATCGGTCGTGTCAATTCCAAGGGCGAGTTCTCGATCGTGCGCGCGTCCAAGCAGGCGGTCGCTCCCGACCCCTATCTGGTCACGCATTCGCTGGGCGACTGGACACTGGCGCTCGAGGCGCTGCCGGACTGATGGTCGCCAAGACACGCACCCTGGTACGGACCGGCATGCGCGCGGTGCGCGAGGCGCCGCAGATCCTGCGCGACCTGCGCTCGCTGCGGGTCTGCGTGTTCCATCCGCGCGACCAGGACGGCGAGGGTCTGACCCGCCAGCTCGAGCGCATCGGCTGTCAGGTGAAGGCCTTCTGGCCGCCGCCGCCGGCGCTGCCGGAGGAGGTCGATGTGGTATTCATGTCGCTGTCGCCGGACATGGTCGATGCCGACTTCGACTGGTGCCAGATCGAAGACGGGCCGCCCGTAATCGCGGTCGTCACCTACGAGAACCCGACCGTTATCGAGGCCGTGCTGCGGGTGGGCGCAATTGCCACCGTCGCCTCGCCGGTGCGTTCTTTCGGCCTGCTGTCGGTGCTGGTGCTGGCGCGCGATGTTCACAGCACGCTGCGCAAGCAGAGAAAGCGCATCGCGCAGCTCGAAGCCAAGCTGCAGGGCGCGCGCCAGATCGCCGAGGCGCAGGACATCCTCGTCGCGCAGCAGGGGATTACGAAGGAAGAGGCCTACCACCTGATCCGCGAGCAGGCGATGCAGAAGCGTGTGACGGCAGAAGAGATCGCCAAGGCGATCATCAACGCCAACGAGATCCTCGGCTTCCGCAAATCCCTCGCCTGAGCGCCGGGCGCGGTCACGCTCCCGCGCCTGCATCGTTTCGATGGCGGGCTTTTTCATTTGACGCGGCAAGACCCGTTTGGCATGATCGTCCGTCACTTGCGCCGCAAGCTCGCTTGCGCAGCGCAAAACGACACCATAACGAGAGACAAACATGCGAGACGAGACAATGGCGCCGGCCGACGGCGTCAAGGGGGAGGTCGCGGACGCATCGCGCGCACCGAATTCCGCTTCCCGGGTGCTGTTCGCGAGCCTGATCGGCACGACGATCGAGTACTTCGATTTCTACATCTTCGGCACCGCGGCGGTGCTGGTCTTCCCGCAGCTGTTCTTCCCCGGCGGTGATCCGACGCTGGCCACGCTGCAGTCGCTGGCGACCTTCGGCCTGGCCTTTGTCGCGCGGCCGGTCGGCTCGGCCCTGTTCGGCCACTTCGGCGACCGCATCGGCCGCAAGGCCACGCTGGTAGCCTCGCTGCTGACGATGGGCCTGTCGACGGTTTTCATCGGTCTGCTGCCCTCGTATGCCGCCATCGGCATTGCCGCGCCCATCCTGCTGGCCGTGCTGCGCTTCGGCCAGGGGCTGGGGCTGGGCGGCGAATGGGGCGGCGCGGTGCTGCTGGCGACCGAGAACGCGCCGCCAAGCAAGCGCGCCTGGTACGGAATGTTCCCGCAGCTGGGCGGCCCGGCCGGCTTCTTCCTCTCAGGCTCGGTGTTCCTGGTGCTGACGACGCAGTTGCCGGAAGCTGACTTCCTGTCCTGGGGCTGGCGCATTCCGTTCATCGCCAGCGCACTGCTGGTGGTCGTGGGCCTGTATGTGCGGCTGAACATCACCGAGACGCCGGAATTCCGCAAGGTGCTGGCCAGGCAAGAGCGAGTCAAGGTGCCAATGATCGAGGTCGTCACCCGCCATCCGAAGGTGCTGGCGCTGGCCACGCTGGCGGGCATGGGACAGTTCGTGCTGTTCTACCTGATCACGGTCTTCACGCTGAGCTGGGCCACGTCCTCGCTCGGCTATGCGCGCGCCGATTTTCTCGTGCTGCAGCTGATCTCCGTGGTGTTCTTCGCCGGCTTCATTCCGCTGGCGGCGAAGCTGTCGGACAGCCGCGGACATGCCGCGGCATTGACGCTGGGCTCGGCCGGTCTGGTCGTCTTTGGCCTCGTCCTGGGCTCGATGCTGCAGGCAGGCAGCCTGCCGACACTGATCGCGCTGTCGATCGGGATGGCGCTGATGGGCATGTGCTTCGGCCCGCTGGGCACGCTGATGGCCGCGCTGTTCCCGGCCGAGGTGCGCTATACCGGCGC
>JAMNXS010000028.1 GCA_023653025.1 Burkholderiaceae bacterium
ACCCCCTTTGTTCATGACGCTCAGAAATAGTTTCTGTCCGGAAGAAAAAAAAGTGCCCGTGAGCAGGGTTTCATTGCCGGCGATTCAGATCGACCGTGGTTTCGTCAATCTTGCAGCGGGAACCTGTTTGCATGCCTGCACGTTGCCGAACAAGGAATGCCGTTGCACGGTCATAAATCGTTAGCAGCCATTCAACTTCCCCCTTGTTTCTGGAGTACGCATGGAATCCCTGATCGTGTTTTCCCACTTGCGCTGGGACTTTGTGTACCAGCGCCCGCAGCACCTGATGTCGAGACTGGCGCGGCATTACCGGGTCGTGTTCTTCGAGGAGCCGCAGCCGGGGGAGAGCGGATCGGCCGACGTGCGCTGGGAGACCAGCCAGCCGCTGCCCCAGCTGACCGTCATGCGGCCGTTGATGCCGATTGCCAAGCCGGGCTTTCACCAGGTCGATCCCACGCCGTTGCGGCGCAAGCTGCGCGAATTGCGGCAGCAGCACCCGGATCATCGCGCGTGGTTCTACACGCCGATGGCCATGCCGCTGCTCGACGAGCTCGATCCGGTCAGCGTCGTCTACGACTGCATGGACGAACTGTCCGCCTTCATGAACCCGCCGCCGCGGCTGCTCGACTACGAGCGCGCGCTGCTGCAGCGCGCCGACCTCGTCTTCACCGGCGGTCCCAGCCTGTACGAGGCCAAGCGGCAACTGCACCCGGACGTACATTGCTTTTCAAGCAGCGTCGATATCGCGCATTTCCGGCAGGCGCTGGACCGCAACGTCGCCTACCCGGCCCACCGCGCGCTGCCCGCGCCGAGGCTCGGCTATTTCGGCGTGCTCGACGAACGCTTCGACGCGTCGCTGGTGGCGGCGCTGGCCGATGCCCATCCCGACTGGCAGATCGTGCTGGTCGGGCCGGTCGCGAAAATCGAGCCCGACAGCCTGCCGCGGCGCGCCAATATCCACTACATGGGGCAGCAGCCGTATGCGGCGCTGCCGGCCTTCCTTGCCTCATGGGACCTGTGTCTGATGCCGTTCGCGATGAACGCATCGACGCGCTTCATCAGCCCGACCAAGTCGCTCGAGTACATGGCGGCCGAACTGCCGATCGTCAGCACGCCGGTGCCCGATGTGGTGAGCCAGCATGCCGACGTCGTGACCATCGCCGGCACGCCGGCCGATTTCGTCGCCGGCTGCGAGCGCGCGCTGGCGATGCCGGCCGCCGAGCGGCAGGCGCAGATCCGCCGGATGCGCGTCAAGCTCGCGCGCACCTCGTGGGACGCCACCGCGCGCCAGATGCAGGCGCTGCTGCAGCGCCTGGGGTCTACCGAGGTCGACGCCAGCGCCGAATCGGGAGCTTCCTGATGGCCGACGGCATCGCGCTGTGGGGCGGTGTCGAGTGCACGGTCAATCGCGTCGGCGATCGCTACTTCAGCCAGCTCGAGCGCAACGGTCATGCGCACCGCCCGGGCGATCTCGACCGCATTGCCTCGCTCGGCGTGAAGGCCCTGCGCTATCCGATACTCTGGGAGCGCACCGCGCCCAACGGCCCGGCGTCGGCAGACTGGCGCTGGGCCGACGAGCGGCTGGTCGCAATTCGCCGGCTCGGCATCGAGGCCATTGCCGGCCTCGTGCATCACGGTAGCGGGCCGCCGCACACCAGCCTGCTCGATCCGGCGTTCGCGCCGCTGCTGGCCGACTATGCGGGCGCGGTGGCCGCGCGCTATCCGTGGATCGGCTACTACACGCCGGTCAACGAGCCGCTGACCACGGCGCGCTTCGCGGCGCTGTACGGCGTCTGGTATCCGCATGAACGCAGCGACCGGCGCTTCGTCGAGGCCGTGATGAACCAGTGCCGCGCGACCGTACTGGCTATGCGCGCCATCCGCCGCGTCAACCCGGAAGCCAGGCTGGTGCAGACCGACGACCTGGGCAAGACCTGGAGCACGCCCGAGATGGCGCCGCTGGCCTGGCTGTACAACGAGCGGCGCTGGCTGGCGTGGGATCTGCTGTGCGGCCGCGTCGACGACCGCCATCCGCTGTGGGACTACCTACTCGAGACCGGGCTGCCGCCGGACAGCTTCGACTGGTTTCGCGAGAATCCCTGTCCGCCCGACATCATCGGCGTCAACTACTACATCACCAGCGAGCGCTGGCTCGACCACCGGCTCGACCGCTATCCGGAACGCTACGCCGGCAGCTATCGCGGTTTCCGCTGCGTGGACATCGAGACCCCGCGCGCCTTCGCCGTGCCCACGCCCGGCATCGGGCCGCTGCTGCGCGAGGTCAGCGACCGCTACCGCATTCCGCTGGCCATCACCGAGGCCCATATCGATGCCCACCGCGAAGACCAGTTGCGCTGGCTGTCCGAGATCTGGCGCGCCGCCGAGCGCGTGCGTGGAGAGGGCGTGGACATCCGCGCCATTACCGTCTGGGCCCTGTTCGGCTCGTTCGACTGGAACTGCCTCGTCACCGCCGATCGCGGCTACTACGAGCCGGGGCCTTTCGACGTGCGCTCAGAACCGCCGCGCCCGACGGTCGTGACGCGGCTGATGCGCGAGCTTTCCAGCGGCCGCAAGCCCTCGCATCCGGTGCTGCAGGGCGACGGCTGGTGGCGCCGGCCCGGGCGCTTTCTCTGCCCGCCGGTGTCGATTCCCGAGATGGACCAGTGGGTGTCGCCGCACCCGCCGCTGGCGCGCAGCCCGCAGCCGCTGCTGATCGTCGGCGCCACCGGCACGCTGGGCCGCGCCTTCGCGCGCATCTGCAGCGTGCGCAACATCGCATTCCGCCTGCTCGGCCGCGCGCAAATGGATATGGCCGATGCGGCCGCGGTCGAGCAGGCAATCCGCGAGCACCGGCCGTGGGCGGTCGTCAATGCCGGCGGCTATGTACGGGTCGACGAGGCAGAGCGCGACCGCGAGCGCTGCCACCGCGAGAACACCCTGGGTCCGGTGGTGCTGGCGATTGCCTGCGCGCTCCACGGGCTGCCGCTGCTGAGCTTTTCCAGCGACCTCGTGTTCGACGGCGCGAAGGGCGCGCCGTATGTCGAGGACGACCCGACCGCGCCGCTCAATGTCTACGGGCAGACCAAGGCCGAGGCCGAGCAGCGTGTGCTGGCGATCCATCCGCAGGCCCTCGTCGTCCGCACCAGCGCCTTCTTCGGGCCGTGGGACAGCGTGAACTTCGTCTCGCTGGCACTGGCCGCGCTGTCTGAAGGCAGGCCCTTCGTCGCCGCCTCCGACATCACGGTCACGCCGACCTATGTGCCGGACCTCGTGCATGCGGCGCTGAACCTGCTGATCGACGGCGACGCCGGCATCTGGCATCTGGCCAACCGCACCGCGCTCACTTGGGCGGAACTGGCGCAACGCGCGGCGCAGATGGCCGGCGTACCGGCCGACACGCTGGAGCCGCGTCCGTCCTCTCGGCTGGGCAGCCCGGCCCGGCGTCCTGCCTGCAGCGCGCTGGCCAGTGCACGCGGCGAGCACCTGCCGCCGCTCGACGATGCGCTCGCGCGCTACCTGCAGTTGCGCTCGCAGGCCTCGGAGGAGGACGAGACCGGGCTCGAGCCGCTGCAGGGGCGAATGTAGGACCGGATGCGGACCGGACATGACAAGGAGAAGCGGCGATGAACAGGATCGCGGTAGTGGGTGCAGGATTTTCGGGCGCCGTAATCGCGCACGAACTGGCGGCCGACGGCCACGAGGTCGAGGTCTTCGAATCACGCCCGCATGTCGCCGGCAACTGCCACACGGCGCGCGACGAGGAAAGCGGCATCCTGCTGCACCAGTACGGCCCGCATATCTTCCATACGTCGAATCCAAGGGTCTGGGACTACGTGCGCCGCTTCGACGAGTTCATGCCCTTCACCAACCGTGTCAAGGCGGTTGTGCGCGGACGCGTCTACTCGATGCCGGTGAACCTGCACACGATCAACCAGTTCTTCGGGCTGGCGCTCGGGCCGGCCGAGGCCAGAGCCTTCCTCGCCTCGAAGGCCGACCTGTCGATTGCCGAGCCGCGCACCTTCGAGGAGCAGGCGCTGCGCTTCATGGGTGCCGAACTGTACGAGGCCTTCTTCAAGGGCTACACGCAGAAGCAGTGGGGCATGTCGCCGTCGGAGCTGCCGGCGAGCATATTGCGCCGCCTGCCGCTGCGCTTCAACTATGACGACAACTACTACGCCAGCACCTGGCAGGGCATGCCGCGGCACGGCTACACGCATATCGTCGAGCGCCTGCTCGATGCGCCCGGCATACGCGTGCACCTGGGCGCGCGCTTCGAGCGCGCCATGGCCGGCGACTTCGCGCGCGTGTTTTACAGCGGCCCGATCGACGCATGGTTCGGCAACGCCGAGGGCAGCCTCGGCTACCGCACGCTGGACTTCGCCGCCGAGCGGCACGCGGGCGACTTCCAGGGCAATGCGGTCATCAACTACTGCGATCCCGACGTGCCATGGACGCGGATCGCCGAGCACAAGCATTTCGCGCCCTGGGAAAGCCACGAGGCGACGGTGATCTTCCGCGAGAGCAGCCGGTACTGCGAAAGCGGCGACACGCCGTATTACCCGATACGGCTGGCGAAGGAGAAGGGACAACTGGCGCGCTACATCGCACTCGCGCGCGAGGAAAAAAACGTCAGCTTCGTCGGCCGGCTCGGCACCTACCGCTATCTCGACATGCACGTGACGATCGCCGAAGCGCTGGACTGGGCCGACCGCTGGCGGGCCGACGGCGTGACCGAGTTGCCGGCGTTCAACGTTGATCCCCTAGGTTAGGCCCAGATCGTCTACCGAACAATTAGTTGACGTTAATCAACTTGCAACTCGTGGTCCGGATTACCTTGGGGGCGACAAGACGAATCGCCTGACCCATGAAGAAGGTTCATACCCATTACGACAATCTGAAGATCGCACGCGATGCGCCGCCCGAGGTCATCCGGGCCGCGTACAAGGCGCTCTGCCACAAATTTCACCCGGACCGCAATGGCGGCAGTCCGCGTGCGACGCAGACCTTCCAGCTGATCAATACCGCTTACGAGGTGCTGTCCGACCCCGACCGGCGGCAGCAGCATGATGTGTGGATCGCGCAATCGGAGTCGGCGGAGGCCGGTTCGCGCGCCGCGCCGCGTGCCGCATCATCGTCATCATCGTCCGCGCGCCCGTGGAACGGAAAGGAGAGAAGGCGGCGCGCCTCGACGCCGCCGGGCGGCCCGGCAATGACCGACCTCGGTGGCCGCCTGCGCCGGCCGGGCGCGATGCTGGTGCTGTGGGCGTCTGCGCTGGTGGGGACCATGGTGTACCTGATCTACAGCTCCTGAGAGGCCGCAGGTTTGCATGGCGGGTTTCGCTGCGCTCTACCCGCCCTACGGTGCGAAGGTCTAGCGGGACTTCGGGAATCGGGGATCATCGATTGTTCGGCGGGTTTCGCTGCGCTCTACCCGCCCTACGGCACTACGGCCTTGCGGGACTTCGGGAATCGGGGATCGTCGATTGTTCGGCGGGTTTCGCTGCGCTCTACCCGCCCTACCTGACGATGGAATACTGCATGCGGATGACGTAGGGCGGATAGAGCGCAGCGAAATCCGCCATCAGCGATCGTGTCCCGCCGCCGACTGCAAGCCCCCATTCGACCCTTCAAAAGCCTCGCACCCACCGCTTCCGCTATAGTGACGCGGTTCCCCGAAGACCGCGCACGCACATGACCCCAGCTGCCGAGGAAGCCGCCATCCTGTCCGCCCTGTACCGCATGGGCCTGCTCGAGCCGGGCGAGGCGCCGGCTGTCGTTCCGCTGACCGGGGGCGTGTCCTCGCTGATCGTGCGCGTCGATACCCGCCGCGGTCCGCTGTGCGTCAAGCAGGCGCTGCCCGAATTGAAGGTGGCCGCCCACTGGAGCGCCCCGCTGTCGCGCAACCGGGCCGAGGTCGCCTGGATACGCGAGGTCGGCCAGTGGCATCCGGCGGCCGTGCCCGCGATCCTCGGCGAGGACGCCGCCGCACATGCCTTCGCGATGGAATGGCTGCAGCCCGATGCGCACCCGGTATGGAAGGCGCAACTGCGCGACGGCGCGATCGATCCGGCCTTCGCCGCAGCCGTCGCCGCGCTGGTCGCCTCCATTCATGCGCGCAGTGCGGCGCAGCCGCTGCTTGCGGAGCGCTTTGCCAACGACCGGAATTTTTTCGAACTTCGGCTCGATCCCTACTTCCTCGCCGCGGCGGCTGCCCATCCCGATTGCGCCCCCGTGCTGCGCGCGCTGGTCGAGGCCACGGCCGCGCGCAAGATCGCGCTCGTGCATGGCGACGTCAGCCCGAAGAACATCCTCGCCGGCCCGCGCGGGCCGGTGCTGCTCGACGCCGAATGCGCGTGGTACGGCGACCCGGCCTTCGATGCCGCTTTCTGCCTGTGCCATTTGCTGGCCAAGTGCCTGTGGCGGCCGGCACATTCCGATGCCTATCTCGCCTGCTTCGATGCCTTCGCCCGCACCTATCTCGCGCGCTGCGACTGGGAGCCGGCTCAGGATCTGGAGCGGCGTATCTGCCTGCTGCTGGCGGCCATGCTGCTGGCCCGCGTCGACGGCAAGTCGCCGCTCGAGTACCTGGATGACGATGGACGGCGCCGCCAGCGCGCGTTCGCGCGCCGCCACCTGCTGTCGCCCGCCGCCACGCTGGCGGCTATGCATGCCGATTGGAGAAAGGATGTGTGTCAATGAACTCGAGCATCACGCGCGTGCAGGCGCGCCGCATCTGGGATTCGCGCGGACGTCCGACCGTCGAGGTCGATGTGCTGCTGGCCGACGGCAGCGTCGGACGCGGCATCGCGCCGGCCGGCGCATCGACCGGCAGCCATGAGGCGGTCGAGCTGCGCGACGGCGGCGAGGCCTTCGGCGGCTACGGGGTCCAGCGCGCCATCGATGGCATCGGGCGCGAGATCGCACCGGCGCTGGCGGGCCGCGACGCCCGTGCGCAGGAAGAGATCGACCAGCTGCTGGTCGCGCTGGACGGCACGCCGAACAAGGCGCGGCTCGGCGGCAACGCGCTGATCGCGACCTCGATGGCCGTGCTCGATGCGGCGGCCCGGTCGGCCCGGCTGCCGCTGTGGAGGTACCTGGCCGGCGACGCCGAGGTCAGCCTGCCGCTGCCCGAAATCCAGATCTTCGGCGGCGGAGCGCATGCTGGTCGCCGCGTCGACATCCAGGACTTCCTCGTCATGCCGGTCGGGGCCGCCGACATCGACGAGGCGCTGGCAATGGTAGCCGAGGTCTACCGCGCCGCCGGCCAGTTGATGGCCGACTCGGGGCGGCGTGCCGGCGTGGCCGACGAGGGGGGCTGGTGGCCCGACTTCGACGGCAATGAAGACGCGCTGCAGATGCTCGCGCGCGCGATCGAGAAGGCGGGCTACCGCCATGGCGAGGTCATGATCTCGCTTGATATCGCGGCGTCCGAATTCGGCCGCGACGGCGTGTACCGGCCAGCGCTCGAGGGCCGGGCGTTCACTACCGACGAGTGGATCGCGAAGCTGCTCGACTGGGTGGCAAAGTACCCGATTTTGTCGGTCGAGGACCCGGTCGCGGAAGACGACACGGCCGGCATGATCGCCTTCACGCAGCAGGCTGGCGGCCGCGTGCAGGTCATCGGCGACGACTATCTGGTGACGAACGCGCAGCGCGTGCGCGATGCGGCGGCCGTGAAGGCCTGCAATGCGGTGCTCATCAAGCCCAACCAGGCCGGCACGATCAGCGAGACGCGGCAGGCGCTGCTGGCCGCCCGGTCGCTCGGCTGGTCGACCGTCGTCTCGGCACGCTCGGGCGAGTCGGAAGACGTGATGATTGCCCATCTGGCGGTTGGCTGGAATGCCGGCCAGCTGAAGGTCGGGTCGTTCGCGCGTTCGGAGCGTATGGCGAAATGGAACGAGCTGCTCAGGATCGACGCCGCGCTCGGTACCCGCGCGCCGTATGCGGGGCGCCGAGCCTTGCCGGTCTGATTTAACCCGGCAACGATCTTTCTGACAGACCCATTTTCAGGAATGTCGTGATATAAATATTTCCGTTGATTAACTTTCGGTCGATCTGCCGATGCCCGAGCGGAACCCCTTGCGACAGCTTGCCTCCGATCGTCAGTTCATTCCCTTCGCGTGGGGTGCGGCATGCGCAGCGGCGCTGGCACTGGTCTGGCTGGTCGGACTGAGCCTGCTGGCCGCCGAGCGCAGTGAATTGACGGAGCGCGTGCTGCAGCAGCAGGGCGCGAGCGCGCGGCAGCAGGCGCTAGAGGTCGCGGAATTCGTGCAGGGCGCAGACCAGCTGCTGGTATTGCTGCGCGACGAGGCAGAGCGCGGCGGCGATCCCTTCCGTCTCGAGCGCTTTGCCACCGGCGTGCTGAGGGGAAAAACCTCGCGCGTCCTGATTGCCGACGCCGACGGACACATCCTGCTCAACAGCCGCCGTGCCCGCAACACGCCTGCCTTGCAGGACTATCCGCCTTTCCTTGCGCATCGCGCGTCCCCCTACCGGGGCTTCCGCGCGTTCGAGCGCGTGCCCGATCGCGATGCCCGGGGACGTTCCATCATCGGCCTTTCGCGTCGCATCGACCGGCCCGACGGCCGTTTCGCCGGGATCGTGGTGATCGAGACCAGTGCGCCGGAGCTGATGGCGGAGGCCCGCCCGCTGCCGGCCGCGGCGATCGCACTGCAGATGGTGGATGGGCAGCAGGCATGGGCCGCAGGCGACCGGCATGAGCAGCTCGAGCTCGGCGCTGCCAGCCTGAACCTCGTGCCGACTGCGTATGCGGGCCAGCGCATCGAGCCGGGCGACAGTTTCACCGATGGCATCACGCGCGCACTCGGCTGGTCGATGGTCGATGGCGCGCCGATGGTCGTGGTCGCCAGCGCCGACCTGCAGGCGGCGCTGGCGCAGCACGGATATCGGCCCTGGCAGTGGTTCGGCATGCTGTTCGGGAGCAGTCTGCTGTTGCTGCTGGCCGCAGCAGGCGCAGCGCGGTCGCACCTGCGCCGCCACGAACGCCATGTGCGCCAGCAACAGGTGCGCGCGGCTTTCCGCCAGGCGGCCGACGGCACGCTCGACGCCATGTTCACGGTGCGGCCCGTACAGGACGGAAAGGCGGGAATCGTCGATTTCCTGGTCGACGATTGCAACGAACAGGCTGCCCGACGCGTGGGCCTGACGCGCGACCAGATGCTGGGCCGCACGTTCCGCGAACTGATGAGCCGGGCCGATAACGAGCGCATTCATGGTTTCATGCTGCGCGTCGTGGCCGAAGGCCTGGTGGAGGACGAGATCGAGATCGCCAGACCGCAGGAGCCCGGGCCGGGGCGGTTCGCCGGCGGCTGGATCCATCGCCGCGGCCTCAGCACCGACGGCGGACTGGCCATCACGGTGCGCGACATCAGCGAATCGCGCGAGCAGCAGGCGGCGATGGCGGCGATGGCGGTCACGGACGCGCTGACGGCCCTGCCAAACCGCCGCTGGCTGGTCGAGCACCTGCAGGACGTGATCGCGCGCGGGCGGCGGCAGGACAAGATGGTGGCCCTGCTGTTCATCGATCTGGACAACTTCAAGGCAGTCAACGACACGATGGGCCACGAGGCCGGCGACGCGGTGCTGAGGGACATCGGCGCCTGCCTGCGCGCCTCGGTGCGCGGAACCGACACCGTGGTGCGGCTCGGCGGCGACGAGTTCACGGTGCTGGCCGAGTCGCTCGACAGCCTCGCGGATGCCGAAGCGCGCGCAGAGCGGCTGATCGCCGCGGTGAACCGCCTGAACGCCGCCAAGCCCTGGGGCGCCTTTGCGGTCACCGCATCGGTCGGCATTGCCGTCGCGCCGCTGCACACGAGCGACGCGCACGAACTGCTGCAGTTTGCCGACATCGCGATGTACTCCGCCAAGTCGGCCGGCAAGGCGCAGTTCTGCAGTTTCGCTGCAAGCTTTGCCGAGGAGTTGCAGCGGCGCGTGCAGCTGCAGCAGGATCTCGCGCGCGCCATCGGCACCGAGCAGCTGTTGCTCCATTTCCAGCCGCGCGTCGATGTCTTCAGCGGCCGGCTGACCGCGCTCGAGGCGCTGGTGCGCTGGCAGCATCCGGTTCACGGCCTGTTGATGCCGCAGGAATTCATACCGCTGGCCGAGGAGCGCGGCCTGATCGTGGCGCTTGGGGAATGGGTGCTGTGCTTGCTCTGCCGGCAGCTGCGCGCCTGGCAGGACGCGGGGCTCGGCGATTGCCGCGTGGCTTTCAACGTATCGGAACTGCAGTTGCGCAGCGATCGATTCCGGCTGCAACTGATCACGCAGCTGGCCCGTCACGGGCTGCCGGTCTCGCGCGTTGCGCTCGAACTCACCGAGTCGGCGCTGGGCGAAGATGGCAACGTGCTGACTTCCGAGATACAGCATTTGCGCGACCTGACGGTCAGCATCGAGATCGACGATTTCGGCACCGGCATGTCGTCGCTGTCGCGGCTGCAGCGGCTGCAGGTCGATGTGCTGAAGATCGACAAGTCGTTCATCCACGCGCTCGGGCGCGACCAGCGCAGCGATGCGCTGTGCAGCGCGATCCTGTCGCTCGGGCAGTCGCTCGGCATCACGGTCGTCGCCGAGGGCGTCGAAACGCCCGTGCAGCTGGAACATTTGCGCCGCCTCGGCTGCCACGAGGTGCAGGGTTACCTGATCTCGCGTCCGCTGCCGGCGGACGAAGTGGAGCCGCTGATGCGGCGCCCGACGCTGCTCGAGCCGGTGGAGCCGTCGCTAGTGCGCTTCAGGCGCAGCCCCTGAGTCCAGCGGATACACGGGCCGGCGCAGCCGCCTGAAATCGAAATACGCATAGTTCGAGCTGGTCGGGCCGCCCCGGTCCGAGTCGCATTCGACCAGCCCGCGAGCCAGCGCGCCGAACACGGGCCGGCAGTACATGCGCGACTTCAGCAGCAGGAAGCGCTGCGCCGCTGGTTCCAGCCCGACGCAGCGGAACACGCCGATGTCATAGGGCTCCATCCGCTTCTCGGTAATCACCAGATGCGCCGCGCCGATGTCGAGCAGCACGCTGCGGCCCATGTCGGCCTGCGCGCCGGTGTAGATCGGGCCGCTGACGGTGAAGCGCCCGTCGCTGTGTGCGCGCACGGTGCCCGCCACCAGCATCGGCTGACGCGTGTCCGTTGCGTGGATCCGGAAGCGGTTGCCGAGATCGACCTCGACATGCGCGCCATCGCGCGCGTCCCACAGTTGCGCGACCGCTTGCGGATCGCAGATCGGGCCGGCGGCGATGCCGGTCAGGCCGGCCTCCAGCGCCGCAGCCAGCACGTCCATCGTGTCGCAGGTGCCGCCGGACATCACGTTATCGCTGTGGTCGAGCAGCAGCACCGGGCCTTGGCCCGGCAGCGCGGCCAGCGCGCGCGCGCGCTCGAGCGAAGCCGCCAGCGGCTCGCTGCGCCAGACGAAGCCTTCGCGCTCGCGCCAGAGCTGCGCGGCCAGCTCATCGGCCAGCCGGTCGGCCAGCGCCGCATCATCGTCGGTGACCACAATCACCGACATCCCCGCATCGTTGAAATCGGCGAGCGAGAAGCCGGCCATCACCGTGACGGCCTGCACGCCGGGCTGCGACTCCATCGCGCGCGCGGCCTGCACCGCGCGCTGCATCGCGCCTTCGTTCGTGTTGCTGCACAGCGTATGCGACAGCAGCGGCAGCTGGCGCCAGCGCATTACGGGACGCGCCTTGCCGTCGAGCCAGTCCAGCAGCAGCCGGCCGGCATGTTCGCCGGTCTCGGCCATGTCGATGTGCGGATAGGTCTTGAAGCCGACGACGAGATCGGCATGCTCGACCATGGCCGGCGTCACGTTGCCGTGCAGGTCGAGCGCGACGGCGATCGGTACGTTGGGCGCACGCGCGCGCAGGCGTCGCAGCAGTTCGCCCTCGCCGTCAGGTACCTGCGCGGCCACCATCGCGCCGTGCAGGTCGAGCAGGACCGCATCGATGTCGGAAGCGAGCGCGTCGACGATGCAGCCGACCAGGTGTTCGTAGGCGGCCGCATCGACGGTGCCGCCGGGATTGGCGGTCGCCGACACCGGCGTGACCAGCGTGCTGCCCGGCCGCGCCTCGAGCAGCCGGATGAACGCGCCCATCGCGGTGCGCGCCGCGCGCTCGCCGGCGAGTGCGTCAGCGCCGTAGCGCGGCTCGAAATCGGCCAGCGTCGTGCACAGCGGCGAGAAGGTATTGGTCTCATGGTTGAGCCGCGCGACCAGGAATTTCATCGCAGTGCGCGCTTGAGCAGCTTGCCGTTGGCGTTGCGCGGCAGCGGCGCATCGACGAACACGACCTGTTCCGGCACCTTGTAGTCGGCCAGCCGCGCCGCGCAGTGCGCGCGCACCGCAGCGGCGTCGAGTGAGGCGGCTGGAGCGTACAGGTAGGCATGCACGCGCTCGCCGAGCACCTCGCACGGGTGCCCGACCACGGCCGCCTCGACCACGCCGGGCAGCGCCATCAGCGCGTTCTCGACCTCGACCGAATAGATCTTGAAGCCGCCGCGGTTGATCATGTCCTTGATGCGATCGAAGATGCGCACCAGTCCGCGCGCATCGACCGCGCCCAGGTCGCCCGAGCGCCAGCGGCCGTCGACGAAGCCTTTGGCGGTGGCGTCGGGATTGTCCCAGTAGCCGGGCACGACCATCGGCCCGCCGATCAGCAACTCGCCGCTGTCCCCCGCAGCGACGGGGTGGCCGCCCTCGTCGACGACACGGATATCGGCGCAGGGCGCGGCGATGCCGACGCTGTCGTTGTGGATGGCCGACAGGCCGAGCGGCATGATGGTGGCCGGCGATGCAGTCTCTGTCGATCCGTAGCAATTGACCAGCGTCAGCCCCGGCACGGCCTCGGCCAGTGTCTGCACGGTCGGCACCGGCATCGGCGCGCCGCCGAAGCCGCCGACCCGCCATGCGCCGAGGTCGAGCGTCCTGAAGGCCGGCTGCAGCAGGCACAGCTGGTACATCGCCGGCACCATCAGCGAGTAACTGATGCGCTCGCGCGCGGCCAATTCGACAAAGGAGGGCGCCTTGAACTCGGGGACGATGACCAGCGTGCCGCCGACATGGACGATGGCCGCGATCAGCGCGACCAGCCCCGTCACGTGGCTGGCCGGCACGGCCAGCGCCGCGCGGTCATGGGCGGTCAGCTTGAACGCGACCTCATAGTGAATGACCGAATGCGCGATATTGAAGTGCGTGAGCATCGCGCCCTTGGGATGGCCGGTGGTGCCGGACGTGTAGAGGATGCACGCGCAGTCGTCCTCGGAGACGGTGGCAGGCGTGGCCGACACTGCCGAATCGGCGCGGGCCAGCTCGCCCAGCGGCAGCCGCCACGACAGGCAGGGCGCCGCGTCGGCCTGCGGAATCCGGTCGGCCAGCGCGTCGTCGAACACGATGCCGGTCGCGCCGCACTGGTTGACGATGAAGGCCAGCCCCGGCGCCTGCTCGCGGGTGCCGACTGGCACCGCGATCGCGCCCAGCTGTTGCAGGGCGAACAGCACGAACACGAACTCCGGCCGGTTGCTGATGAACATCACCACGCGCTGCCCGCGGCGCAGGCCCCGGTCCGCCAGCACGCGCGCGATGCGCTCGGTTTCGGCGGCGGCCTGCGCATAGGTCCAGCGCTGTCCGTCGCAGCTGATGGCCTCGCGATGCGGACCGGCCGCTACCGCGCGCGTGAACATCGCATGCATCGACGGCGGCCGCTCGGCAAAGCAGCGCAGCGTGCGTCCGTAGTGCTGCTCGGTGCGCAGGGCCGGCAGCGCGACGTGGTCATCCCAGCGGATCATCCGAGGTTTTCGCCGCGTTCGATCACGATCTCGGCATCGAGCAGGTTGCGGGAATGGTTGAGGTCGGACTGGGCGATCAGCACCGACAGTTCGCCGCCGCGCAGGCCAGCGATCACCTCGGCCAGCCGCGCCGACAGGGCCGGCGCGACGCCCTCGAAGGGCTCGTCGAGCAGCAGCAGCTTCGTTCCCACCGCAAGCGCGCGCGCCAGCGCCACCAGCTTCTGCTGGCCGCCGGAGAGCAGCAGCGCGCGCCGCTCGCGCATGTCCTTGAGTTCGGGCAGCACGCCATAGACGAAGTCCAGCCGATCGGTACAGCGCTTGCTGCCGGTGGCCCACAATGGGACCAGAATGTTTTCCTCGACCGACAGTTCGGGCACCAGGCCGCGGTCCTCCGGCATGTAGCCGATGCCGAGCGGCGCGCGCAGATGCGGCGGCAGGCGGTCGAGTGCATGGCCGTCGAAGCTGACCGAGCCGCCCGCCAGCGGCAGGTGGCCCATGATGGTGCGCAGCGTGGTGGTCTTGCCTGCGCCGTTGCGGCCGACCAGCCCGACCATCTTGCCCTGGCCGACTTCCAGCGACAGGCCACGCAGCACCGGCGCCGACTGTATCGCGACTTCGATTGCGCGGACCTCAAGCATGCGGCGCTCCCTGTGTCTTGCGGCCGGTGACATGGCGCTGCACGTCGGCGTCGGACAGAACTTCTTCGACATGGCCGTCGGCGATGATGCGGCCGCTGTAGAAGGCGACGACGCGCTGGGCGTAGCGGGCCACGATGTCCATGTCGTGCTCGACGAACAGCACGGTGGCGGCTTCGTGCGACAGCGCGCGCATGACGGTTTCCATCAGCGGGAATTTTTCGTCGGCGGCCACGCCCGAGGTTGGCTCGTCGAGCAGCAGCACCTTCGGATGGCGGGTCAGGGCCATCGCGATGTCGAGCAGCTTGCGCAGGCCGCCGGGCAGTTCGCCGACGCGCCGCCGCGCGTGGGCGGCCAGCTCGAAGCGCTCGAGCAGCGCCTCTGCGCGCTCTTGCGCGGCGCGGCTGCCGGCCGGCCGCCACGGCGATTGTTCGCCCGATTGCGCCGCGATCGCCACCAGCAGGTTATCGGTGACGGACAAATCCTTGAACAATTGCGGCACCTGGAAAGAGCGCGCAATGCCCATCCGCGCGATGGCGCGCGGCGGCAGCCCGAGGATACTGTCGCCGTGCAGCAGGATCTGGCCGGCATCAGGCCGGATGTAGCCGGTCAGCATGTTGACGAAGGTGGTCTTGCCGGCGCCGTTGCTGCCGATCAGGCTGACGCGCTGGCCGGCCGGCACGTTGAGGTCGATGTCGGCCGCCGCGACCACGGCGCCGAAGCGCTTTTGCACGCCGACCGCGCTGATGGCGAGTTCGTAGTGCGTCATGCGTGCGCTCCACGCTGGCGGCGCGCCAGCCACAGCGAGCCGATACCGCCGGGCAGGAAGCGGATCACCGCCAGCAGGAACATGCCGAGCGCCAGCTGCCAGCTGTTCGGGAACCAGGCGCTGGAAAACGAGCGCACCATTTCCAGTGCGGCCGAAGCCACGAAGGCGGCCAGCACGCTGTGGTGGCCGGCAAGGATGGCGACGAAGACGAAGTCGCCCGAGCGCGTCCAGTAGCTGAATTCCGGCTCGACATGGCCGAGCGCCATCACGGCCAGCGCGCCACCCATGCCGCCGATGAACGCGGCGACGATGAAATGGCTGGCGATCAGCGCTTGTACCGAGCTGCCGAGGTACTCGACGCGGATCTCGTTGTCGCGCGCAGCCAGCGCGACCAGCCCGCGCGCCGAGTCGAAATAGATGCGCATTGCGATGCCGACCGCGGCCGACAGCACGACCGTCACCGCATAGCCGGCATAGCCGCTGTCGCCCGCCGGCAGGCCGAACAGGGTGGGGCGACCCATGTTGAAGCCGTCCGAGCCGCCGAAGGACTGCGACTTCAGCAGCAGCCCGTAGAGCACCATCGACAGCGCCAGCGACAGCATCGCGAAGAAGATACCGCGGTAGCGCGCGATCAGCCACGCAAACGGCGCGGCGATGGCGGCGGCGACCGCGCCGCCCAGCAGCGCCAGCAGCAGCGCGTCGCTGATGCCGAGACGGCCGAAGGCGAGCGCCGCCGTGTAGCCGCCGGCGGCGAACACGAGACCCTGGCCGAAGGAGACCACGCCGCAGCGCATCAGCAGCACGATGCCGAGCGAGACGAGGCCCTGGGCGGCGGCCATGGTGACGAGGAAGGCCAGCCAGCGTGGCATGGCCAGGCCTGCGGCCAGCAGCAGGCCGGCGGCCAGCAGGCCGGCGAGCGCGGTGCGCAGGGGGGAATGGGCATTCATCAGATCTTCCTTGCCTGCACGCGCTGGAACAGCCCTTCGGGGCGGAACATCAGCACGATGGCCATCACGCCATAGATGGAAAACAGCTCGGCTTCCGGCATCAGGTGCACGGCGGCCGAGCGCGCCAGGCCGACAATCAGCGCGCCGATCGCCGCGCCCGGTATGCTGCCGAGCCCGCCGATGATGACGACGGCGAACGAGACGATGATCACGCCCACCGACACGCCGGGCTGTACCGAGATCATCGGCGCGGTCAGCGCGCCGCCCAGCGCGGCCAGGAAAATCCCGGTGCCGAAGGCGAGCGTGTAGATGCGCGATACGTTCACGCCCATGCTGGCGGCGACCTCCTCGCTGTGGATGACGGCCAGCACGATCTTGCCGGTGCGGGTGCGGGTCAGCCCCCACCAGACCGCGGTGCCGACAACCAGCGCAACGGCCACCAGCGCAAAGTCATAGCCGACATAGGACAGTTCGCCAAAATCGACGGTGCCGAACAGCATGTAGGGCTCGGACACGTAGAGCGGGTTCACGCCCCAGATCAGCTTGGTGACGTCCTCCAGGATCAGGAACAGTGCAAAGGTGACCAGCACCAGCAGCACCTCGTCGCGGCCATAGAAAGTGCGCAGCAGGCCGCGCTCGCACAGCGGCGCGACCAGCGCGGCCACCGCCACCGCCGCCAGCAGCATCGCGACCACCGACAGCGCCGGCGCGAACTGCAGGCTGGCGAACCAGCCGACCAGCGTCGCGGCCGCATACGCTCCGAGCGCGTAGAAGCTGCCGTGCGCGACATTGAGGATCTTGAGCACGCCGAACACCAGCGTCAGCCCGAGCGCGACGATGAACAGCCATGACGCGTAGGTCAGGCCGTCGATCAGGATGGTGGCCGTCAGCATCATGGCAGTCTGCGCAGCGTCACTGGCACTTCGCGCCGGGGAAGCCGGCCTTGATCCAGTCCTCGGATTTCATGTTGGCCGGCGGGTTCACGCATTCGGCGGCGAAGCGCTGTATGTCTTCCATCACGATCAGCTTTTTCGATGCATCCCATTTCGTGCGGCCGATGGCGGTCGGCTGGATCGCCTGCTGGCCATCGCCGAGTGCCATCCGGATGCGGCCGCCGGGCGAATCCCACTCCGAGCCGCGCAGCGCGGAGGCGATCTGCTCGGTCGTCGGCTTCTTGCCGCCGTTGGCCGCCATCGCCTTCTCGACCGCGAGCTTGACGCCCATCAGCGCCTGCGCCATCCGGTACGGCGCCTGCACCGGGTAGACGCCGTTCTTGTCCTGGTAGAGCTTCCACCACCAGTCGTTCAGGTCGGACTTTGCGGCCAGCATGCCGTAAGCGCCGCGCGCACCGAGTACCACGCCCTCGGGCATCTTGTCGCCAAGCGGCACCAGCACATGGTCGGCCGCCGTCAGCACCACCTGCGAGCGCTTGAACATGCCGCGCGGCGCGGCTTGCAGCACCATGGCCTGCAGGTCGCCGCCCCACAGGCTGGAGTGGGTGATGTCGGCCGGGCGCGACATCAGTTGCGAGATCTCGGTGCCGTACTGGCCGGCGCCGAATTTCGGTCGCTGGTCGGATTGCACCTTCGCCTCGGGATACAGCACCGCCATCGACAGCGTGAAGTCCTTCAGCGAATCATGCCCCCAGGCATAGTCCTGGTTGATCATGTTGATCGTGCCGACCTTCACATTGCGCGCTTTCAGGTAGCGGGCGACGGCGACGTTATCCATCGCCGCATGCGAGGCTGTGCGGAACACGTATTGGTATTTTGCTTCCTCGAAGATGCGCGGCGTGCCGCAGTCGTACAGCACGAGCAGCTTCTTCATTTCCTCGGCCACCGGCGACACCGCGAGGCAGTCGCCGGAACTGACATAGCCGATCACGAGGTCGACCTTTTCGCGGTCGTACAGGTTGCGCAGTTCCTGCACCTGCTTGGTCGCGCCGCCGTTTTCATCGACGTAGACCGGCACGATCTTCAGGCCGCCCATGCCCGGCTTGTTGTACGGCGCCGGAGCGCTGCCACCATTGAAGGCGTCGATCAGCACCTTTGCGCCATTGACGGCTGGCACGCCGAAGCTGTCGGCTGCTTGACCCGACAGAAAGCTGACGACGCCTATCCGGATTTCCTGCGCACCTGCATGGCCGGCAAGGCCGAGCATCAGCGTGACACCCGCCGCAGCGGCGAGCGATCGAAGCGCAGCGCGTGCGGATGACAGTGTGGGGGTGTGCTTCATTGTCTCCTCCCGAAGGATTGGTGTGTTTTTTGTTTGAAGCAGCATCGCAACCGATGCGGCGGTCGCTCCGTACATTTTGTATCGACAACCGGTTTGACGGTGTTTGTCGTTCCAAAAGCTTACGTCAAACGCGGCCCGTGCGGGGGCTGGCGATGATCCCGGATGTTGCGTCGCAGCGCCGCATCCGCTGCCGATTACTCGGCTGATTGGTCGGCCGAGGGCGGGACGGCGTCGTCGGCGGCTCGCATGACCGTGGTGGGTACCAGCCGCAGCGCCTGCGCATCGGCGGGCACGCGAGCGCGCATCCCCTGCAGGTAGATGTCGAGCGCGGCCAGTCCGTCCGCGCGAACGAGATAAGGCGGCTTGCCGGCGAAGGCGTGGCCGGCGTTCGGCTTCAAGGTGATCAGCGCGGGCCTGCCGGAGGCATCGGCGATGCAGACCTCGACGGCCGTGCGGCTGATCAGGAAGACGCGCAGGTCGGGCTTGCGCTGGTACGGCGGCGACCATACGGGAACACCGGCGGCAGGCGGCAGCGTGCAGGCGGTGGCCTCGGTGGCTGCATTGGCACGTGCTGGCGAATCTGGCTGCGGTGCGGGCTGCGGGGCGGGCTGCAATGCCGGATTCGCCGCGGGTTCGGCTGCGGCGGTCGCGGGCACCGGCTCGGGCGCAGGCGCAGGCGAATCGAGGGCGGCGCTTGCCTCGACCGCTGCGGGCGGCGCTCCGGTGTCCGGTGTGCCGCGCTGCTTTGCGTACATGGCCAGCAGGATCGCGGTTGCCACGGCGCTTGCCAGCAGGCGCCGTCGCAGCCGGGCATTGCGCTCGGCTGCCGCGAGCCGCAGCTCGGCCGGCGTACCCGGTGCATCCGCGACCGCCACAGCATCGGCGGCGGCTGGCTCGGCGCTGGCAGGCCGGGCTTCCTCGGTGTCGATGATCACGTCCGACAGCGGGATGCCGAGGGCGCTTGCATACTTTCTCAGGGCTAGGCGCTTGTGCGCGGCCGTATAGAAGGGCAGGTTGCCACCGTCCTCCAGCGCCCTGACTTGTTCGCGCGACAGGGTGACCGAGCTGGCCATGTCATGGACCGACATGCCGCGTGCCTCGCGCGCTTGCTTGAGCTTGTCGCCGTCAACGACGAGCGTGTCGGGTGGTGCCGCTTTTTCCATGGCATGCGGGGGCGGGGTAAGCCTTGCGGTTTTTATGGCCGGCAAATAGTGCCAGAACCAGGCACCAGCATGCAACGGCCGATGTGCTTGAAGATCGGCGGACGAGAAGGCGAACTGATCGGGGGGCAGGATGCCCCGACAGGGGCACGGCAGGCAGGTGCAGCTTGGGTCGCTCGTGGGGTTGGCTTGCGGGGTTGGCTTGCGAGGGTGGCTGGTGGAGTTGCCTCCTAGGCCTGGTTTGTGGGTGAAGCCTCAGTTCTCGCGGCCGAATACGAACTGCTTTTGTGCCGCCGAGGTGCGCGGCGCGCGCCTCGACTTGCTGCGCTTGGCGGGCGTTTGTATGCTGGCCGGCACCAGCTTATCGACCGAGCGCCGGATGTCCAGCAACTGCTCGCTGCGTGCCAACCGCATCAGGCCTTGCAGCACCTCGCGCGCCAGCCAGGCTTCGCGTGCGCTCTGGCCACTTTGCGCCGATGCGCGCAGGAAGGCGTCCATCAGTTCCCCGGAGGTCGGGATGGCGTTCGCAGGAAAAAGATTCATGGCGTCCCTCAGACTGTCTGCACGTTAATGGTCAGAAACGAGTCTAATGAGATTGCCTTTGAAGTCCAGTAGAGCGGGCTTGAGACAAATCAACGCAGTGCCAGAGTCTGTGCATTCGCAAACAAATCTTCCGAAATTGCTAACGATATTCGAACCGACTAACTCTCAACGAACGATTTAACGTTAGCACATTGGGAACAATGGCGGCCTTGGCGACTCCTTCCTGTGCAGGGAGTGCGCACGGTTGCGAGGGTGCAGGTGTCCTCGTGCGCCGGCGCCCCGATGGAGTGACCAACAGACAAGAGGCCTGTATGGAAGAACTGAATCAGCAGCAAAAGATCCGACTGAACAAGGCGCTGTCGGAGCGCGAGAGCACCTTGCGCGAGGAGATACGGCGTGAGGTGATCGCGCAGGATGATTACGTGCAGCTCGCCAGCGAGGTGCCGGATCCCGGCGACCAGTCTTTTGCCAACCTGTCGGTCGATCTCGGCAATGCCGCCGTCACGCGGGACATCAATGAATTGCGGGCCGTCGAACTGGCGCGCAAGCGGATGCAAAGCGGCACCTATGGCGAGTGCGCCGCCTGCGGCTATCCGATTCCGTTCGAGCGCTTGCAGGCCATGCCGACCGCCGAGCGCTGCGCTCCCTGCCAGGAGAACTATGAGCGCACGCACCACGAGGGACACCGCGGCGCCACCATGTGACGATTCCGCCTGCCGGCCAACGCCGCGCGCGAGGCTACCGTACAATCGGCCCGGCCCCGACTGGCGGGCCGATTCCTGTGGAGCCATCCTGATGTCGAATTCGGGCGGAAATGCTTTTCTGCATGCGCTGCGCATGACCCGTCGCGACTGGCGCGCCGGGGAACTGCGCTTCCTGCTGGTCGCGCTGGCGATCGCGGTCGCGGCCTTGTCTGCGGTCGGTTTTTTCGTCGACCGGATGAACCGCGCGCTGACGCAGGACGCGTCCCAGTTGCTGGGCGCCGATCTGGTCGTGCGCGCCGATTATCCGGTGCGCGCCGAATGGCGTGCGCAGGCCACCGGGCGCGGCCTGGCGCTGGCCGACACGGTCAGCTTCCCCAGCATGGCGACCACCGGCAGCGGCGAGCAGGCCGACTCGCGACTGGTGGCCGTGAAAGCCGTCTCGGCCGGCTACCCGCTGCGCGGCGAGCTGACGCTCAAGCGTGAGGGCGGCGAGGTCGCGGCGCGCGGCGCACCCGATCCCGGCACCGTGTGGGTCGATAGCTCGTTCCTGAGTTCGCGCAAGCGCCGGATCGGCGATACCGTCGCTGTCGGCGAGCGCGAGTTCCGGATCGCGGCCGAGATCGTCATGGAGAAAGACCGCGGCGCCGGCTTCATGAGCTTCTCTCCGCGCGTAATGCTGGCGCTAGATGACCTCGCCTCGACCGGGCTGGTGCAGAACGGCTCGCGCGTGACTTACCGCCTGCAGGTGGCCGGCGCTGCCGGCGAGGTGGCGGCGTTTCGGCAGTGGCTGGAGCAGCAGATCGAGGCTGCCGATGTGCGCGGTGTACAGGTCGAGTCGCTCGAGGCCGGGCGGCCCGAGATGCGCGCCACGCTCGACCGCGCGCGGCAGTTCCTCGCGCTGGTCGGCCTGCTGACGGCGATGCTGGCCGCGCTGGCGATCGCGATGGCCGCGCGCCGCTTCATGCAGCGTCACCTCGACGCGGTGGCCATGCTGCGCTGCCTCGGCCTCACGCAGTCCGACGTGACGCGCATCTACCTGATCGAATTTGCGCTCGTCGGACTGGCCGGCGGGGTGCTGGGCGCGCTGGCTGGTTTCGGCGCGCATCACCTGCTGCTGCAATGGCTGGGCTCGCTGCTGACGGCGCCGCTGCCGCCGCCCGGCTGGATGCCGCTGGCGCAGGGCATCGCGACCGGCATGTTGCTGCTGCTGGGCTTCGCGCTGCCGCCGGTCCTGCAACTGCGCAACGTGCCGCACAATCGCGTGATCCGGCGCGAGCAGCAGCCGCCGCGGCCGTTCACGCTCGGCGGCTATCTGCTGGCCCTCGCGTCGTTCGTCGCGTTGCTGGTCTGGCAGGCGGGCGACCTCAAGCTGGGCTTGCTGACCACGGCCGGCTTTGCAGGCGGCCTCGCAGTATCGTCGCTGGTGGCATGGATCGTCCTGCAGGCGCTGCGCCGGGTGCGCATCCCGCTGCACCTGCCGGCATGGCGCTTCGCGCAGGGTTCGCTGGCGCGGCGGCCCGCGTCCAGCGCGCTGCAGATCGTCGCGCTATCGCTAGGGCTGATGGCGCTGCTGCTGCTGACGCTGGTGCGGCAGGACCTGCTGGCCGCATGGCGGCAGGCCACGCCGGACAACGCGCCTAATCATTTCGTCATCAACATCCAGCCCGAGCAACGCGCGCCGCTGGCTGCCGCGATGGACGAGGCCGGTATTCGCGACGCCAGCCTGTTCCCGATGATCCGCGGCCGGCTGATCGAGATCGACGGCCGTCGCATCGGTCCCGACAGCTACCGGGA
This sequence comes from Burkholderiaceae bacterium, assembly GCA_023653025.1. GTDB lineage: Bacteria > Pseudomonadota > Gammaproteobacteria > Burkholderiales > Burkholderiaceae_D > Pernthalerella. The sequence goes on from JAMNXS010000028.1 coordinate 22,581, forward strand.
AGACCGTGCGCAGCGCCTCGTCGAGCGCGAATTCAACCTGTCGACGATGGCCGACCTGCCGCCGCAGAACACCTTGGTCGAGGGCCGCTGGTTCGACGGCGCGGGCGCCGAGGCCTCGATCGAGCAGGGGCTGGCCACGACGCTCGGCCTGAAGCTCGGCGATACCCTGCGCTTCGACGTCGCCGGCGTGCCAGTCGATGCCAAGATCACTAGCGTGCGCAAGCTCGACTGGAGTTCGATGCGGGTCAACTTCTTCGTGATCCTGTCGCCGGCGGTCGCCGAGCCGCTGCCGAGCACCTGGATTACCGCCTTTCATCTACCGCCTGACAGTCAGGGCTTGGTCAGCCGGCTGGTGCGCGACTATCCGAACCTGACCGTCGTCGATGTCGGCAGCATGGTCGCGCAGGTGCAGCAGGTCATCGACCAGGTGGTCGCGGCGGTCGAGTTCCTGTTCCTCTTCACGCTGGCCGCCGGCGTGATGGTGCTGGCCGCCGCGATGCTGGTGTCACAGCAGGAGCGCGCGCACGAGGCGGGCCTGCTGCGCGCGCTGGGCGCGACACGCGCGCAGCTTGCGCGCGCGCAGTGGGTCGAGTGTCTGCTGGTGGGCGGCAGCGCGGGCGCGCTGGCCGCTACCGGCGCCGCGCTCGTAGGTTGGACGCTCGCGCGCCAGGTCTTCGAGTTCGCGTGGACGATGACGCCCGCAATCTGGCTCGCGGGCATCGCGCTGGGCATGGCCTGCGCCCTTGCCGGCGGCTGGTTCGGCCTAAAAAACGTGTTGTCGAGGCCGCCCATATTGACCCTGCGGGAAGGCTGAGCGCCGTCAACCGGGCCGCCGGGCGTTCCCCTTACATTCGTCCACAGGTTGTGTCGTGGAGGTGGGGAATCATGGACGGTCGTCATGCCGTAGTCATCATCGCGGTGCTGCTGTCGGGCTGCACGGCCATGGCGCCGGGTATCCAGTTCTCGAATGCCTCGGCCTCGAGTGACGGCTCGAAGGAAACCAACCCCGACATCCAGGTCATCACGCCCGCGCTGGTGAAGTCCGAGCGCGAGGCGCGCAGCCAGCGCGTGACCGAAGACATCAGTGCGCTGATGCAGCCGTCGCAGCCGTACAAGATCGCGCCCGGCGATGTGCTGCACATCGTGGTCTGGGATCATCCCGAATTGTCGGCGTCGATGCTGCCGGCCACGCCGCCCGGCGCCATCGGCGTCGCGGCCAGCCCGATGCAGCCGGCCAACGGCTTCGAGGTCGACTTGAACGGCGCGCTGGATTTCCCGTATGCGGGCAAGCTGCAGGTGGCCGGGCTGACCTCGTCGGAGGTGCATGCGCTGCTGACGACCAAACTGGCCAACTACATCCGCAATCCGAAGGTCACGCTGCGCGTGCTCAATTACCGCAGCAAGCGCGTGTACGTCGACGGCGAGGTGAAGGCGCCCGGCGTGCAGCCGATCAACGACATACCGATGACGCTGACCGAGGCCATCAACCGCGCCGGCGGCATGAACCCGACGGCGGACCAGAGCCGCATCCTCGTCTCGCGCGAGGGCAAGACCTACGCAATCAACCTGCCGCAGCTGGTGCAGCGCGGCGTCAACCCGTCATCCATCATGCTCGCCAACGGCGATCTGGTGCGGGTGCTGTCGCGCGACGACAGCAAGATTTTCCTTTCCGGCGAGGTCACGTCGCCGCGCGCGCTGCCGATGCGCAATGGACGGTTGACGCTGAACGAGGCGCTGGGCGAAGCTGGCGGCATCAACCCGGTAACCGGCGACGCGCGCAAGGTGTATGTCGTACGCCGCAGCGAGAAGGAATCGAAGGTCTACCAGCTCGACGCCAATGCGCCGGGCGCGCTGGCGATGGCCGAGGGCTTCGAGCTCGAGCCGAAAGACGTGGTCTACGTCGCGGCCACGCCGCTGACGAACTGGAACCGCACCATCAGCGCGATGATCCCGGGTTCGCTGCCCACGGCCGTGATTGCGACCACGCCGCCGCCGGGACGCTGATGGCCATGAATATCCTCTTGCTCTGCACAGGCAATCTTTGCCGCAGCCCGATGGCCGAAGGCCTGATGCGGCAGCTGCTGCCGGCGCATGAGCTATTTTCTGCAGGCATTTGCGCGCCGGGCGGCGCGCCGGCCGACCCAATCGCCGTCGAACTGATGCGGCAGTTCGGCATCGACATCGGCGAGCACCGCGCCCGACCACTGGCCAGCTGGATGATGCACGAGGCCGACCTCGTGCTAACCATGGACGGCCAGCAGCGGCGCTTCGTCCGTCAGCGCTACCCGGCGGCCGCCGCCCGGGTCGAGCGTCTCGGCGAAGCCGGCGGCATCGATATACCCGACCCCTACCAGCGCGGCCCGGACGCCTTCCGTCGCTCGCTGCAACTGATCCGGCAAGCGATCGACCGCCGGCTGCCGGAACTGGCCGCACAGCCGGCCTGCGCACTGAACTGAAAACCATCCGAGACAAGACAAGATGCCTTCCCCGATGCCCCAACTCAGTTACGCGGGCGAGCAGCCCGTGATCCTGTCCGATGACGGCAACACCGACCTGATCTCCTACCTCGACACCGTCATCGAATATCGCTGGATGATCATGGCCGTTGCGCTGGTCGTGACCCTGATCGGCACGCTGTATGCCTTCATCGCGCGGCCGGTGTTCGAGGCCAGCCTGATGGTGCAGGTCGAGGAGAAAGGGCAGCGCGAGCCCAAGAACATCCTTGGCGAGGCAGGCTCGATCATCGACTACAAGACGCCGGCAGCAGCCGAGGTTGAACTGCTGCGGTCCCGCCTGGTCGTCGCCCGGGCCATCGACAAGCTCAAGCTCTACATCGATGCCAGCCCCGACCGCCTGCCGGTCGTCGGCAGCCTGGTCGCCGCCTCTGGCGTTGCCGAGGTGCTGCCGTGGCTGAAAGGCTTCGGCGGCTACGCGTGGGGCAAGGAAAAAATTGCAGTCGATGCGTTCGACGTGCCCGAGTACCTGGAGAACCGGCGCTTCGAGCTGCGCGCGATGGAGGGCGGGCGATTCATGCTGACCGAGCCCGATAGCGGCATCTGGTTCGAGGGCGAGACCGGCAAGGAGCTCGACGAGTCCACGCCCTACGGCCCGATCACACTGAAGATCGACCGGCTCGATGCGCCGCCCGGCACGCGCTTCTCGCTTACCCGCAGTTCGCGGCTGGCGGCCATCGAGGGCGTGCAGAAGGCGCTCGATGTGCAGGAGGTGGGCAAGCAGTCCGGCGTGGTGACGGCAACCCTGAAGGGCGGCAGCGCCGACGGCGTCTACCGTTTGCTGACCGAGATCGGGCGCGAGTATATGGCCCAGAACAGCGCGCGCCGCACCGAGGAAGCGGACAAGTCGCTGGCCTACCTGAACCAGCGGCTGCCGGAGCTCAAGCAGCAGCTCGAGCAGGCCGAAGCGCGCTACAACCAGTTCCGAAACCAGAACGGCACGGTCGACATCGGCGAGGAAGGGCGGATCAACTTGCAGCGTTCGGCCTCGGTCCGCACGCGCAAGATCGAACTCGAGCAGAAACGCACCGAGCTGCTGGCACGCTACATGCCGGCGCATCCGGCGGTGCAGGCAGTCGATGACCAGCTGCGCGAGGTCAGCCGCGAGCTGCGCGAGGCCTCGGCCCAGCTCAAGCAGCTGCCGGTGCTGGAGCAGGAAATGGTGCGCCTGGCGCGCGACGTCAAGGTCAACAGCGAGCTGTATACCGCGCTGGTCACATCGGCGCAGCAGTTGCAGCTGATCACGGTCGGCAAGACCAGCAACGTGCGGCTGGTCGACTCGCCGGAGAAGCCGGACCAGCCGGTCACGCCGAACCGCCCGCGCATCATCGCCATTGCCATCTTCGCCGGCATCTTCCTCGGCCTGCTGCTGGCCTTCCTGCGGCGTGCGCTGCAGACGGCGCTCGACGATCCGGACGAGGTCGAGAAAATGTTCGGGCTGCCGGTCTATGCGAGTATCCCGCACAGCAAGATGCAACAGACGCTGGTCAATGGCGGGCGCGACCCGACCCGCCTGCCGCTGCTTTCGCGCATTGCCAGCATGGACGTGGCGGTCGAGGGCCTGCGCAACTTCCGCACCGCGCTGCAGTTCTGCCTGACCCGCACCGACAACCACGTGGTACTGATCACCGGCCCCACCGAGGGTATGGGAAAGTCTTTCGTGTCGGTGAACCTGGCGTCGATCATGGCCGCCAGCGGCAAGCGGGTGCTGCTGATCGACGGCGACCTGCGCGACGGCCAGCTGCACCGCTACTTCCACAGCGAGCGCGCCGGCGGTCTGTCCGACATCCTCGCTGGCGCCAGCCCGGCCGAGGTGCTGCGCGCGAGCGTGCTGGAGAATCTCGACTTCATCTCGACCGGCACCTTGCCGCCCAACCCGGCCGAGCTGCTGATGCGACCCTCGCTGGCCGCCATGCTGGCCGAGCTGTCGCCGCACTACGACATTGTGCTGATCGACGCCGCGCCGCTGCTGGCCGTGGCCGACAGCCTGATCATCGGCGAGCATGCGGGCGCGATTTTCCTGACCACCCGTTCCGGCGTCACGCGCCCGGGCGAGATCGCCGAGGCCATGAAGCGCCTGGCGCGCGCCGGCCTGGCCGCCAAGGGCATCCTGTTCAACGACATGACGAGCAAGCCGGGACGCTACGGCTACGGCAACCGCTACGGCTACGGCAAGTTCCGCCAGCTCGGCTATTCTCCCGACTCGCAGCGCATGGCGGACGCATGAGCTTGCGCGCCTTCGTACCGCCCGACGACGCTGGGTCCGAGGAGGCTGTCGGCAGCCTGGCCCGGCCGCGCGACCCCGGCCTGTCACAGGAATTCCATCGCTGGCCCTTGCCCGGCTACGTCTGGCCGGCGCTAGAGCGCCGCTACCACAGCATTTTCTGCTCCGAGCCGCACCTGCGCGTGCATGGCGGGCTGTCGGCCGAGATCGAGGCCTGGGTCTCGCGCAAGGGCGGCCAGATCGCCGGCCTGATGCTGTTCGAGAAGCAGGGCACGGTGGCGCGCGTGCTCAACGAGGTCTTTGTCCCGAGCGGCGACGAGCTCGGCGAATTTGCCGCTGCGGTGTTCGCGCATCATCCGGGGCTGACGGCCGTGCAGGTCCGGTCGGCCGGCATCGAGGGCAAGGTGCCGGGTTTCTGGGCCCTGTCGGCACCGATGTCCGAAGACTTCGTACTGGCGCTGCCGTCGTCGTCCGATGCCTGGCTGGCCGGCCTGTCGGCGCAGACCCGCGAGAAGGTGCGCTATCACCTGCGCCGCACGCAGCGCAAGCAGCCGGGCTTCTGCTTCCGCCGGCTCGGCAGCGAGCAGATCACCGACGCGCAGCTGCGCCGGGTCATTGATTTCAATCGCGCCCGCATGCAGAAAAAGGGCCGCCGCTTCGGCATGGGCGACCGCGAGGAGCAGGGCCTGCGGCGCGTGATGCGCGAGCGCGGGCAGCTCACCCTGATCGACATCGACGGCGAGATCCGGGCCGGGCTGCTGTGCACGCTGGCCGGCCAGGACCTCTACATGCATGTCATCGCGCACGACCCCGACTTCGACGATTTGCGGCTGGGCTTCCTGTGCTGCGCACTAACGATACAGGACGCGATCGCGCAGGGCCTCGAGCGCTTCCATTTCCTGTGGGGGCAGTACGACTACAAGACGCGCCTCGGCGGCACGCGCGTCGAGCTGAGGCAATGGCTGCTGCTGCGCCATCCGGCCGCGGCGCTGCTCCATCCGCGGCGGGTGCTGGCGCTGGTCGGCGCCCGCTGCAAGGCGGCGCTGCGCGCGCAGGTCCGGCGCTGGCGCAACGGCTGACAGGCATCGGACCCACCCGGCAACTTGCGAGAGCACCCATGTTCATCGATACGCGGCAGGTCAGCGATGGCAAGGCACTGATCGTCACGGTCTGCATCATCGGCGGCGGCGTGGCGGGCCTGACCCTGGCGCGCGAGTTCGACAAACGCGGCATCGATACCTGCGTGCTGGAGAGCGGCGGCTTCGAGCCGGACGACGCCACTCGCGACCTGGCCCGGGGCGACGCCACCGGCATCGATTACCAGTTCGCCGACGGCTGTCGCGCGCGCTTCCTCGGCGGCAGTAGCAATTGCTGGGGCGGCTGGAGCCGTCCGCTCGATTCCTGGGACTTCGCCGAGCGCGACTGGATTGCGCACAGCGGCTGGCCGTTCGGCCTCGACGAGTTGCAGCCTTACTACCGGCGCGCACACGACGTGCTGAAGCTCGGCCCGCAGAATTTTGATCCCGCCTTCTGGGAAGACGCCATCGGCCGGCCTGACGTGCGGCGGCTGCCGCTGTCCGGCGGCGACGTGCGCGACACGATCTCGCAGTTCAGCCCGCCGGTGCGCTTTGGCAAACACTACCGGCAGGAGCTGAAGCTGGCGCGCCATGTGCGGGTTTTCCTGCATGCGAACGTCACGCAGATCGTACCGGATGCCCTGTGCACGCGGATCAACCAGGTGCGCGTGCAGACCCTTGACGGCCGGCAGATGACGGTGGCCGCCCGCCTGTTCGTGCTGGCCACCGGCGGCATCGAGAATGCGCGGCTGCTGCTGGCATCGAACCGCGTGATGATGAATGGCGTCGGCAATCAGCACGACCTGGTCGGCCGCTACTTCATGGACCATCCGCGGATGCTGGTGGGCAGCGTGAAGTTTGCGCCGCGCTGGTCGCGCAACAAGCTCTACGACATCAAATACAACTACATGAATGCGGCGGTCTCGGCGCACGGCCAGCACATCGCGGCCCAGCTGGCGCTGACCGAGCAGGCGATGGCGAGGGAGCGGGTGCTAAATGCCCGCGTCTGCTTCTGCTCCGAGTTTCCGGGCGAAGGCAGTGAGGGCGCGAAGGCGCTGTTCCGCTGCAAGCAGGCGCTGCTGTCAAAAGAGCAGCCCGGCTGGAACCTCGCCGGCGACGTGGCCGTGATGGTGCGCGAGCCGGTCAATACCTTCCTGTACGGATTTACGCGCCTGTTCCATCCGCGTCCGCTGATACGCAATGTCGGGTTCCAGGTCATCATCGAGCCGGCGCCCAACCCCGACAGCCGCGTCACACTGTCGCACGACAAGCGCGATGCGCTGAACATGCCGCGCGTCGAGGTTCAATGGCAGATCGATCCGCTGACTCGTCGCACTGCCGACCGCACGCTGGCCCTGATCGCAAGAGAGCTGGAGGTCACCGGTGTGGCCGAGGTCGATACCGGTCCTTCTCTGGAGCAGCACGGCTGGCCGGCAAGCTTCGAGCGTGAGGGCACTTGGCATCACATGGGCACGACCCGCATGCATGACGACGAGCGCAAGGGCGTCGTCAATCGCGACTGCCGGGTGCACGGTCTGGCCAACTTGTATATCGCCGGCAGTTCGGTCTTCCCGACGGCAGGCGCGAACTTCCCCACCATCACGCTAACCGCACTCGCACTGCGGCTGGCCGACCACATCGCACTGCAACTCTCCAGCACCTTCAGCACGCCGGTCGACGAGACCGCTGTCGCAGCCTCCTTCATCGACGATGCCGACAAGGCCGTCGCCGCCTCGGTCGGCGCCGGCGGATTGTCCGCCACCTGATCTCCGTTCTTCGCTGAAGAGCCGCCGGCACCTTGCCGGCGGCGCTTGTTCATTTCGCACGTCTCCGATGGTTGTTTTATTTGGAATGAATTTTCCGCACGAAAATTTTTTGCTTTCTGCGTGGAACTCTTCTCCAAAGGCAATGCTCTGACACAAGCATTTGCAAGCGATCTTTCATGAGATCAACAACCAGAGGGAGAATTTTTGATGTTTGACGTGTCACTTAACGCGAAAGCAATGCGCACCCTGTCGATGACGGCAGCGGCAAGTGTTTCCGTTCTTCTCGCCGCCTGCGGCGGCGGCACCGGCTCCGCGCAATACGCGGTCGATGCCAATGGCAACGTGACCTCGGCGACCGCGACCACCAAGCTGGCTAACGGCTCGACCCAGACCACCACCGTCAGCACTTCGCCGTCGACGACCGGCACCACGACGACCACCGGCACCACGACCACGACGACGCCGACGACGGGTACCACGACCCCGACCACCGGCACCACGACGCCGACGACCGGCACCACGACCCCGACCACGGGCACCACGACCCCGACCGCTCCGGCGCCGACGACCGCCACCCCGATGCCCTTCGGCCAGACCGGCACCAACTGGACGATGACGTTCTCCGACGAGTTCACCGGCACGGCGCTCAACACCGCGCGCTGGAACGACACCATCTGGTACGAAGCCAGCAACCCGACCAAGAACTATGCGGTCTCGAACGGCAGCCTGAAGATCTGGCCGCAGCGCGACGCCACCGGCAAGTTCTTCAACCGCACCATCGACACCGACGGCAAGTACTACCAGACCTACGGCTTCTTCGAGATCGAGGCGAAGCTCCCGATCGGCAAGGGCACCTGGCCGGCGTTCTGGCTGTTCAACCACATCGGCACCCGTCGCCCCGAGATCGACATCATGGAAGCCTACGCAGGCGGCGGCCCCGCCAGCGGCTGGTCGGATGCCAACCTCCATCCGACCGCGTATGCACCGACCGTCTGGATCGATGCCGGCCGCTTGGCAGGCACCAAGACCATCCAGACCACCGACCTGTCGGCCGCCTTCCACAAGTACTCGGTGAAGTGGGAAGCCAACAAGCAGACCTTCTACTTCGACGGTCGCGAGGTGTACAGCCTGGCCGTGACGATGCCCGACACGATGTACATCATGCTGGACCTCTGGTACGGCAGCGCATCTGGCCAGCCGGACAACACCACCCCGACCGGCATCGGCAACTCGTACGAGATCAACTACGTTCGCGCGTGGAAGATGAACTGATGCGATAAGCCGTCAACAACATCAGCATGCTTGCCCGCTTTGCCGGGCATTCCGGAGGCCAGCGTTATGCTGGCCTTTTTTTGTTCGGCGCCTCGGCGGCGAGGGCACTCTCATTCGGTTGTGCGAGGTCGCGGATGCGGCATCCCCTTTGGGAATCTGCCGTTACCAAGGTCGTGTCGGCCGGGCATAGCGGAGCAGCTTCCCGGTATTCCAGTCGAAATCGAACAGGTAGTCGGTGTATCCGTCGTTGCCCTCGCAGCCCCATTCGATTTCACCAAAGTGGGCGGAACTGGGGGGAAGGCTCAGGTAACCTTTCTCAGGACACGAATGCACATTAATTCGCGGCACTTTAATCAGAGCACGCTCTGATCCATTACCATTGCGCACCACCAGACATCCAGTTCGAATATCATCATTCTGGAAGTACACCAATCCCGTTTGGTCTCGCAGCAGCCGTGCATAGAAGGGAAATTCATATGTTTTTCCACTATGCTTCCATTTGGTTCCAATTACTTTCTTCGCGCCCGTAGCCTGTTTCAACCGGAGGATTTCCTGGACGGGGAGCGCATCCGAAGAGACCGCGCCGTTATCCCAAACTCTTGAAAAATTTTCTATTCTGTCCATACTCAGCGGTCTTCAATTCAACTGCTTCGGCGGCCCTAGCGGCCTCATAAACTGAAGTCGCTCATTGCTTTTCACCGCCTCGTCGATCTGTACTTGGGTTCTTCCACCTCTCAACATCCCTCCCGATGACTCCATCTGCTTTCCGACGAATCCAACATTTGACTTCAGCGGCTGGGTAATTTCAAACTCGACGACATAGAAAGGACCGTCCCACTGAGCCTTGAACTTGCTAGATATGGCGGCGCGTTGACGCATGTCGGTTGCAAGGGATTGCGTGTCATCGAAGGTTACCCAGCTGCCCAAAGCAACCTTGTCAGTGCGCCCCTCGGAAATTGCTTGCGCCGTCTTCGCATCAACGATCATGTTGACCTTCGTCCCGGGCTGCAGTGTTGTCTCGATCACTGGCGTCCCCGGCGACCACGCCGGCTCCCATCCGCGTGCCTTCATCGCCGCGTTGACCTCCTTGGCCGAGCGCACTGTCTTTACGCGACAACAGTCACTTGGGCTACCAACTGGGTAGAGACTACCAATGCCGCCCCACGAACTCCACACGCTCGAGCAATCCTGTATGCATGTCAAAGAAAAAACGGCAGTCATCTCTGTAACCGTCGCTTCCCTCGCCATACATGATGTTTAAGGGAGTGCTTGTCATGTGGCGCGGCATACCGAGTTCACCATTTTCAGGAACAGACAAGTTGCTTACTCGCGGAACGTTAATAACCAACTTTGTCGTGCCATCAGGATTTATGACGACCCACTGCTTCCATCCTGCGGTTGCATACACAAGACCCGACATATCCGGGATGGGGACCGGGCAATTAGGATTTTCAAAGGTACTGTCCTGGTAAGTCCAACGAGTTGCCACACAAAACTTGGCACCCGTGTTTCTCCGAATTTCATTGTGAAATTCGACGAGATCGAGACGCCAAGGCTCGAGAGGCGCAAGCAGGCCGTTGTTCCAAACCTCAAGTGGTTTCGACAAGTGAGGTGTCATCATTTATCTCCCAATCTTTTGGGGGCGGATAATGGTTTAAGGTACTCAATACGAGGCTCTCCAGATGGGATTAAAAATTCAGCCTGCGTCGCTCCGCCTCGCAGCGTTCCAACACCATCTTTTTGTGGGCCAGCAAATCCGATATTTGCGTTCAAAGGCCTTTGCACCTCCATATCTACAACGTAGAACGGCCCTTGATCATTCGGCTTGAATTGCTTGGTGATACCAGCCCTTTGCCGCATATCTGCAGCAACTGTGTTTACATCGTCGAACGTGCCCCAACCTCCCAGCTTAAATTTGTCGAGCTTCCCGGTTGCTAAAGCCTCGTTGATACTGTCTGCAGTGGCCCTATCTACAATCATGTTGACCTTCGTCCCGGGCTGCAGTGTTGTCTCGATCACTGGCGTCCCCGGCGACCACGCCGGCTCCCATCCGCGTGCCTTCATCGCAGCGTTGACCTCGTCCGCAGAGCGAACCGCCTTCACCGCCGACGCGACACCGACCACGCCCAAGGCTGCCGGGCCCAGGGCCTCGCCGGCGGCGACTTCGCCACCGGCAATCACAATCCGGTTACAGGCCACCGGATTGGACAGACACCAGCTCAGTGCCGGCGGGGCGGTGATGGCGACTGCCGCAGATGCAGCGCCCCGCGTCGCGTTGGCAATGATGTCTCTGGTCTTTGCGTCCCGGCTTGCGCTGGTTTGAAGCTGCTGTGATGTCGGCTGTGTGATGCCGTTCGCTGCATAGAATTCCGCCACCTTCGGGTCGGATGCCGCCTGATCTGCATACATTCCCGCCATCGCCCTCTGTTGTGGCGTGGCATAGAACAGGTAGCCCGGGCCACAGCTCGGACAATCCGGATCAGCATTCAGCATGCCCTTGGCCTGAGCAAGGAATTGCCGCGCATGCGCGTCCTCGCCACCGGGCGCACCGAACTGCACTTGGCGGAATGCCTGTTGCGCCAGTCGGCGCTCCGCCTCCTGTTCGCTGATGCCGTGTTGCTGTGCGAAGCGCTTGGCATGTTGCCGAATCCATTGCGTCTCGTCCACATGCAACTGCCGGTTGTTTGCATCGCTGGCCCATGCCGTGCCCGCGCCCGTTGCTCCACCGGCTGCTGCGCCCGCGCCCGCAGCGACGAGCCCCGTTACTTGACCGGCCACGCCTTGTGCGAGCGTCGGGTTCATACCCGCTTCGGCCAGGGCCGAGGCCATGGTTGCCTGCCAGTCGTTGAGCATCGGTGCAGCAGTCGCTGCCACACCCGCACCGGCGGCCCCGGCGACATGGCCGCCCAAGCCACCGGCGGCCGTATGCAACATCACCCGGTATGCACCGCCCTCGCCCCAGCGCTCTTTGTCGGCCAGCAGGGCCGCACGACGGCTGTCGTCGGCTTCGTGCTGCAGTTGTTCGTTGATCACCCTGATCTGCCCGTCGGCATAGGTGGCCACCGCGCGTGGGGCAAGCGTGCTGAAGGTCTGCGTGATCTGCACGTCGGCATGGATGGCGGCCTGCACGCGCTGCGCATCGAAGATCTTCGGCAGCGGCGTGGGCGCGTCGCCGCTGCGCACGCTCGTGTCGCCGGCCAGACCGCTGATGCCGGCGCGGGTGACGCTGGCGACCTGGTCGCC
>JAMNXS010000103.1 GCA_023653025.1 Burkholderiaceae bacterium
CCGCTGCCGCCCCTGCCATTGCCCATCCGCCGGTCTCGCGCTTGATGGTCGCCAGCGTGCTCAGGCACATCGGCGCAAACACATACCAGGCCAGCAGCGCCAGCGCGGTCGCCAGACTCCAGTCGCCGGCAATCAGCGGCGTCAGCGAGGCCGCCGCGTCGTCGGCCGTGGCTGACAGCGCGTACACCGTGCCCAGCGCACTCACTGCCACCTCGCGCGCGGCCAGCCCCGGCACCAGCGCGATGCTGATCTGCCAGTTGAAGCCGACCGGCTCCAGCACGACAGCCAGCGCACGGCCCAGCGTGCCGGCCAGGCTGGTCTCGATGGCCGGCCCCGCCGCGCCGGCCGGCGGCGCGGGGAAGCTGGCGAGTAACCACATCAGCACGGTCAGCAGGAGGATGATGCCGCCGACCCGGCGCAGGAAAATCGTCACCCGCTGCCACAGCCCGATGGCGATGTTGCGCGGCACCGGCCAGTGATAGTCGGGCAGTTCCATCATCAGCGTGCGCACCTGCCCGCGCGTGGTGAACTGCTTCAGCACCCAGGCCACTGCCATCGCGCCGAGAATGCCGGCCGCATACAGCACGAACAGCACCAGCCCCTGCAACTCGATGCCGCCCCCCAGCTTGCGCGGCGGGATGAAAGCGCCAATCAGCAGCGCATATACCGGCAGCCGCGCCGAACAGGTCATCAGCGGCGCGATCAGGATGGTGACGAGGCGATCACGCTGATTGGAAATCGTGCGCGCGGCCATGATGCCGGGAATCGCGCACGCAAAGCTCGACAGCAGCGGTATGAAGCTGCGGCCCGACAGGCCGACGCCGCCCATCAGGCGATCGAGTAGGAACGCCGCGCGCGGCAGGTAGCCGGACTCTTCCAGCACGAGGATGAAGAAAAACAGGATCACGATCTGCGGCAGGAACACCAGCACGCTGCCGAGACCCGCGACCAGCCCGTCGATCAGCAGGCTCTTCAGCCAGCCATCGGGCAGCAGCCCGCCCGCCGCCTGCCCCGCCGCCTCGGTCGCTGCCTCGATCCAGCCCATCGGCACCTCGGCCCACGCGAACACGGCCTGGAAGACGAAGAACAGCACGACCGCCAGCAGCACGGGGCCGGCCACCGGATGCAGCGCGACGCGGTCGATACGGTCGCTCAGCCGGTGCGGCACCGAGCGGTCGAGCCCGAGCCGCTCGAGCATGCCGCGCACCGCTTCATGGTCGCCGCGCAGGTCATGCTCGGGCGCGGCCTGCGGCGTGTCGGTCGCGGCGCGCCGCCAGAGCGCCCCGTCGTCGAGCGCCAGTCGCAGCGACTGCGCGCCGTCGCCCTGCACGGCGATGGTCTGCACCACCGGCAGGCCCAGCTCGCGGCCGAGGGCATCGGCATCGATCTGCAGGCCGCGCTTCTCGGCCAGGTCCATCATGTTGAGGGCGACGATGCACGGAATGCCGGTGCGCTTGATCGCCAGCACCAGCCGCAGGTTGCGCCGCAATTGGGTGGCAGCGACGACGCAGATCACGAGGTCGGGCCGCTTCTCGCCGACCGCGTTCCCCATCAGCACATCGACCGTCACGCGTTCGTCGAGCGAGCGCGGGTTCAGGCTATAGGTACCGGGCAGATCGAGCAGGCGCAGAGTGCGGCCGGCCGCGCTGGCAAAGCGCCCCTCCTTGCGCTCGACGGTGACGCCGGCATAGTTGGCGACCTTTTGCTGGCTGCCGGTGAGCCGGTTGAACAGCGCGGTCTTGCCGCAGTTCGGGTTGCCGACCAGCGCCACCAGCGGGCCGGCGGGGAAGACATGGATCTTCGCCTCGTTCATGGCGCACCCTCGCCGGCTTGCGGCAGCACGTGGATGCACGCGGCCTCCGCCTTCCTGAGCGCAAAGGTCGAGTCGCCGATGCGCACCACCAGCGGATCGCCGCCGGGCGCGTGCGCGATGACCTGCACGGCCTCGCCCGGCAGGAAACCGATCTCGGCCAGCCAGTCGGCCCAGTCCGGCAGGGCGGGCGGCGCGACAACCCGCTGCACGACGGCGGGAGCGCGCAGCGCGAGGCTGTCGAGCGGGCAGCGTGGCAGGGCGTCGGAGTCGGGACGGGGTCTGGAGTCGGGACTGGGCATGGGTACGGCGTTGGTCCGCGGTGGGTGCGGCAAAGTGGTCACAGAAGCGGCCACCATGTTACGCGAGAACCACGGTCGCGAGAGCTGGGGCGAAGAACAGGCGATGCGCACCATCACGGGCAAGGCAAGTGTCGGTCATGTACCCGAGCGGCCCGTCGATCTGCCGACCCTACGCCGAGCAGTTCACTCGCCTAAAAAATGCGGGCACGCCGATCGGCGCCAATGATCTGTGGGTAGCGTGCCATGCGCTGGCCGAGGAAGCCACCCTCGTCACGCACAACAGCCGAGAATTCTGCCGTGTCTCCGGACTGCAGTTGGAAGACTGGGCAGCGGCGGCCTGATACCCGCACTCTGATACCGCGGAACCCTTGGCGCTCGCCACTCGCCCGCGCCACCTCCATGCCATAATGCGCGGCCTTGCCGGACCGGCCCATGCCCTCGCCCACGGCACTCGCCCGACCATTCCGGAGACCCCAATGGACCGTCCTGCCCACCAACTGACGATGACCGTGCTGATGACGCCGGATACTGCCAATTTTTCCGGCAAGGTCCATGGCGGCACGATCCTGAAAATGCTCGACCAGGTCGCCTACGCCTGCGCCAGCCGCTACGCCGGCTGCTATGTAGTGACGCTGAGCGTCGATCAGGTCACCTTTCGCCAGCCGGTCTCGGTGGGCGAGCTGGTGACCTTTCTCGCGTCGGTCAACCATACCGGCACCTCGTCGATGGAAATCGGCATCAAGGTCACCGCCGAGAACATCCGCAGCAAGGCCGTGCGCCACGTGAACAGCTGTTTCTTCACGATGGTCGCCGTCGATGACGACGGCCGGCCGACGCCAGTGCCGCCGCGCATGCCAACTACGCCGGACGAGCACCGGCGCCATGCCGCCGCGCTGGAGCGGCGCGCGATGCGGCGCGAGATGGAGACCCGGCTGGCTGCGCTGCGACAGCCAGGCTGAGCAGCATGAAGGACGCGCACGACCGGCGCGGCAATGGCAAAGGCGGCGGCGATGAAACGATTTTATCCATCAGCTTCAATCTATATATAAGGTTTTAAATATCGATTTTACTGATGCAAATCCTTCGCCTACGATGCGGGACGAAAGGAGAAAACCATGCACAACCTGCTCGATCCCGCGATCCTGTTCTTCGTATTCGGCGTGCTGGCCGGCGCACTGAAATCCAACCTCGACGTACCGACACCGATCTCGAAATTCCTCTCCCTCTACCTGCTGATGGCGCTCGGCCTCAAGGGCGGCTTCGCGCTCGCGAAATCGGGCTTCGGCCCCGAGGTGCTGGTCAGCCTCGGCGCGGCGGTAGCCATGGCCTTCATCGTCCCGGCCCTCGGCTATGCCTTTCTCAAGCGTCGCGTCGCGCAGTACGACGCCGCAGCGATTGCCGCCGCCTACGGCTCGGTCAGCGCGGTGACCTTCGTGACCGCGATGCAGTTCCTCGAGAACAGCGGCCTGGCTTTCGGCGGCCACATGGCGGTGGCGATGGTGCTGATGGAGTCGCCCGCGATCATCATGGCCGTGCTGCTGGCCAATGCGCTGCGCCATGCGAATGCGAACCTCGTGGTCGGCAACGGCCTCGGCAGCCATGGCAGCGGCGTGCTGGCGATGGGCGGCAGCAGCAGCGGGCCGTCAATCCGCAAGATCCTGCACGAGTCCTTCACCGATGGCGCGCACCTGCTGCTGCTCGGCTCGATGGCTGTGGGCTTCATCAGCGGCGAAGCCGGCAAGGCGATGATGCAGCCGTTCTCGGGCGACCTGTTCAAGGGCATGCTGGCCTTCTTCTTGCTCGACATGGGGCTGATGGTGGCACGCAATTTCAGCGACGCGCGCCGCGCCTCGCCGGTGCTGCTGGCCTATGCGGCGCTGGGTCCGCTGCTGCATGCGTCTATCGCGCTGCTGCTGGCCGTCGCGCTCGGCATGCCGGTTGCCGATACCATCCTGCTGATGGTGCTGTCGGCCAGCGCCTCGTATATCGTCGTGCCGGCCGTGCTGCGCTACGCGATACCCGAGGCCAACCCGGCGCTCTACTTCGGTCTCAGCCTCGGCGTGACCTTCCCGCTCAACATTCTGGTCGGCATACCGCTGTACACGTATGTCGCGCAGAGCGTGCTCGGTTAACGGGGCGAGTCGGTGACGCGCTACGACGGCTGCCGGGTCGCCTTCCTGACCCAGCACGGCAAGGACGAGCTGCTGCGGCCGCTACTCGCGCGCGAACTCGGCTGCGAGACGGTGCGTGCGGAAGGCTTTGATACCGACCTGCTGGGCACGTTTACCCGCGACATCGGGCGCCCGGGCAGCCAGCTGGCGGCGGCTCGCGCGAAAGCGGTCAAGGCCATCGAACTGACCGGCGAGCGGATCGGAGTCGGCAGCGAGGGGGCGTTCGGCGCCGACCCGATCGGCGGGCTGCTGCCGTGGAATACGGAAGTGCTGGTCTGGCGCGACACCATCCACGGCATCGAGGTGACAGGCGCAGCGCAGGGACCGGGTCACAGCCTGCAGCGCACGGTGCCCGACGACGTTGGATTGCGCCGTTTTGCCGAAGCGGCAGATTTTCCGGCGCACGGCATCGTGCTGCGCCCGGACAACCCAGACGACCCGCGCATCGTGAAGGGGCTGCGCGACTGGCCGACGCTGCAGCAGGCTTTCGCACAAGCGCTGGGATCATCGCAGTCGGGGCAGGTATTTGTCGAAACCGACCTGCGGGCGCACATGAACCCGACGCGCCAGCGCCTGATCCTGCAGGCGGCACAGGATCTCGTCGCCCGCCTGCAGTCGGCCTGTCCGGCCTGCGATGCGCCAGGCTTCAGCGAAAAGGAGCGCATCAGCGGCCTGCCCTGCGGCCTGTGCGGCGCGCCAACGCGCATACCGCTGGCGCATGTCTGGCGCTGCGACGCCTGCGGACATGCAGATCGTCGCTCGGTGGCCGGAGGCCGAACCGCCGACCCCGCTCGCTGCGACTACTGCAATCCATGACGCCGCCGCAGGACCGCTACCCGACAGCGTCGGATCGGTTCAATCCTCGATACGCACGACGTCATCCGGCTCGAACTCGTCGGCCGTGACACCGTCGCCGATGCCGGAGACCATGACGGCCGTGTCGTCCGATTGCTTGACGAAGTACTCGGCGCTGATCAGATCGAAGAATTTCTGGCCGATTTCAACTTCACTGAAGTGAACGCGGCGTTGCGTGGTGGATGAGCTCATTGCCAGTTAGCGTACTTGTTTCCGGGAATCGGCGCGCGATTCT
Source organism: Burkholderiaceae bacterium (assembly GCA_023653025.1). GTDB lineage: Bacteria > Pseudomonadota > Gammaproteobacteria > Burkholderiales > Burkholderiaceae_D > Pernthalerella. Next base: position 5,374 of record JAMNXS010000103.1, read on the forward strand.
AACAGGCTTCGGCCCGCCGCTCCCGCGTCTGGTTTCGACCCGTTATTTCAGGCCGGGATTCCCGTCGATCGGAAACAATAGCGGCGGCAGCTCGCCGTTCTCGGTGCTGTCACCGAAGCCGCCGACCCCGTCCATGTTGATGTTCAGCTCAAGCTGCTCCTTCATGTCGCTGCGGTTGGCCACGGCGATCATGCCCGGAAAGGCAATGATCATGGCCACCACCAGCAACTGTATGCCGACGAAGGGTACCGCCCCCCAGTAGATGTCGCTGGTCTTGACCTCCTTCGGCGCGACCGAGCGCAGGAAGAACAGCGCGAAGCCGAATGGCGGATGCATGAACGAGGTTTGCATGTTCACCGACAGCAGCACGCCGAACCAGATCAGGTCGATGCCCAGCTTGTCGGCCACCGGCCCCACCAGCGGCACGAGGATGAAGGCCAGCTCGAAAAAATCGAGGAAGAAGGCGAGGCCAAAGAACAGCAGGTTCACGGCAATCAGGAAGCCAGCCTGCCCGCCCGGCAGCGACGTCAGCAGGTGTTCGACCCACAGGTCGCCGTTGACGGCACGGAAGGTCAGCGAGAACACGCTCGAACCGATCAGGATGAATAGCACGAAAGACGACAGCCGGGTCGTCGAGTTCATCGCCTGCGTCAACAGCGACATCGACAGCCGGCGGTTCGCCATCGCCAGCAGCACCGCCCCCACCGCCCCCATGCCGCCGCCTTCGGTCGGCGTGGCGATGCCGACGAAGATCGTGCCCAGCACGAGGAAGATCAGCGCCAGCGGCGGCACCAGCACCAGCACCACCTTCTCGGCCATCGTCGACAGCAGGCCGAGGCTAAGCTTGCGGTTGGCCAGCGCCGCCCCATACGCCACCAGCACGCCGACCACGCCGCTGTAGACCAGCGCCACGTCGTCCGTCATGCCGGGCCGGCCGGCCAGATAGAAAGTCTTGAA
>JAMNXS010000104.1 GCA_023653025.1 Burkholderiaceae bacterium
CGCCGTGCGTGGCCTCGGCCAGCGCCGCCAGCATGTCGACGCGCTCTTCCAGCGTCGGCGCCTTGCCGACCACGTGCAGGCCGTGCGGTATCAGCGTGTACTCGAGCTCGAGCAGCTTGTCGCCCAGCGCGGCGATGGCCGGGCCGCTGCCCTCGCTCCATGCCGGCTCGGGCGCGGCAAGGTCGAGCTCGCAGGCCTGCGACTGGATCATCGCGGCCAGCCCGGGGCGCTCGTGCGCATCGTCGGGGCCAAGCTGCCGCCAGCGCGACAGCGTCGCCTTGAGTTCGTTCAGCCCGCGGTAGAGGCCGGCTTCGGCCAGCGGCGGCGTCAGGTAGGAGACCAGCGTCGCATTCGCGCGACGCTTGGCGATCGTGCCTTCGGACGGATTGTTGGCGGCGTACAGGTAGGCGTTCGGCAGGTCGCCGATCAGGCGGTCGGGCCAGCAGGCGCCGGACATGCCGGCCTGCTTGCCCGGCATGAATTCGAGCGCGCCATGGGTGCCGAAGTGCAGCAGCGCATGGGCGCCGAAATCCTCGCGCAGCCAGCGGTAGAAGGCGGAGAAGGCGTGTGTGGGCGCAAAGCCCTTGTCGAACAGCAGCCGCATCGGGTCGCCCTCGATGCCCATGGCCGGCTGCACCGACACCAGCACATTGCCGAAGCGCGCGCCGAGCATGAAGATGCTGCGGCCGTCGGTCTGGTGGCGGCCGGGCGCCGGGCCCCACTGGGCCTCGATCTCGCGCAGCCAGGTCTCGCGCCGCACGTGTTCGTCGGCGGAGACTTTCGCCACCACGTTGGCCGGCGCGCCGTGCAGTTCCGCGTTGCCCTTCAGGAGCGCATGGCGCAGCGCGTCGACGTCCGCCGGCAGATCGACCGTGTAGCCGGCGCGCTGCATCGCGGCCAGCGTGTTGTACAGCGACTCGAACACCGACAGGAAGGCGGCGGTGCCGGTGCTGCCGGCATTCGGCGGAAAGTTGAACAGTACGACCGCCACCTTGCGCTGTGCTCGCTGCAGGCGCCGCAGCTCGATCTGGCGCGCGATGCGCGCGGCGATCATGTCGGCGCGCTCGCTGCACGACTGCATGTCCTGTCCGGCCTCGGCAGCGGCGAAGGTGCAGCCGCGGCTGCAGCCAGTGCAGGCGCGGCCGGCGGCGTCGCTGCGCCCGCCATAGACCATCGAGCCGCTGGAGCCGTCGAGCTCGGGCAGCGCGACCATCATCGTCGCCTCGACCGGCAGCAGGCCGCGCGCGGAGCCGCCCCAGTGCTCGAGCGTCTGGAACTCGACCGGCGACACCGCCATGTAGGGCACGTCGAGCGCAGCCAGCATGTCCTCGGCGGCGCGCGCATCGTTGTAGGCCGGCCCGCCGACCAATGAGAAGCCGGTCAGCGAGACCAGCGCGTCGATCGCCGGGCGGCCGTCCTTCATGTAGAAGCGCTCGATGGCGGGACGCGCATCGAGGCCGCTGGCATAGGCCGGCAGCACCGACAGGCCGCGCGCCTCGAGCGCGGCGATCACGCCGTCATAGTGGCGCGCATTGCCGGCCAGCAGATACGAGCGCATCAGCAGCAGCCCGACCGTGCCGCGGCTGCCGGGCACGGCCGGCACCTGCGCTGCGCGTTCGCCCATGCCCTTGTGCACGCCCGCGCCCTTCATGCGCGGATGGTAGAGGCCGACCTCCGGATAATCGACCGGCGCGGCCGGCGGTGCCTTGCCGCGCAGCGCCTTGCGCGGGCCGTCGGCATAGCCGTTGACCAGCAGCTGCACCATGCCGGCGATGTTCTCGTCGGAGCCGGCCAGCCAGTATTGCAGCGTCAGGAAGTAGGCGCGCACGTCCTGCGCGGTGCCGGGAATGAAGCGCAGCAGCTTGGGCAGGCGGCGCAGCATCTTCATCTGCTGCGCGCCGGCGGTGGCGGCCGGCTTGCCGGCCTCGCTCTTGCCGCGCAGCTTTTTCAGGAAGGCCATCGGGCCGCGCGTGCTGCCGTCCATCGAGAAGCGGCCGATGCGCGTCAGGCGCATCACTTCGGCGGCCGACATGATGCAGACCATCGCATCGCACTGGTCGCGGCGCGCCTGCAGCGCCGGCAGCACCGGCAGGAAATGGTCTTCCATGAACAGCATCGCGGCCAGCACGATGTCGGCCGTGCCGATGTCGGCCACGCAGCGCGCCAGCGCCGACGCATCGTCGGCCCAGTCGGAAGCGGCGTGGACGGTCAGGGACACGCCGGGCAGGCGCTGCTGCAGCAGGCGCTGGGCGCGCGCGGCGGCGCTGGCCAGGTGGCTGTCCATCGTGACGATGACGACGCGCAGCGCGCCCGCGTCAGCGGCCATAGTGGGCTTTCGCGTCATAGAGAGTCTCGATGGTGATGGCCAGCACGCCGCATTCCTTGGCGAAGCGCTCGGTGTTGCGGCGCGCCTTGCCGCGCACGAAAAACGGGATCTTGCCGAGTTCGCGCTCGGCCTCCGGCGTCCACGCCGGGAGCAGGTCGCCGGCATTGGCCGGCTCCGGCACGGTGGCCGGCGCCACCACCTCGGGCAAGATGGCCGGCATGGCCGGCACAGCCTGAGGCGTGCGCGCCTTGCCGAGGTGCGAGGGCGCGGCGCCGTCGTGGAATTCGAAATCGTCCTTGAACATGCCCAGCAGATGCTCTTCCAGTCCCATCATCAGCGGATGCACCCAGCTGTCGAAGATGACGTTCGCGCCTTCGAAGCCCATCTGCGGCGAGTGGCGCGCGGGGAAGTCCTGCACGTGCACCGGCGCCGAGATCACCGCACACGGCAGGCCGAGGCGCTTGGCGATGTGGCGCTCCATCTGCGTGCCGAGCACGAGTTCCGGCGACAGCTCGGCCACCTTCGCCTCGACCTCCAGATAGTCGTCGGTGATCAGCGCCTCGACGCCGTAGCGTGCGGCGGCGGCGCGTACCTCGCGCGCGAATTCGCGGCTGTAGGTGCCGAGGCCGACGACTTCGAAGCCGAGCTCGTCGGCCGCCACGCGGGCGGCGGCGATCGCATGGGTGGCGTCGCCAAACACGAACACGCGCTTGGCCGTCAGGTAAGTCGAGTCGACCGACTTCGCGTACCAGGGCGCGCGCGAGGCATCGTCCTCGATGTCGGCGGGAGCTGTGACGCCGGCCAGTTGCGCGACCTCGGCGATGAATTCGCGCGTGGCGTGCGCGCCGATCGGCACCACCGTCGTATGCGGCATGCCGTGGTTTTTCATCAGCCAGGCGGCGGCCGATTGCGCGACTTCCGGATACAGCAGCACATTGAAATCGGCCTCGGTCAGCCGTGCGATGTCCTGCGGCGACGCGGCCAGCGGCGCGACCACGTTCACACGCACGCCGAGCCGCTGCAGCAGCGCGCGGATTTCGCGCACGTCGTCGCGGTGGCGGAAACCCAGCGCAGCCGGACCGAGGATGTTGCAGGACGGTCCCGCCACGGCGCACTGCGCCGGCCGCGGCTGCGCCAGCGCGCGCACGATCTGGTAGAAGGTTTCGGCGGCGCCCCAGTTTTCCTTTTTCTGGTACGACGGCAGTTCGAGCGGCACCACCGGCACCGGCAGGTCGAGCGCGCGCGCCAGCCCGCCCGGATCGTCCTGGATCAGTTCAGCCGTGCAGGACGCGCCGACCAGCATCGCCTGCGGGCGAAAGCGCTCGTAGGCGTCGCGCGCGGCGCTCTTGAACAGCTCGGCCGTGTCGCCGCCGAGGTCGCGTGCCTGGAAGGTGGTGTAGGTAACCGGCGGGCGCTTCGGCAGCCGCTCGATCATCGTGAACAGCAGGTCGGCATAGGTGTCGCCCTGCGGCGCATGCAGCACGTAATGGACATCCTGCATCGCGGTGGCGATGCGCATCGCGCCGACATGCGGCGGGCCTTCATAGGTCCAGAGCGTCAGTTGCATGCGGTCTCCGTTGCCAGCAGCGCGCGGCGTCGCAGCGGCCGTGCGAACAATTCCGCCAAATCGGCCGCCTGCTCGTAGCCGTGCACCGGCGAGAACACCAGCTCGATCGCCCATTTGGTCGTCAGTCCCTCGGCCTCGAGCGGATTGGCCAGGCCCAGGCCGCAGACGACGATATCCGGCGCCTGCGCGCGGCAGCGGTCGAGCTGCTTCTCTACATCCTGCCCCTCGGACAGCTGCGTGCCGGCCGGCAGCCACGCCAGTTCCTGCCGCAGGTGCTCGCGGTGCAGGTAGGGCGTGCCGACCTCGGTCAGGCGCATGCCGAGTTCGCGCGACAGGAAGCGCGCCAGCGGAATCTCGAGTTGCGAATCGGGGAAGAAGAACACGCTGCGCCCGTCGAGCGCGGCGCGCTGCCGTTGCAGCGCCTTGGTGGCGCGCTCGCGCGCCGGCTGCGTGACGCGCGCGACACTGGCAGCCTCGATGCCGAAGGCGGCGGCGGCAGCCTCCAGCCAGGCGGTCGTGCCCTCGACGCCGAAAGGGAAGGGCGCGGCAATCCGTCGCGCGCCGCGCTGCTCGAGCGCGCGCACGGTGTCGCCGAGGAAGGGCTGGGCCAGTAGCACGCGCGTGTTCGGTCCGACTGCCGGCAGGCTGCGCGACGAACGCGGCGGAAAGAACTGAAGATCGGCGATGCCGATGGCGCGCAGGTGACGCGCGAACTGGTCTTCGACCACATCCGGCAGGCAGCCGACGACGAGCAGCGACGCCGAGGCCTCGACGGGCGCCGCCGGCAGCTCGGGCACCAGCGCCGCGAGGCAGGCATCCTCGCCCTGCGTGAACGTGGTCTCGATGCCGCTGCCCGAGTAGTTGACGATGCGCACCTGCGGCAGGAACTCGCGCGACAGCCGCTGCGCGGCGCGCGACAAGTCGAGCTTGATGACCTCTGACGGGCAGGAGCCGACGAGGAACAGCATCTTGATGTCGGGCCGGCGCTCGAGCAGGCGGCGCACGACGCGGTCGAGCTCGTCGTTGGCGTCGGCGATGCCGGCGAGGTCGCGCTCGTCGATGATGGCGGTCGCAAAGCGCGGCTCGGCGAAGATCATCACGCCGGCGGCCGACTGGATCAGGTGCGCGCAGGTGCGCGAGCCGACGACGAGGAAGAAGGCGTCCTGAATCTTGCGGTGCAGCCAGATGATGCCGGTCAGCCCGCAGAACACTTCGCGCTGGCCGCGCTCGCGCAGCACCGGCGTGGCGTCATGGCCAGCCTGGTGGCCAGCATCGTGGCCGACCTTGCAGCCGGCCTCCGCGCGGATCGGTATCACGGCGCTCATGCGGCCACCTCGTCGGCCGTCGGCGCCGGGCGCGCGGACTGCAGCCGCGCGGCGCGCAGCTTGAGCAGGAACTGGGCCGCGTTCACCGCGTAGGCCGCATAAGCGGCGAGCGCCAGCAGCATCTGCTCGCGCACCGGCAGCGCGCCGGAGAACAGGGCCAAAAGGTAGGCCGTGTGCAGCGCCAGCACCAGCATGCTGAACACGTCTTCCCAGAAGAAGGACGGCGCGAACAAGTAGCGGCCGAATACGACTTTTTCCCAGATGCAGCCGGTGACCATGATCGTGTACAGCAGCAGGGTCTTGACGACGATCGAGGCCGTGGCCGCCGCCTCGCCGTGGCCGGTCTGCAGGAAGCGCAGCACCAGCCCGACGCTGATCAGGAAGACGAGGAACTGCAGCGGCGCGAGCACGCCCTGCACGAGGGTCCAGCGCGTGCCGTCGCGACGAGCGCGTTCCTCGGCGGTGTACAGGGGCCTTGCCGATTGACTGCCGGATTGACTGCCGGATTTCGAAGCTTGCATTTGACGCTCTCCGCCCGAGGGGCTGACTGCGCCAATGTAGGGCCGCTGCTCCCATCTGTCAATCAAACATTACATATCGTAAAATTGACACTTTTGTTTCTTTGAGGCATCTTTGCCGGAGATAAAGATTATTTTTGACAGGTCGGCGCGATCGGCGTAAAACGGTTGGGAAACATTGCGGCCAAGCAATACATCTGCCGCCATTTTTACCCATCGCCCACAGAGGATCCACGCTTCGTCCGGTGTCGCAGCCGACGTTCCAAGAGTCCCGGACGCAGCAGGAGACAACTATGGACAAAGCCTCGAAGGGCCGCGCCAGAGCGCCGGCCCCCGGCGCGGGGGCGCTGGCAGGGGCGAGTGGCGATACGCGGCTGCTCGACGTCGTCGAGGCCGAAATCATCCCGCGCCTGATGCATGCCCACCCGAGCCCGCGCAAGGACGCGCAGCGCATGGCCACGATCCGCCCGGCCCAGGTGGAGGTGTTCGCGCGCGCCCTGCTCGAGCGCTCGCCCGAAGCGGCACGCGCGCTGCTGGCCGCGCATCTCGAGCAGGGCGTGGCACTCGAACATGTGTTCCTCGACCTGTTCACC
>JAMNXS010000029.1 GCA_023653025.1 Burkholderiaceae bacterium
ATGGCAACCACCGTTTCCCAGACCACAACCGCCGCTGCCGCCGCCGGCGGCAGCGGCTCGCTGCAGCGAATCAAGGCTGACCTGACGGCGGCGCTGATCGCCGCCGGCGTCTCCGATGCCCGCGCCACCGATGCCGCCCCCAAGGGCTTCCCGCGCGGCGTCAGCTGGACCGATGCGCACCGGATGGTGAGCCGGCGCATCGAGGACAACAACCCGTCCACCCCCGGCAATGTCGTGCTGTCGCAGGACCTGCTCAAGGCCAACCTCGCTGCCACGAAGACGCTGGCCGAGCTGGGCGTGGCCGACCTGGCCCGCTTTCCGCGCGGCACCTCGGTCACCGGCGCCATCGACGCCCTGTACCAGGACACCCGCAGCGGCAGGCTGGCGTCGATGCTGGCGCGGTCCGGCATCTATGACCTGTCGGCCTTCCCGGCCGGGACCTCGGCTTTCGCCGCCTTCAAGCTGATCGAGGACCCTGCGAATCCGGGCAAGATCTCGCTCGACAAATACCGGGAATACCAGGCAGCGACCAGCGCGTTGAAGACGCTAAACATCACGTCGCTCGTCAATTTCCCGCGTGGCACGACGATGATCGAGGCGCAGAAAACGCTCGAGCCCAAGGCCGACCGCATGCTGGCCATGCTCGGCGTGACCAAGGCCAACTTTAAGGATCCGTCCATCTCGTCGCTGACCGCGATCGCCATCCTGACCAGGCTGCCCGAGTCGATACAGCAGATGGCCACGCTGCCGGCCGGCCAGAGCGCCGACCAGCTGGCGCTGCAGGCGGTGGCCGCCAGGCGGCTGGTGGCCATGGGCCATGACAGCCTGGCACCGTTCGCGGCCATGAAGGACTTCGCCGGCAAGACGGTGACGCCGCGCGATGCCTTCACCGTGGCCAAGCTAGCGCCGGCACCGGCCGACCTGCCGCCACCGACGTCGCCCAGCACCGAGCGACTGTTCCAGAGCACGGCGGCGGCGGCACGGCGCAGCTTCGGCCAGCCGAATCCGGTGACGCAGTCGGTCCTGATGCCGCCGGCCAGCCTGAAGGTCAAGCCGAACCCGCCAGCGACCACGGTCACGGTGGTGACGGCGGCCCAGGTTCTCGAATTCAACCGGACTTTCTGGACGCGCAACAGCGGGTCTGGCGGAACAACCTGAGGATGGGATGGCTCCAGCCCGCCTGATGTGTTATCGCAGGCGTTACGGCAAAAACTTTCCCAAGTACAACGCTGCCGCGTATACTCGGTTCATGCAATTTTCTTGTCATCAAATGATGAAAAAACTAACTGCCCTGACCGCTTTCGCTCTCTCTGCCGCCGCAGCCCACGCGGCCGACCTGAAGCCCTTCGTGATGGTGGATGCCTCGTCCGAGCAGGACGGCGCCACGCTGGCCAATGATTACATCAACGCCAACATGACCGTCGGCGTGAAGACGCAGAACAAGATGGAGTACTCGCTGAAGATCGGCGCCAGCGAAAAAACCAGTTCGTCGGGCAGCGAGAGCTATTCGCGCAACATCGAAGGCAAGATCAAGAAGTCGTTCGACATTGGCATGCCGTTCATTCCCTACGTGTCGGCGCGTCTGGGCCAGAAGACCAACAACACCGGCACCATAAAGTCCTTCGCCCACTGGGCCGTCGACGCTGGCCTGAAAGTGCCACTGACCGAGGCCGTCGCCGTCGATGTCGGCGTGCGCTACCGCGACGCCCTCGACCGCGCCGAGCCCTACCAGAGCACCCGTTACCATGTGATGGGTCTGTACGAGTTCGATCCCCACAACGTGGTCGGCCTGCGCTACACGACGAGTACCTCGAACGAAACCACCAGCGAAGAGCGCAAAGGCTGGCGCCTGCACTACCAGCGCAACTACTGACGTCCCGGACTGGCGCCACAAGCGCAGACCACACCGAAGACCCGGCATCGAAAGATGGCCGGGTCTTTCGTTTTGCGTCGATAATCTCGATTGAATTTCATCAAAAACGTCCGATTTCCTGACATAATTTCACGCAAAACCTGACAAATACTTGACGGTCACACTTTAAACTCTCCGTCTACAATTTCCTGCATCCAAGAAGGGAGCGTATGCTGCACCGCCGCACCGCCGGACCGACACCGCCTGCCCGGCCGCGTCACCCTGTAGCCGACCGGCTGCATTCACTCGGTTTCCGACTCGCGTTCGCGAGCATGATCGCAGCCGCCGCTGCGATATTCTTCCCCCTGCCGCCCGCCCAGGCCGAGCCGCGACCTGCCGAAGCCGACACCGTCGTGCTCGGCATCGACGATCTCGTCTATGCCGTGCTGCAGCACAACCCGGGCTTGAAAGCTGCCCGCTTCACGGTCGATGTCGCCACCGCCGGCGTCACGACCGCCGGCGCCTACCCGAACCCGAGGCTGGAAATGGGCGGCGGTCGGAACGCGACTCCCTCGGCGCTGTCCGGGCAGGCCGGTACCGTGACCTCGGTCGGGGTCGCCCAGCTGATCGAAAACCCGGCCCTGCGCAGCGCCCGCATCAACTCGTCGCTGTACGCCGAGCAGGGCAGCCGCCAGGCCCTGTCGCAGGTGCGCAATGAGCTGGTGTCGCAGGTCAAGCTGCGCGCCTATGAATACCTGCTGCGTCGCGAAGAAGCGCAGGCCGCCGCCGAGGCGCTCGCGCTGCTCGAGCAGACCCGCGAGCGCATCAAGGTGCGCGTCGAGACCGGCGAGACCGGCAAGTTCGACCTGATCCGCGCCGACGCCGAAATCGTCAACGCACGGCAGCGCGAGGAGACCGCACGGCTGCAGATCGCGCAGGCGGCGATCGCGCTGAACCGTCTCGCCGCCGGCATGCTGCCGCCAAAGTGGCAGCTGAATGCCGAGCTGAACGACACCGCCCCCCTGCCCTCGCTCGAGGCGCTGAAGCTAGAGGCGGTCAAGATGAATCCCGAGATCCGCCTGCTCGAGGCCGAACTCGAGCGCGCGCGCTCGCGCATCGAGGAGGCCCGGCAGCGACTCGTGCCGGGCGTCGATTTGCGGCTCACGCAGGTGCGCGAGCCGGACGTCAGGCAGGACATCGTCGGCCTGTCGGTGCAGGTACCGATTTTCGACCAGCTGCGCGGCCCGCGTGCCGAGGCACTGGCCGACCGCGAGCGCACGCTGGCCCGCCTCGAGGGCCGTCGCGCCGAACTGCTGCAGCAGCTGGAACTGGCCGCGCGCAGCGTCGAGATCGCGCGCGTGCGCGTGCAGGCGCTGTCCGAAGGCGCGGTGAAAGCCTCCGAGGCCGCGCTGCGGGTTGCCGAAGCCGCCTACCGCTTCGGCGAGCGCGGCATCCTCGAGGTGCTCGATGCCCAGCGCGTGCTGCGCGCGGTGCGGCAAGACCTGCTGCTGGCGCGCTTCCAGTTGCAGTCGTCGCTGATCGAGCTCGACACCCTCGCCGGCCGCTACGCTGCCGACCGCTGACTCCCGACTACCGACCCATCTCACGAATACCGCCAACCATGAATGCCCTGACCACTCCCCTGATGACCGGCCTGCTCGGCGTCACCCTGCTGACCGCCGGCTGCGGCAAAGACGAGGCGCAGGCAGCGAAGCAGCCCGCCAAGGCCGAGGCCAGCGCCCCGGTGAAAGATCCGATGGAGGTCGTGCTGACGCCCGAAATGGCCCGCCAGTTCAAGGTCGAGTCCGCGACCATGACCGACATCGCGATCACCCAGAACGTCGCCGGCCGCATCGAGGCCAACGAGCGGCTGACGATGCGCATCGGCGCCTCTGTCACCGGCCGCGTTGTCAATGTGCTGGCCGAAGTCGGCGACCGCGTGAAGGCCGGCCAGACGCTGGCCAAGCTCGCCAGCCCGGAGCTGACCAACGCCCAGCTTGCCTACCTGCGGGCGCTGTCGCAGACCAAGCTGGCCGAACGCACCGTCGAGCGCGCACAGGCGCTGGTGGCGGCCGACGTGATCGGCTTTGCCGAGCTGCAGCGGCGCGAGGTCGAGCTGTCGGTCGCGCGCGCCGAATTGCGTGCCGCATCCGACCAGCTGCGGCTGATCGGCCTGTCGCAGGCGGCGATCGAGCGCCTGCGCGAAACCGGCGCGATCGCGCCCGAGGTGCCGATCACGGCCACTCGCAGCGGCATCGTCATCGAGCGTAAGGTCAGCCAGGGCCAGGTCGCCCAGCCGGGCGACCCGCTGTTCACGGTGGCCGACCTGTCGAACGTCTGGGTTATCGGCGCGCTGCCGGAGCAGGATGCGAACTCGGTGCAGGTCAACCAGCGGGTCGAGGTCGACGTGCCCGCGCTCAACGGCGAAAAGCTGACCGGCCGCATCGTGTTCGTCAGCGATACCGTGCAGCCGGACACGCGCACCGTGCCGATCCGAACCGAAGTGCAGAACCCCAAATACGAGCTCAAGCCGCAGATGCTGGCCTCGCTCAAGCTCAACGGCAAGTACGTCAAGCAACTGGCCGTGCCGGCGGCGGCCGTGGTGCGCGAGAACGACAAGGACTATGTCTTCGTCCGCCTCGACGACCACCGCTTCCGCCTGACCGAGGTCACGCTCGAACCAGCCGCCGGCGAGTTGCGTCCGGTGCGCAAGGGTCTGGACGAAGGCACGCCGATCGTGGTCGACGGCAGCTTCCACCTGAACAGCCAGCGCAAGCGCGCCGAGCTGGAGTGACGTCATGACCGGACTAATCAAGGCGGCGCTCGAGCAGCGCCTGATCATGGTAGTGATCGCCCTGGCGCTGATCGGTTTCGGCATTCGTGCCACGACCAAGCTGTCGGTCGATGCCTTCCCGGACGTGACAAACATTCAGGTGCAGATAGCCACGGAGGCGCCGGGCCGCTCGCCGGAGGAAGTCGAGCGCTTCGTGACCGTGCCGCTGGAGATCGCGATGACCGGCCTGCCGGGGCTGACCGACATGCGCTCGATGAATCGCAGCGGGCTGTCGATCATCACGCTGGTCTTCACCGACCAGACCGATGTCTATTTTGCGCGCCAGCTCGTCATGGAGCGGCTGATGGAAGTGCGCTCGCGCCTGCCGGACGGCATCACGCCGGTGCTGGGCCCGGTCTCGACCGGCCTCGGCGAGGTGTTCCAGTACACGCTAGAACACCCGGACGACGGCAAGCGCAAGCTGTCCGAGTCCGAGTTGATGGATCGCCGCTCGCTCCAGGACTGGGTCGTGCGGCCGATGCTGCGCTCGATCTCGGGCGTGGCCGAGATCAACTCCTTCGGCGGCTTCGAGAAGCAGTACCAGGTGCTGGTCAACCCGGATCGGCTGCGCCATTACCAGATCGGCATGGAAGAGGTGCGGTCGGCGATCGCGGCCAACAACGCCAACTCGGGCGGCGGCATCCTGCCGCAGGGCGCCGAGCAATTCCTTGTGCGCGGCGTCGGCCTGACCCGCACCGTCGAGGACATCGGCAACATCATCCTGAAGGAAGAGCGCGGCATTCCGGTATTCGTGCGCGACGTCGCCTCCGTGAAAATCGGCCCGGCGGTTCGCCAGGGCGCCCTAATCAAGGACGGCGTCACCGAATCGACCGGCGGCATCGTCATGATGCTCAAGGGCGGCAACGCCAAGGAAATCGTCGGCCGCATCAAGCAGCGCGTCAACGAAATCAACAGCAAGCAGATGCTGCCGGGCGGGCTGCAGATCGTGCCCTTCTACGACCGCACCGAGCTGGTCGATGCGTCTTTGTGGATGGTCGGCAAGGTGCTGATCGAGGGCGTGATCCTGGTGGTCGTGGTGCTGCTCATCTTCCTCGGCGACCTGCGCTCGTCGCTGGTGGTGATCGCCACGCTGGTCATCACACCGCTGGTCACCTTCATGATCATGAACCGGATCGGGCTGTCGGCGAACCTGATGTCGCTGGGAGGGTTGGCGATCGCGATCGGCCTGATGGTCGACGGCACCGTGGTGGTGGTCGAAAACGTCTTCCACAAGCTTGGCCATGCCAAGCCGGAAGAACGGGTCAAGGTCGTGCTCGAGGCCACGCTCGACGTGGCCAAGCCGACCATCTACGGCATCTCGATCATCATCCTCGTGTTCCTGCCGCTGATGACGCTGACCGGCATGGAAGGCAAGATGTTCGGCCCGCTGGCGCTGACCATCGCCATCGCACTCGCGGTGTCGCTGGCGGTGTCGCTGCTGCTCTCGCCCGCCCTGTGCGCATACATCCTCAAGGGCGGCGCCGACCATGACACGAAGCCGATCGCCTTCATGAAGCGCCACTACCTGTGGCTGCTGAATCTGGCGATGTCGGCCCAGAAAAAAACCGTGGCCGCGGCCGTGCTGCTGCTGATCGGCTCGTTCGCGCTGTTCCCTCTGCTGGGCAAGAGCTTCATCCCCATCATGAAGGAAGGCTCGATCACGCCGACCATCGTGCGCATGCCCAGCATCTCGATCGACGAAGCGGCCAAGATCGATCTCGAAGTCATGCGGCGCGTGAGCGAGATCCCGGGCGTGCGGATGGCCGTCTCCCGGCTCGGCCGCGGCGAGTCGCCGGCCGACCCGTCCGGCCCGAACGAATCGGATCCCATCGTCTCGCTGACGCCGGATTCCGGCCGCCTGCAAACCGAGATCGAAGACGACATCCGCAAGGCCGTGGCCGACCTGCCCGGCGTGCAGATCATCATGAACCAGCCGATCGCGCAGCGCGTCGACGAAATGCTGACCGGCGTGCGCTCGCAGCTGGCGATCAAGATCTTCGGCGACGACCTGAACGAGCTCAAGCGCCTGTCCGAGCAGGTGGCGATGATCGTCAAGCAGGTGCCCGGCGCGCGCGACATCCGCGTCGACCGCCTGTCCGGCCAGCAGACGCTGACCATCGACATCGACCGCCGCGCGATCGCACGCTACGGCATCAATGTCGCCGATATTCACGAAGTCATCGAGACTGCCATCGGCGGCAGCGAGGTCAGCCAGCTGTACGAGGGCGAGCGCCGCTTCGCGATCCTGCTGCGCTACCCGGAAGGCTTCCGCAATTCGGTCGACGTGATCCGCGAGACCCTGCTGCGCACCGCCGACAACGCGCTGATACCGCTCGACAGCGTGGCAGAGGTCAAGGTCGTCGATAGCCCGCCGACCATCATGCGCGAGACCGGCAAGCGCCGCGTCGTGGTCGGCGCCAACGTCGCCGGGCGCGACCTCGGCGGTTTCGTGGCCGAGGTCCAGCAGCGCGTCGATGCCCAGGTCAAGCTGCCCGAGGGCTACTACTTCTCGTGGGGCGGGCAGTTCGAGAACATGCAGCGCGCGATGGGCACGCTGATGATCATCGTGCCGCTGACCATCGTCGCCATCTACTTCCTGCTGTTCATGATGTTCAATTCGGTGCGGCTGGCGGCGCTGATTATCACGGTGCTGCCGTTTGCCTCGATCGGCGGCGTGTTCGGCCTGGCCATCACCGGCGAATACCTGTCGGTGCCGGCGTCGGTCGGCTTCATCGCGCTATGGGGCATTGCGGTGCTCAACGGCGTGGTGCTGGTGACTTACGTGCGCAAGCTGCGCGAAGACGGCGTCCCGATCGACAAGGCGCTGCGGGAAGGCTGCGCGCAGCGCTTCCGGCCGGTGATGATGACGGCCACCGTCGCGCTGCTGGGCCTGGTGCCTTTCCTGTTCGCGAACGGCCCCGGCTCCGAGGTCCAGCGCCCGCTGGCCGTGGTCGTCATCGGCGGACTGATCACCTCCACCCTGCTGACGCTGGTGGTGCTGCCGGTGCTCTACCGCTGGTTCGAGCCGCCGGTGGTCGAAAGCGAGGAGGCGCGCCACGCACGCCTGACCAACACCGCCGTCTGACCCGCCACATCGTCCGTCGCGCCGGGTTACACTTGCCCGCGCGATGGACACCACTGACCTTCCCCTGCCTGCCGCGGCCATGCGCCCGGCGCCGGCCGCCAGCGGCCGCAGCCAGACCGTTATCCTGCTCAATCCGCACGCCGGCGGCGGCCGCGCCGCGCGCCTGAAGCGCCCGCTCGAGGACAGCCTGTCGTCGGCAGCCGAGCGCCCGATGCTGTTCGTCAGCCATGACGCGGCACTCGCGCGCCGCATCGTCGATGCGCTGCCGGCCGGCAGCCGCGTGATCGTCATAGGCGGCGACGGCAGCGTCAGCCAGTTGCTGCCGTCGCTGGTCGCTGGCGGCCATGTGCTGGGCGTGGTGCCGCTCGGCAGCGGCAACGACACCGCCCATGCGCTGGGCCTCGGCCGAATGGGCTGGCGTGCGGCGCTCGACCATGCGCTGCAAGCTCGCCCGTCACCGATCGACCTCGGCGAAGTCCGCTGGGCCAATGCGCGCGGGTTCGAGCAGCACGGACTCTTTATCTCCAGCCTGTGCGCCGGCTTCGATGCCGCCGTCACCCAGCATGCTCTGGGGCTGCCGCGCTGGCTGAAGGGCAAGCCGCGCTATCTCGGCGCGACGCTGCTCGAACTGCTGGCGCTGCGCCAGTTCGACCTGCGCGCCGTCATCGAAGGCCGCGCCGTCCATGCCGGCCCGGTGCTGCTGGCCAGCACGCTCAACACCAGCAGCTACGGCGCTGGCATGCCGATGGCGCCCGGTGCGACCATCGACGACGGCCAGCTAGACCTGCTGCTGGCCGACGGCATGGGCCTTGCCCGCGTGCTCGGCCTGCTGCCGCGCATGCTCGCCGGCCGCCACCTCGGCCAGCCCGGCGTGCTGCACCAGCGCTTCGCCCGGCTCGGGCTGAAGGCCGGTACGCCGACGCCGCTGGCCGCCGACGGCGAATTCCTCGGCGAAGCGGTCGATATCGAGGTGAGCGTACGTCCCGGCGCGCTGCTGGCCGTGCGCAACAGGGAGACGACATGAGCCTGCCTGCTGTTCCGCCGACTGCTGCCGTCCCGAGCACGGGGCAGGACTCCGGCACATGTTTCGCCGGCCGCGGCATTGCGTCGACCGTGGCAACGATGAGCATGCTCGGCAGCCTCGGCCGGCAAGTGCTGATCGAGTACGGCATCGTCGATATCGACCTCGATGGCTGGTACCCGTTCCAGCTGCGGCGCAGCATGCACGATGCCGCCTTCCGCCGCTTCGGCGAAGAGGCCTTGTATGCGTTCGGCCTCGCGAACGTGAATTTTTTTGCCGACACCATGCAGCTTGTGCGCGCGGCCAACGACCAGTATCGCGAGGCGGTGCGCGAGGCCACCCGCCATGCGCAAGTCGAGGATGCGCTGGCCACGCTGTTCGAGCGCAATGTGGCCGCCTTCGATGATGCCGTCCGCGGCTCGGTTCGCAGCCACTTCGACGGGTTCGGGGCGAGCTCGGTCCGGCTCGGCCCGACCTTGTTCGAACTGGAGATCACCAGCATCAGCGCGCCGGCGCACGAGGCTTTCCAGCGCGGGATCATGTCGGGCATGCTGACGCAGTTCATTGCCGACCAATGGCAGTTCGAACTGCGTTTCGATCCATCGCGCACGCGCCACGGCGAAGACTGGACGCGCTTTGTCTGGACCTGCGAATTCCGCTGGCAGCCCACGGGGCGCAGCAATGCGGAAATGTCCACCGCCCTCATGGTCAGCGCCCGCGATGCGCTTCTCAACAAGGTGCTGGCAGAGTCGGACGCGCAGCGCGCAGTGGCCACCGAGGCCTTACACCGCCTCGAGGCTTTGTCGGCGCAACTGGCCAAATACCTGCCGCCGCAGATCCGCGACGCGCTGGTCGAAGGACGGCACGATACCCGTATTGCGACGCGGCGCAAGAAGCTGACCGTTTTTTTCAGCGACATCAAGGGTTTCACCCAGACCTCGGAGAGCCTGCAACCGGAAGCGCTGACCGAGTACCTGAACGAGTATTTTTCCGAGATGACCCGCATCGCGCTCGAGCACGGTGCCACCATCGACAAGTACATGGGCGATGCGA
Source organism: Burkholderiaceae bacterium (assembly GCA_023653025.1). Classification (GTDB taxonomy): domain Bacteria; phylum Pseudomonadota; class Gammaproteobacteria; order Burkholderiales; family Burkholderiaceae_D; genus Pernthalerella. The sequence continues at coordinate 9,845 of JAMNXS010000029.1, forward strand.
TGATGGTGTTTTTCGGCGACCCGGAATCGCGCGGGGTGCGCGAGGACGCCCGAGCTTGCGTGCTGATGGCGCTGCGCATGCAGGAGAGGCTGCAGTGGCTGCAGCAGCGCTGGCGCGCGCAAGGATTCGAGAACCCTTTCGAGATCCGCATCGGCATCAATACCGGCTACTGCAATGTCGGCAACTTCGGCAGCGACCAGCGGATCTCCTACACCATCGTCGGCGCCGAAGTGAATCTTGCACAGCGGCTCGAGGCAAACGCCGACGCCGGCGGCATCCTGATGAGCTACGAAACCTGGGTCAATGTGCGCGACCTGGTCGATGCCGAGGAGCGGGAGGCGATTCGGATGAAGGGCATCGGGCGCGAGGTGCGCACGTATGCGGTCCGGCACCGCAGAGCCGCCGAACAACCGCGTCTACTCGAGCTGGAACACCCGGCGGGCATCTCGGTGCGCCTGCAGTCGGACACGCTCGATCCGGAAGAGCGTCGCCGGCTTGCCGACCATCTCGACGCACTGTCGAGGTCGCTGCGCGAAGGCAGCTGAACATCCGCAGCAGACTCCGCAGCAGTAGGTGAAACCGGATCAGGTGCGCGGCGTGGCGCGGCGCTCGAAATGCGCGGCGCTGGCCACCGCCCACTGGCTGCGCCAGGGCTCGGGCTGCGAGGCGAGCAGCGCTTCGTCGAGCAGCGCGCCCGGCGCCACGAACGTCAATCTCGACGACAGCGTGACGGCCTGCCCCGCCGCGTCGCGCACCATGATGTGCTCGGCGCTGATTTCCGACGGATGCGTGAGACCGGCGGCGCCGACCAGTTCGGCCAGCGCCTGGACCGTCAGCTCATGGAAGTTCTTTACCCGCTCGGCCTTGTCCGGCACCACCAGCGCGCGCTGGCGGTCGGGATCCTGCGTGGCCACGCCGGTCGGGCAGTGGTCGGTATGGCAGCTGCGCGACTGTATGCAGCCGAGCGCAAACATGAAGCCGCGCGCCGAGTTGCACCAGTCGGCGCCGAGCGCGACGGCGCGCGCGACGTCGAAGGCCGAAATGATCTTGCCCGACACGCCGATCCTGACCTGGTCGCGCAGCCCGGCGCCGACCAGCGAGTTGTGTACCATCCGCAGCCCTTCGCGCATCGGCATGCCGACATGGTCGCTGAACTCGACCGGTGCCGCGCCGGTGCCGCCTTCGCTGCCGTCGACCACGACGAAGTCCGGGCAGATGCCCGACTCGAGCATGGCCTTGACGATGCCGAACCATTCCCACGGCTGGCCGATGCAGAGCTTGAAGCCGACCGGCTTGCCGCCGGAGAGCTCGCGCAGGCGGCGAATGAAATCCATCAGTTCCAGCGGCGTCGAGAACTCGCTGTGCGCGGCCGGCGACACGCAATCCTGCCCCAGCGGCACGCCGCGCGCGGCGGCGATCTCGGCCGTCACCTTGGCCGCCGGCAGCACGCCGCCGTGGCCGGGCTTGGCGCCCTGCGAGAGCTTGATCTCGATCATCTTCACTTGCGGCGAGCTGGCATTCTCGGCGAACTTCTCGGCGTCGAAGCGGCCGGCCGAATTGCGGCAGCCGAAGTAGCCAGAGCCGATCTCCCAGATCAGGTCGCCGCCATGTTCGCGGTGGTAGGACGAGATCGAACCTTCGCCGGTGTCGTGCGCAAAACCGCCCATGTGCGCGCCGCGGTTCAGCGCGCGGATCGCGTTCGGCGACAAGGAGCCGAAGCTCATCGCCGAGATATTGAAGATGGAGGCCGAATACGGCTGCAGGCACAGCGGCCCGCCGATCTGCACGCGGAAGGTCGCCGGGTCGGCATGCCGGGGTATCGCCGAATGGCCGATCCACTCGCTGCTGCGGTCGTACACGGCCTTGATGGTGCCGAAGCCCCGCTTGTCGTTCTCGCGCTTGGCGCGCGAATAGACCATCGCGCGCTGGTTGCGCGAGAACGGCAACTGGTCTTCGTCGCTCTCGAGGAAATACTGCCGGATCTCGGGGCGGATGTATTCGAGCAGGAAGCGCAGGTGCCCGGTCACCGGGTAGTTGCGCAGCACGGCGCGCCGGGTCTGCCGGTAATCATGCCAGCCGACGGCGAACAGGCCGAGCGACAGCAGCGACAGCCAGGGCGACAGCGGAAACAGCAGGAAAATGCCGAAACCCGTCAGCACCCAGGGCAGGAAACGCGAATACTGAGCCATGATCATCCCCTCGTGTTTGCCGGCGCCGCGTGTTGTGATGTGCTGTATTGTGGCGTGTTGCCGCCCGCGTTAGCCGGGGTTGCGGTGCGCAGCTTAATTGAACTCGACAGTCACCGACGGATCGCCGGGCAGGCCGACGTAGGTCATCCGTATCTTCATGCCGGGGCGGGTCGGCTGCGGCGGGAAAAATCCGCCGAGGCTCAGCAGGTCGCCTTTTTTCAGCGCGATGCCCTCTTTCTTCAGTTCCTTCGCCAGCCAGATCGCGACATTCAGCGGATGCTCCATCAGCACCGAGCCGGCCGCGCGGCTGAGTTCCTTGCCGCCGTCGGCCTCGTCGACCATGACCACGCTCATGCCGGCCAGCGCATCGGCAAAGGCCTGCGTGCGCTGCACCGGCAGTTCCATGCCGAGCACGCCGCCGCGAAATCCCAGGTTGGTGGCGAGGAAATTCGAGCCGCTGAATTCGCCCTCGAGCATCAGGTCCGGCAATTCGATGAAGGGCACGACCGACTCGAGATGGGCCAGCGCCTCGAGCGGGGTCTTCGCGTCGGCCAGGCCGCCGTCTTTCACCTCGACGATCAGGTCGGCCTCGTACAGCGGGCGCGCGCCGAAGTCATGCGGCAGCTGCGCGATGATGTCGACCATGTTGCGGTCGTACATGGTGGCCCATTTCGGGCCGTTGATGCCGAAGCGCTTCTGCAGCGCCGGGTTGGTCAGGCCGGCCTTGTAGCCGACCGGGTCGCCGAGCACGGTGCGAAGTTTCGTGCCCAGCTTGCGCTTCGCGCATTCGGCGTCCTCGTAGCTGATGTCGTTGCCAAAACCGGGGCTGGGGCGGCGCTGCGCAAAGTCGGCGACGTAGGCATCGACTGCTGCGTCGGTCGGGCAGGCGGCCATGGCCGGCAGGCTTGCAAGAGCGGCAATGCCGATCATGGCGGCGGCAAAATGCTTCAACACGGGTCTCCTTGTTCTGGCAGCCGGCCACATGCGCTGACTGGGCCGGCTGCGCCGAGCATAGCATGCACTGCCGCGGATCCCGGCACGACGGCTCAGAACCTGAAGCGCTCGACTTCCTGCCGGGTGGTATCGGCAAGGCTGGAGAGCTCGACGACAGTCGCCGTGATTTCCTCGGCGGCGGCGGCATTGCTGCGCGCGATGCGGTCAAGGCTGCCGAGGCTGTTGTTGATCTCGTCGATGGCCGAGCGCTGCTCCTCGAGCGCGGCCGATATGCGCTGCAGCATCTCGTCGGTTTCACCCGCGCCGCTCTCGATGCTGGCCATGTCGTCGCTGACGCCGCGCACCGTCACCACTGCGCGGCTGATCTCATTGACTGCCTCCTGCACCAGCTTGGCAATCTCCTGCGAGCTCTCAGCGCTGCTCTGCGCCAGCTTGCCGACCTCGTCGGCCACCACGGCAAAGCCCTTGCCATGCTCGCCGGCTCGGGCCGCCTCGATGGCGGCGTTCAATGCGAGCAGGTTGGTCTTATTGGCGATTTTTTCGATGACCTCGGTGATCTTGTTGATCTTCTCCGAGTTCGCGCCGAGGTTGTTGACGGTGGCGACCAAATCTTCCATCTTGCCCATGCCGCTGCGCATGGTGCCGATCGAGTCGCGCGACTTGTCGCTGGCCAGCGCCGTGTTGCGCGAGACATCGGCCACCGACGTGGCCGACTGCTTGACCGCCACCGCCACCTGGCTGATGGCATTCGTCTGGTTCTGTGCGCCGCCGGCAATCTGGCCGATGGCATTGCTGGTCTCGACGGCCGCGTTAGCCACCAGACGCGTATTGCCGTGCACGGTGCGCATGGCCTTCGCCACGGCCTGCAGCGAGGTATTGATGTTGCGCTTGAGGACGTCGAGCTCGCCGCGTCCCTCGGCCTCGACCTGCACGTCGAGCTGGCCGCCGGCGACGTCCTGCATCACGCGGCCCACGTCGCCCATCAGCGCCTGCAGGTCGGCCATGGCTGCCTGCACCTCGGCCACCACTTGCTGGAAGTCGCCCTGCATCTTGACGGTCACGGTGGCCGAGAACTGGCCGGCGCGCAGCGCTTGCGCCACCTTCATCACCTCGCCCAGCGTGACCTCGATCTGCTCGACGCTCGCATTCACCGCGTCTTTCATCGCCAGCAGGTCGCCGCGCAGGTTGGCCGTGATCCGCTGCCGCAGGTCGCCGGCGGCCATCGCCGCCACGGTGCGATTGACTGCGGCAATCGCTTCCTGCTGGGTCTGCATCAGCTGGTTGAAGGCGCGCGCGGTCTGGCCGACCTCGTCGTCGGCATCGAATTCGACGCGGCGCGAGAAATCCGACGTCTCGGCGACCTGGGTCGCGGTGTTGCGCATCTCCTCCAGCGGCCGCGTGATCGAGCGCACGATCCAGTAGCCGAGCAGCAGGCCGAGCAGCACGCCCACCACGGTCACGATGGAGTTGATGATCGTGTTCCTGACACCCGTCTCATGCGCGGTCAGGTATTCGTCGCTGGCAAGCTTGAGCTGCAATTCGATCAGCTCGGAAAACTTGCCGCTGATGGGATCGATCACCGGGTACAGGCGCTCGACCGAGAATTTGGCCAGCCCTGCCTTGTCCTCCTGCTCGAGCATCAGTTTCAGCATGTCGAGCTCGACCTTGGTCTCCTTGAGCATGGGTTCGATCTCGGCCAGCAGCTTCTGCTCCTGCGGCGTCAGCGAATGGCTGCGAAAGCGAGCCCATTTTTCAGCGATGGCCTTCTCCGCGTCGGCGACGCTTTTGCGTCCTTCCTGCCAGGTGAAATTGCCGTTGCGGACCTTGTGCGTCGCATCGACGATGTTCACCGCGTACATGTCGGCAATGACCTTCAGGTCGCGCAGCGGCACGACCCGCAGTTCGTACACCTCCCGAAAACTCTCGATCGCCGCGCTCTTGGAGCGAGCGCCGTTGACGCCGATGACGATGGCCACGACGCTCAGCAAACCGACCAGCAGCATCAGGCGGGTGGCGACGCGGAAGTTTTGCAGCGAGAAGGTACGGCTCATGATCGGTAGGCTCCCGTTAGCCGGCGGCCATCGTCACGGACGGCGTCGGCTGGTGTCATCTGGACTCGGCATGCCGTCCGGGACAGTTCCGGACGTTGCTGCTAGATAATAAACGAAGGAAAGGTTTATTGTCATTCGGCAACAAAATTCCGTCGGCGGGACCGGCTCAGGCGGCCGGCCGCAGCCTGCCCGGGCTAGCCGGCAGCAACCAGTGCCTGCCAAATCCGGCGCTCGAGGTCGGTCGCGGCCCCAAGCGGCTGCAGCCGTCGGCCGAGGTCGGCCCGGTCGGCCAGCGCCGCGACCTCCTGCAGCCGCGACACGGCGGCCCGGTACTGGGCGAGCGCATAGGCGGGATTGGCCGACACCAGGGCCGGCGACCAGCCACCGTCGGCGGCCGGGGCATCGTTGCGGCGGCCGAATTCGATTTCCTCGAACATCTCGCGAATCTCGACCTCGGACAGGTGCAGCGAGCGCCACTGGCTGCGCAGGGTCGCCCGCTGGAGGTCGGTCAGTTCGGGATCGCCGGCGGCGGCGACCAGTTCCTGCCGGAGCTTTTCGCGGTTCAGCCGCAGCTGTTCGGTAAAGCCGGAGGCCAGCACCGCCGCCGGAATAGAGAAAATGCCGATGCCGACCAGCGCCAGCACCACGGTCACGAAACGGCCGGCCGGCGTCACCGGCGAGATGTCGCCGTAACCGACCGAGGCCAGCGTGACCACCGCCCAGTAAATGGCTTGCGGGATGTTCTCGAACTTGTCCGGCTGCGCGCCGCGCTCGAGCAGGTAGCCGAGCGCGGCCATGATGAAGACCAGCAGGCACATCACGAGCGACGAGGCCAGCAGCACCGGCGCCTCCTTTTTCAGCACGGCGAACATGGTGTCGTTCGCTGTCGAGTAGCGCGACAGCTTCAGCAGCCGCACCAGGCGCACGATGCGCAGGAAGCGCAGGTCGATGAAGCCGCTCAGCAGCAAGTGCAGCAGAAACGGCAGGATGGCGGCAAGGTCGAGCAGTCCGTGCCACGACACGAGAAAGCGCCAGCGCATGCGCGCCGCGGGCCGGGCCGGATCGTCTTCCGGGCTGGCGTAGATCCGCAACGCGTACTCGGCGGCGAACACGACGAAGGACGCGATGTCGATCACATGAAACAGCGTGCCGAACTGCAGGTGCAGGCTGTCGACCGACTCGCAGACAATCGACACCACCGATGCGACGATCCAGAAAATCAGGAACAGCTCGACCGCCATGTTCAGGCTGCCGCCATTGGGGTCGGCGAACATCAGCGCATGGACCTTCTGACGCAGGGTGCGGCCTCGGTTACGCGCCCGGAACTCGGCCACGGCCGACGCCAGCGAGCGCCAGGCGCCGACGGCGGGCAGCGCGCGGGTCGCGGCTGCGGCCGGAGCGGATCCGCGATTGCCGCGATTGCCGCGATTGCCGCGATTGCCGTCATCGCCGTCATCGCCGCCATCGCCGTCATAGCCGCCGTCGCCATCGTCATTCGTCAGCTTGCCCGGTCGCTGCATGCTTTCTCCCCGCGGGTGTCGTTGGCCCGCATTGTAAGCTTGCCCCGTCCCGGTCGGCGCATCGGTAAAGCCTTATCATTCAGGCACACTGGTCAACAGGACGCCGCACCGATGGATCACCATATCCCGCTGATTACCACCCTCGCTGCCGCGTTCACGCTCGCGCTGGCCTTCGGCACGCTGGCCGTGCGCCTGAAAATGCCGGCGCTCGTCGGCTACCTGCTGGCCGGGGTGGCGATCGGGCCGTTCACGCCCGGCTTCGTCGCCGATGCCGGGCTGGCGACCGAACTGGCCGAGATCGGCGTCATGCTGCTGATGTTCGGCGTCGGCCTGCACTTCTCGATCGACGACCTGATGGCCGTGCGCAAGATCGCCGTGCCGGGCGCCGTGCTGCAGATTGCCGTGGCCACGGCGCTGGGCGTGGCGCTGGCCACGGGCTGGGGCTGGGACCTCGCCGCCGGGCTGATCTTCGGGCTGTCGCTGTCGGTCGCCAGTACCGTGGTGCTGCTGCGCGCGCTCGAGGCGCGCGGCATGCTGGATTCAATGAACGGGCGCATCGCCGTCGGCTGGCTGGTGGTCGAAGACCTGGTCATGGTGCTGGTGCTGGTGCTGCTGCCGGCGGTCGGCGAGCTGATGGCAGGTACCGGCGGCAGCGGCGGCGGCAGTGTCGGCACAGGCGGTAACGCGCACGGCGCGCTGCTGGCCACGCTCGGCTCGGCGCTGCTGAAGGTGGCGCTGTTCATTGGCCTGATGCTGGCCGTCGGGCGCAAGCTGCTGCCGCGACTGTTGTGGCTGGTCGCGCAGACCGGCTCGCGCGAGTTGTTCCGGCTGTGCGTGGTCGCGGCCGCCATCGGCATTGCAGTCGGCGCCGCGCAGTTGTTCGGGGTGTCGTTCGCGCTCGGCGCCTTCTTCGCCGGCATGGTGCTGCGCGAGTCGGAGTTCAGCCAGCAGGCCGCCGAGGAATCGCTGCCGCTGCGCGATGCCTTCGCCGTGCTGTTCTTCGTATCGGTCGGTATGCTGTTCGACCCGCGCGTGCTGGTCGAACAGCCGCTGCAAGTGCTGGCCGTGGTGGCCATCATCATGCTCGGCAAGTCGCTGGCGGCCGCGCTGCTGGTGCTGGCCTTCCGCTATCCGCTCAACACCTCGCTGATCGTGTCGGCCAGCCTCGCGCAGATCGGCGAATTCTCGTTCATCCTCGCCGGGCTCGGCGTGGCGCTCGGCCTCATGCCGGAAGCCGGGCGCACGCTGGTGCTGGCCGGCGCCATCGTCTCGATCGCGCTCAACCCGCTGCTGTTTGCCGCCATCGAGCCGCTGCGCCGCTGGATGCAGGAACGCTCGCCGCTGGCGCGCCGGCTGGCCAGTTCGGCCGATGCGCTAGGCGAGCTGCCGATGAGCACCGAAGAGAAATACCTGTCCGGCCAGACCGTGCTGGTCGGCTGGGGCCGGGTCGGGCGGCGCATCGCCGAGGCACTCGATACCCACGGCATTCCGTATGTGGTGGTCGAGCGCAATCGCGAGCTGGTCGAACGCCTGCGTGCCGACGGCAAGGCCGCGGTGGCCGGCGACGGCGGCGACGCCATGGCGCTGATCCAGGCCCACATTGCACGCGCCGCCCTGCTGGTGATTGCCGTGCCGGATACCGTGGACGTGCGCGCCGCGCTCGGCTGCGCGCAACAGCTCAACCCCGCACTGCAAGTCATGGTGCGCCTGCACAGCGAAGATGAGGCGCGGCTGCTGGCCGACCAGGTCAATGGCCGCATCTTCTTGGGCGAGGCCGAGCTCGCGCGCGGCATGATCGCCGAGGTGCTGCAGCGCTACGGGCTGCAGGATCAGCGCCGCTCGGCGATGAACACGTAGCGGTTCAGGCTGAAAAAATAATCGCCTTCGGCGCCGATGGCACGCGCATCGTCGCGCCACGCGCGGATGTCGTCGGCCGTCAGGCCGAGGCGTCCGGCCGCAAAATCGCCGATCAGGCGCATCATGCCGACGCTGTAGGTATCCGGGTCATAGCCGAGATTCAGCAGCGGCACGACCTCGACGCGCACGTCGGCGAAGCCGGCCTGCAGCAGGCGACGCTTCAACGTGCGTGGCAATTGCGGATGGGGTATGTGCTGGTTCCAGGCCTCAAGCACGCGGCGCATGCGCGCATCGTCGTGACTGGCCCAAACGGCGGATTCCCAGTCGGTGTCGACCAGCACGGCGCGGCCGCCGGGCCGGATCACGCGCGCCAGTTCGGCCAGCGCGGCATCGATCTGCTCGACATATTCGTACACCTGCGAGGCCAGCGCGACATCGAAGCGCCCGTCTTCCCACGGCAGCCGGGTCACGTCGGCGCGCTCGAACGCCACCTGCGGCAGACCGGCGCAGCGCTGCCGCGCGATGGACAGCATCGGCGGCGCGATGTCGACGCCGATCACGCTGCCCTGCGCGCCGACCGCCTGCGCCAGCACCTCGGTCGTCAGGCCCGGGCCGCAGCCGATGTCAAGCGCCTGCTCACCGGACTGCGGTGCCAGCAGCGCCAGTACCTTCGCGCGCTGCGCGACGACATCCGACGTCAGGTAGACGGCCGTCAGCGTGCGTGATGCCTGTTCGTCGAATTGTTCTTCTGCCGTCGGTGCGGCGTTCATAGTTGTCATTGGGTGTCGATGCGTATCAGTCCGTCGAGCAGCGCCCGGTGAAAACGCTCCGGTGCCTGCATTTGCGGCGCGTGGCCGAGATCGGCGAACAATACCAGCTTCGCTCCCGGAATCCGCTCGGCGGCGCGGCGCGCCAGCTGCGGGTAATTGCCGATGCGTGCCTTCACGTCCGGCGGCGCGATGTCCTTGCCAATGGCGGTATTGTCCTTCTCGCCGATCAGCAGCAGCGTCGGTACGGCGAGCTGGCCGAACTCGTGCACGACTGGCTGCGTGTAGATCATGTCGTACAGAAGCGCCGAATGCCAGGCGACGATGTCGCGCCCCGGGCCGCGGAACATCCCGGCCAGCATCTGCACCCAGCGCTCGTACTCGGGCCGCCACTCGTTAACGTAATAGGTGATGCGCTCGTAGTTGCGGATGCGCTCGGCCGTCACCTGCAGCTCGCGCGCATGCCACTGGTCTATGCTGAGCGAGGGCACGCCCTCGGCCTTCCAGTCCTCGAGCCCGATCGGATTGACCATCACCAGTTGCTCGACGCGCTCGGGGAACATCAGCGCCATGCGGGTGGCCAGCATGCCGCCGGTCGAATGGCCGATCACGGTGAAGCGCGAAATGCGCAGCGAATCGAGCAAGGCCTTCGTGTTGTGTGCCAGCTGCTGGAAGCTGTACTGATAGGCCGCCGGCTTGGTCGATTTGCAGAAGCCGATCTGGTCCGGAACGATCACGCGATAGCCCTGCTGCTGCAGGAAGCGCATCGTGCCTTCCCAGGTCGCCGCGCAGAAGTTCTTCCCGTGCAGCAGGACGACGCTGCGGCCGTTCGGTTTCCCGGGCCGCAGATCGAGATAGGCCATCTGCACCGGCTGCCGCTGAGATTCGAAACGGAAGCGCTGCACCGGCGCCGGGTAGTCGAAGCCTTCGAGTTCGGGGCCGAATTCGGGGCCGTATTCGGGTCCGGACAGCCGCTCGTCGGCATGCGCGCCGCCGACGCCCGCCGCCAGCGCCGCGACCAGCAGCGCACACCGGATGAGCAGGCTACTCATAATGCGACCACATTCTCAGTATCTTCACTGCACGCTCCTCCTTGAGGACCTGATAGACAAGACGATGCTGGATATTGATACGCCTCGAGCATGCGCCGGCCAGATCGCCCACCAGGGCCTCGTGGCGCGGAGGATTCTGAAACGGATTGCTCTCGAGTTCCGACAGCAGCGCTTCGGCTTGCGGCCGCAGTCCGGCGGCCGTCAATTTTTTTGCATCCTTTTGTGCGTCGCGGGTGAAGTGGAGCGTCCACTTCACCATTTGACGGTTTTGCTGGTCTTCGCCAGCGGCGTGTTCATCCCCTTGCGGATCGATTCGCGCATACCGGGCACGGCGAGCAGATGCAGGGTCTCCTGAATCGCGGCCCAGTCCTCCTCGGAGACCAGCACGGCCGAATTGCGCTTGCCGGATATCACCACCGGCTGGTGCGATTCGGCGGCCTCGTCGATCAGCTTGAACAGATTGGCTCTCGCCTGGCTTGCAGTCAGCACATCCATGTCGCCCTCCGGACGTACAAAAAAACGTACGACATGCTAGACCAGGTTGGCGCCCGTCCGCAACAGGAAAAAGGCAAGGAAAAAAAGCAAGGAAAACGACGAGCCGGCGGGCAAGCGCCCGGCCATCAGTCGAGGTCGGGCTGGCGATGTCGCTCGGCAATGAACAGTGCAGCGACCAGGCCTACGATCGCCCCAAACATCACATAATAGGAAGGCGCCAGCGGCGTGCCGGTGACGGCGATCAGCCAGGTGACGATCAGCTGGGCGAAGCCGCCGAACAGCATGACCGCAAGGTTGTACGCCAGCGCAAGGCCGGTCGAGCGCTGCCGTACCGGGAACTGCTCGGCCAGCGCCGTCGAGATCGCGCCGAAACCGACGGCGATCGCGCTGCACAGCGTCATCTGCATGACCAGCAGCCGCGGCAACCCCGGCTCGGCGATCACCCAGCCCAGCAACGGGTATGGCAGCACCAGATAAAGGAAGGCGGCCGACATCAGCACGGGCCGGCGGCCGATACGGTCGGACAGCATGCCGAACAGCGGAATCAGCAGCGTCAGACAGAGCAGGCCGGCGACTTGCGCGCTGAAGGCGGCGCCGAGCGGAATCTGCAGCTGGGTCTTCGCGAACGTGGGCATGTAGATCAGCACCACATAAAACATGATGGTCGACGACACCACCAGCCCGAACGACACCAGCACCGCGCGCGCCTGTGTGCGCAGCAGCGACAGCAGGCCGGCGGTGGCGGACGGGGCGGCGGGGTCGTCCCGCGCCGAACGGGCGGCCTCGACGAAAGCCTCGGTTTCCTCGAGATGGCGGCGCATCCACAGGCCGACCGGGCCGATCAGCAGGCCGACAATGAACGGCAGCCGCCAGCCCCAGCTGTCGACCTGCTCCGGCGTCAGGCCCTGCGTGACCAGCATGCCGGCCGTTGCGCCGCCGAGCGCGGCCAGCGCCTGTCCGACCATTTGCAGCGAGCCGTAGAAGCCGCGCCGGCCAGGCGGCGCGCTCTCGATCAGGAAGGCGGTGGCGCTGGCGAACTCGCCGCCAGTGGCCGCGCCCTGCAGCAGGCGCGCCAGCACGATCAGCGCCGGCGCCGCCGCACCGATGGCCGCATGGGTCGGCGCGAACGCGATCATGGCGATCGAGATCGTCATCAGCAGGATGATCAGCTGCAGCGCGGCCTTGCGTCCGCGGCGGTCGGCGTAGATGCCGATCAGCACGCCGCCCACCGGGCGCATGAAGAAGCCGACGCCGAAGGTCGCCATCGCCAGCAGTAGCGACGCGTACTCGGTATCGGACGGAAAAAAGAGCCGCGAGATGATCACCGTCAGAAACCCGTAGACAACGAAGTCGTACCACTCGAGCGCATTGCCGATGACGGCGGCGACGATCTGGCGGGTGCGGGGTGTGCGGGGTGTGGAGGTCAGGCTGCTGGACATCGGTCGTTTTCCTTGTTCTTGTCGGGCGCTCGGCTCGGCGGGTCGAGTCGGAAGCGGGCTCGGCGGGTCGCCTCGGTGCTTGCCGGTCACGTAACCGACATCCTAAACGTCCTGCGGGCGGAGCGGGCAAGTCGCCGCCCGCCGGTCCGGCCCGCCCCGGCGGCGCGCTTCAGTTACACTCGCGCACTGTTCATTGCCACCCTTGCGGAGAATTCCCATGATCCTGCTGATCGCCGGCCTCATCCTGTTCCTTGGCGCGCACTCGATGCGCGTCTTTGCCGATGGCTGGCGCAGCGACGTGATCGCCCGGCTCGGCGAAAAACCGTGGAAGGTGCTGGTCACGATCGTCTCCGTGATCGGCTTCGTGCTGATCGTCGTCGGCTACGGCGACGCGCGCACGGCCCCCGTCGTGCTGTGGAATCCGCCACTCTGGACGCGCCATCTCGCCGTTCCGCTGACTGCCATCGCCTTCATCCTGCTGGCCGCCGCCTATGTGCCGCGCAACCGCCTGAAAGCCCGCATCGGGCATCCGATGGTGGCCGGCGTCAAGCTCTGGGCCTTGGCCCACCTGCTGGCCAACGGCACGCTGGCCGATCTGCTGCTGTTCGGCGGCTTCCTCGCGTGGGCGGTCGTCGATTTCATGGTGTCGCGCCGCCGCGACCGCGCCGGTTCGGTCAGCTACCCGGAGGGCACGCTGTCGCGCACGCTGCTGACGGTCGTTATCGGCCTCGTCGCCTGGGCAGTGTTTGCGATGGCTCTGCATACCCGCTGGATCGGCGTCTCGCCGCTGCCCATGCCGCGCGGCAGCGCCATGCCGGAGGCGGCCGTCGGCCAGCCGGCGGCCACCGAAACCGCCGCGCCGCCGGGTGCGGCCGACTCACCCCGCTGACAGCACCGACCGCCCGGGCGGCCGCCGCCGCCCTCGCCTCTTCCACCCCTCCCGCCGCTCCCCCAGGTGCCGCCCGCCGGACCGGCACAAGCCCGGCACCAGACCGGCACCAGACCGGCACCAGACCAGCACCGGCACTCCGCCGCCAACACCCCGCGATTGAAAAATTCTGAAACAGGGACTGGCAGCGCGAATCTTCCTGATGATAATCGGTCTATATCGCCATGTTGCTTTCCATAGCCTGAAGCCCAGGCTGGCGGCTGCCGAACTTGCCTGTTGAACAACGCACTGGTCCGCTGCCCGCTGCGTTTCGAGCGCACATCACGCCGCTGCGCCTCCGAGCGAGTAACAAATTTTGCAATCAGACGGTAATCAATTGCACTCTGACGCCATAATATTTATTATTTGGTTTAATTTGTGACCGACTAGTTTTCCCTCATCTCAAGGAGACCAGCATGCTGATGTCGACCCAAGCCAACCGGTACGCGCACGCGCTGCTGAAGGCACGCGCTGGCGGCACCTTGCATCCCCTGTTGACGGCGGAAGCGAAGCTGAACATCGACGACGCCTACGACGTCGCCCGCAGCCTGCTGAACATCCGCATCGCCAACGGCGAAACGCCGCTCGGCCGCAAGATCGCCTTCAGCAACCGCCGCGTGCAGGCGCGCTACGGCAAGACCGAGCCGATCCGGCAGCCGCTCTGGACCACGCTGTATGACAGCACGGTCGAGTTCGCGATGGACAACTCGGCCATCCACAGCCTGACCAAGGCGCTGCAGCCGCGCATCGAGCCGCAGATCGTGTTCAAGCTGGCGCGCACACCGGCGGCCGAAGCAAGCCTGCAGGATCTGGCCGAGTCGCTGGAGTGGATGGCGCACGGCTTCGAAATCGCCGTCTCGCCTTTCCGCAACTGGGAATTCGACGCCGCCGACGTGGTCGCCGGCTTCGGCCTGCACCGCAAGCTGATCGTCGGCGAGCCGCGCATGCTGTCGCGCCAGGGCCGGCGCACGCTGGGCGACGTGCTGGCATCGGCCAGCCTGTCGATGTCCCGGCTGGTGGCCGGCAGCGGCGGGATCTGCGCCGCCGGCTTCGGCAACGACCTGATGGAAAGCCCGCTGCATGCGCTGCACGCGCTGCATCGGCAGCTGCATGCGCAAAAGGCGTTCCAGCCGCTGCAAGCCGGCGAGATCATCGCCACCGGCAGCTGGACCGATCCGCTGCCGGTCAAGCGCGGCGAAGTATGGATGAGCGCGTTCGGCCAGCTCAACCTGCCCGGCCTGCGCGTGGCCTTCAACTGACGCCGCGCCCCGGTCCAGAGGGAAACCATGCCCCCTACCCCCGTACCCGCCATCGATTTCGGCATTGGCGAAGCCGACCGCCTGCAGATCGTCGATGGCCTCAAGCATCTGCTCGCCGACACCTACACGCTCTACCTGAAGACGCACAATTTTCACTGGAACGTGACCGGCCCGATGTTCCAGACGCTGCACCAGTTGTTCATGGAGTTCTACACCGAGCAGTGGACGGCGGTCGACCTGATCGCCGAGCGCATCCGCGCCATGGGCGTGCCGGCGCCGGGCACCTACGAGGAATTCGCGAAACTCACCACGATCAAGCCCAGCCCGGGCCTGCCGAAGGCGCGCGAGATGATCATCGAACTGATTGAAGGGCAGGAGACGGTGGCGCGCACCGCACGCCAGATGTTCGACGTGGCCGCCGACGCCAACGACCAGCCGACCTGCGACCTGCTGACCCAGCGGATGCAGATTCACGAGAAGAATGCGTGGATGCTGCGGAGCTTGCTGGAGGAGTGACTGTTATTTGCCCGCATCCCTACGGGCGACTCATTGCCTTGACGACCGTCGAAGCAATTCAGGTATCCGGGCATCAACGACGCTTGCTGATTCTGGCTTCACACCGCTCGATGACGATTTCCAACGCACGGGAAAATGGCGAGTCCACATCTTGCCCGTCTCCGGACGGATCCATCAGGTAAGCTGCAAACGTGCGTATTCCCTCAAGGCACCGTACGTCCAAACTCCCAGAGTTAACGGGGTCTCTGTGTATGCGGACTGTCCATCGGACCAAATCCCTTGCAGGCAAAGTCTCGCTGAAGCTTGCGAAAAGGGAAAAGTTTTCGTTTTTAATTTGTTCAAGTTCTGCCCCAACCGAGCACGACTCTTTGTGTTTACCTCTAATCAGATCCTGCACCTCATATGGCATATACTCTTCAGGGTCGAGCTGAGAATTGGTCGGCAGACACTCCTTTATTACGCTTTGGTAAATACCGTTTATGAAAACGTAAGCTTCAGTCCCGAGGGAGTCTGTTATGGCTTCACCCAACTTTGAATGTACCTCCTTCAAAATTTCGCCTTTGACACCGTGATCAAACCATGTACCCTCTTCGTCGATCGGCATGGCTTTGATTACCTCAATGACGATGTTCCGGACAACTGGAGTCAATGCTCTCATCAGCGAAGACCTTGCGTATTCTTCAGCCTTGGCGGCATTTTGGGCCAGATCCCTGAAGAAATCTAACTCGTCGTAGCTAGCAAGTGCTACGTACTTGTCTACCTTTTCCGGCGTAGCAATCGTCCCTTCCATGCACATGTTTCTCATCACCAGAGCCATTTGCGCCGAATCGATCTGGCCGGCCTTTGCGTTGATCGTGCTCAGGCTCTGCAACAGCGACTGTTTATCAATGTGATCCTTGGCCACATTGCTTGCCTGACTAGCCCAAGTCCTCACCGACATGCTGTTTTTGTCAAACAGTCGTTTGAAAAAGCCGTTGATTCCTGAACTCTCGAAGAGAACGATTTCGTTTTTTTGCTCGTTGAATCGGACAAACACGTTTTCCTTGCCGGAGATGTTTCCTTCGAAAGAAACGCCGGAAAGATGTTGAATGTCGAATTTCATCATCACGCCCCCTTTTCAGCCGGTTATCTGTCAGTAACCGGGGCGGTGAGGCGGCCCCGCGAACGATGAATGTCTGATGCACCAACGGCCGATGCGGTCGTCTGGCCACACCAAGCCCCAGTCTCGCCTCGCTGCACCCAAAGACCCTGCCCTCGGCATGGCAGCGGCTTGGAGCAACCGGTCATTCCGGATATTCTTCCTGAGCGGAAACAATCCAGACCAGGAGCCTCCATGTCCCCCACTACCGTGCATATCGTCGCTGCCGTCATTTTCGCGCTGGCGCTGATTCACACCTTTTCGACGTCGTTTTTCGAGCACCTCGCGCACACCCGCCCCGCGCATGCCGGGGCCTGGCATCTGCTCGGCGAGGTCGAAGTGGTGTTCGGGTTCTGGGCCATGATCCTGATCGTCGCGATGGCCTTCCTGTCCACCGGCCAGCAAGCCATTGCCTACCTCGACAGCCGCAACTTCACCGAGCCGCTGTTCGTGTTCGCGATCATGGTCGTGGCCGGCAGCCGTCCCATCCTGCAGGCGGCGCGCATGGCGGTCGACGGTATCGTGCGGGTGCTTCCGCTGCCCCGGCCACTGGCGTTCTTCTTCACCGCGCTGTCGTTCGTGCCCCTGCTCGGCTCGCTGATCACCGAGCCCGCGGCCATGACGCTGGCCGCGCTGCTGCTGCGGGATGCGGTGTTCAAGGGCGCCTCGAACCGCCTGCGCTATGCAGCGCTGGGCGTGCTGTTCGTCAATGTGTCGATCGGCGGCACGCTCACGCCGTTTGCCGCGCCGCCGGTGCTGATGGTGGCCGCGAAATGGAATTTCGACATCGTTTACATGATCACCCATATCGGCTGGAAAGCGTCGATCGCCGTGCTGATCAACGCCACCGTGCTGACGCTGGTGTTTGCGCGCGAGATACGCGCGCTGCCACCGGTTCCGCCGTCGGAAGAAGCCCGCGTGCCGCTGCCCTTGCTGGTGCTGCACCTGCTCTACCTGCTGGGCATCGTGGTGTTCGCCCACCATCCGGCGGCCTTCATGGCGCTGCTGCTGCTGTTTATGGGCACGGCCACCGCATATCCGCAGCACCAGGATCGGCTGATCCTGCGCGAGGGCCTGCTGGTAGCCTTCTTCCTTGGCGGGCTGGTCGTGCTGGGCGGGCAGCAGCAGTGGTGGCTGCAACCGCTGCTGCTGCAAATGGATGCCACGTCGGTCTACTACGGCGCCACGGCGCTCACTGCCATTACCGACAACGCGGCGCTGACCTACCTCGGCTCGCTGGTCGAGGGGCTGTCGGACGAATTCAAGTACGCGCTGGTCACCGGCGCCGTGACCGGCGGCGGCCTGACCATCATCGCCAACGCGCCGAACCCGGCCGGTGCGTCTATCCTGCGCTCGCGTTTTGATGACGGAGCAATCAATGCGCTCGGGCTGCTGGCGGGGGCGGCGCTGCCGACGGTGGTGGCGATCGGGTGCTTCCGGCTGTTGCCGAATCTTTGACGTGAATTCGGGGGTTGGGATGGCGGGTTTCGCTGCGCTCTACCCGCCCTACGTATCGTTTTTGCCGGGGCCTTGGGCAGCGGGTGGGACGGCGGGTTTCGCTTTGCTCTACCCGTCCTACGTACTGGAACCTTGGTGGGGTTGGGGTGGCGGGTTTCGCTTTGCTCTACCCGCCCTACGTATCGTTTTTGTCGGGGCCTTGGGCGGCGGGTGGGACGGTGGGTTTCGCTTCGCTCTACCCGCCCTGTGGTGATCGTCAATCGCTTCAATCGAAAGGGCGGGCAGAGTGAAGCGAAACCCGCCATGCAAACGCCAACACCGGAAAGTTCCAATTACCGTAGGGCGGGTAGAGCGCAGCGAAACCCGCCATGCAATCCCCAACACCAGAGAGTTCCAAGTACCGTAGGGCGGGTAGAGCGAAGCGAAACCCGCCGTGCAAACCCCAACACCGGAAAGTTCCAGGTACCGTAGGGCGGGTAGAGCGAAGCGAAACCCGCCGTGCAAACGCCAATACCGGAAAGTTCCAGGTACCGTAGGGCGGGTAGAGCGAAGCGAAACCCGCCGTGCAAACGCCAATACCGGAAAGTTCCAAGTACCGTAGGGCGGGTAGAGCGCAGCGAAACCCGCCGTGCGAACCCCAACACCAAAAACCTCCAAGGCCTGCGCACTTAACGGAGGTTGAACAACCTCAGCCCCGCCTCGTCCAGCGCCCGCTGCTCGACCTTGGCCGCCGCCAGCGCGCGGTTGCGCTCTTCGCGCTCGACCATGGACTCCATCTTTACCTGCTCGCGCAACGCGAGCGTGTGCGCATGCTTTGCTTCGGCAAGGGCAAGATGAACCTGCTGCAACTGCGTTTCCACCTTGCGGCGCAGGCCGCGCAGGTGCTCGAGGAATTTGCGGTAGGTGATCGTGTCCTGAATCGAGTGCGCGTTTTTTTGCGTCTCGTTGTAGCGGGCGATGTAGTCGTCGCGCAGGCGGTCGAGATGGGCGAGGCTGGCCTCGAGCTTGTCGACCTGTGCGCGCACCGCATTCAGCTGCGCCTGCGCATCGCGCACGGCAGACTGTGCCTTATCGGCGAGAACGGTCCAGGTATTATTCATCACGTAGCCGCCCCGCTCAGGCGCCAGTCAGTTCGCGAATGCCGTCGCGGGTGCGCTGGTAATCGACGCCCTCGTGCATGTCCTGCCGCAGAAAGGCTTCGAGCTGCGGCCGCAGCGCGATTGCGAGATCGATGTCGGCATTCGATCCGGCTTCATAGGCGCCGACCGAGATCAGGTCCTGGTTCTGCTGGTACAGCGACCACAGCCGGCGTACGCGGTTCGCGAGCTTGAGATCGTCCGGCGGCACCAGGTTCTGCATCACGCGCGAGATCGAGCCGTTGAGGTCGATCGCAGGATAGTGCGCGGCGTCGGCCAGCTTGCGCGACAACATTACCTGGCCGTCGAGCGACGCGCGCGCGATGTCGACGATCGGGTCCTGCGCATCGTCGCCTTCGGCCAGCACGGTGTAGATCGCGGTAATCGCGCCATAGCCGTTACGGCCGACGCCGGTGCGTTCGATCAGGTTCGGTAGCAGCGCAAACACCGACGGCGGATAGCCCTTCGCGGTCGGCGGCTCGCCGATCGCAAGGCCGATCTCGCGCTGCGCATGCGCGACGCGCGTCAGGCTGTCCATCAGCATCAGGACATTCTTGCCCTGGTCGCGGAAGTATTCGGCGATCACGTGCGTCAGGTGCGTGGCCTTGAGCCGCATCACCGGCGACACGTTGGCGGGCGCGGCGATCACGACCGACTTGGCCCGGCCTTCGGGCCCGAGCACTTCATTGATGAAAGCCTGCACCTCGCGGCCGCGCTCGCCGATCAGGCCGATGACGACGACATCGACCTTGGTGTTGCGGGTAATCATGCCCAGCAGCGAGCTCTTGCCGACGCCGGAGCCGGCGACGAGGCCGATCCGCTGCCCGCGTCCCATCGTCAGCAGGCCGTTGATGGCCTTGACGCCGACATCGATCACCTGATTGATCGGGCCGCGCTCCATCGGGTTCAGCGGCAGGCCGAGCAGGGCGAGGCGGTCGGGGCAGTCGGGCTTCGGGCCGCCATCCAGCGGCTCGCCGAAGGCATCGATCACGCGCCCCAGCAGCGCGGGGCCGAGCGAGGCTTCCGAGGAATTGGCCAGCACGCGCACGCTGGCGCCGGGGCCGATGCCGACCGGCTCGGTGAAGGGCATCAGGAACAGGGTCTGGTCATGGAAGCCGACCACCTCGGCCTGCACCTTGTGGTGGCCGACGGCCGATTCGACTTCGCACAGCGCACCCAGCGGCGCCATAATGCCGCGCGCCTCGAGCGTCATGCCGACCAGCCGCACCAGCGTACCGGTATGGCAGGCCTCCGGCACGCGCGCCTGCGCGACCAGGCGCTCGACGACCGCGGCGTAATCAGGCATCGCCGTCCGCCGGTGCAGCGGTCTCGATCGTGCGCTCGGCCTTGTCGGTGAGCGTGACGTCTTCCACCTGCGTGCTGCCGCGCTGGCCGTCGGCGAGGCGCTCGGACAGCGTTCCGCCGGCGGCGCGCCAACCGGGCGCAGCCGGTTGCGACAGCGAGCGCTTGAGGCCCGAGATACGGCGCTGCATCAGGTCTTCGACCACGCTGCCGTCGAGCGAGACGCGCACGCTGCCGCGCTCGAGCAAATGGTCAGGACGCAGGATCAGGCTGTCGGCGAACGACGCGACGGTCGGGCGGTAAGCTTCGAGATCGTCGGGATGCAAATGAACGATGACGGCCTTGTCGCCGGCCGCGTTCAGCTCGCGCAGCGCATTGTCGACCAGCCGCGAGATGGCCTGCGGCGATTGCGCGAGTTCGC
Organism: Burkholderiaceae bacterium; assembly: GCA_023653025.1. GTDB lineage: Bacteria > Pseudomonadota > Gammaproteobacteria > Burkholderiales > Burkholderiaceae_D > Pernthalerella. The sequence goes on from JAMNXS010000029.1 coordinate 30,327, forward strand.
CGCGCACCAGCTGCTCGGCCAGATGGACGGACAGCTGCTTCATCGGCTCGAACAGCGCATCGGCGTCATAGGCCAGTTGCTGCAGGCCGTCGATCACTGTCTGCAGTTGCGCCAGCCGCGCTTCATGTTCGCGTTGCTCGCGCCGCTGCCGGTCGGATTGGAGTTCGCTGCGAGCCTGCGCCGCACCGGCGGCCAGGCCCTCGTCATAGCCCTGCTGGTGAGCCACGGGCCGCTCGGCCTCGCGACCCTGCGCAAGGCCGGCCTGCATTCCCTGTTCATAGCCCTCGGCGCGGGCGGCTTCGATCATCTGCTGTACGGCCTCGCTGCCGGGCAGCTCGGCGGCGGCCGCTTCAGCGTCGGCGATCTCGGCGGTGTTTTCGGCATCGGCAGCATCGGCAGCATCGGCCGCCTCGGCAGCAGGGTCGGCAGTGGCGGCGACCGCCGTCTCGCCACCGATCTCCGACTGCACGCCGTGCAGCTCGGCCACCGGCGGCGAGCTGTCGGTCTGTGCCGTAATGGGCCCGTCGAGCGCCGGGTCCTGTGCTGCCATGGCATCGGCCACGGGCGCAGCCTTGGCCGCATGGTCGGAGGCCTCGTCGGCATCGGTGCCGATCGCGCGGGCAGACGGGTCAGCCGCAGCATCGGCCCTGAAGCCGTCGGCCGTGGAGCCTTCAGCCCTGAAGCCGTCGCCCGGTTGCGCGGCCTCGGCCACAAAACCCTCGGCATGCGGCGTGTCTGTCGCTTCCTCGTCGGCCCGCAGCCGCTGGTCGACCTCGAACGAGTCCGGCGCCGGGCCGCTCATCAGCGCATCGAGCCCGAACCCGCGGGCCGGACGCTCGTCGCGCGCTTCGATGAACTGCGGTTGTTCTTTTTCGAGCAGGTTCTGGATGGCGAACGGATTCGATACCGGATCGAACATCCGGTTCGGCATCCAGCGCTTGGCTGCCCGGGGGTCAGACAAAGTCGGCTCCGCCCGAGGCCAGGATCAGCTCGCCCTTCTCGGACAGCTTGCGCGCCTGGCGCATGATCTTCTTCTGCGCGTCTTCCACTTCGGTCATGCGCAGCGGACCCTTGGCTTCCATGTCGTCGAGGAACATGCCGCGCGCGCGGCTGGACATGTTGTCGAGGAACTTGGTCTTGACCTCTTCGGTCGCGCCCTTCAGCGCAATCATCAGCATGTCCGGCTCGACGGCGCGCATCAGCGCCTGGATGCCTCGGTTGTCCACCGCCGCCAGGTTCTCGAAGCTGAACATGTTGTCCTGGATGCGCAGCGCGAGCTCTTCGTCGATCTGGCCCACGCCCTGCAGGATCGAGGATTCGAGCTCGACCTTGGTGAAGTTCATGATCTTCGCCGCCGCCTTCACGCCGCCGAAGCTCGACGACGAGGCCGACGCGTTGCTCGAGAACTGCTTCTTCATGATGGTCTCGAGCTCTTCCATCGCCGACGGCTGCACCGTGTCGAGGCTGGCCACCCGCTGCACGACTTCGGCGCGCGATTCTTCCGGCAGGAAGGCCAGCACGTCGGCGGCGACCTCGGACTCGAGCACCGACAGAATGATGGCCGTCACCTGCGGATGCTCGCCGCGAATCATTTCGGCGATGGCGCGCGCGTCCATCCACTGCAATATCTCCAGGCCGCGGCTGGCGCGGTTGGGCATGATGCGCGATAGCACCGACGCCGCCTTATCCGGGCCGAGCGCGCGCTTCAATACCGTTTCGACATATTCGGTCGTGCCGAGCGACAGGCTGGTCTGCTTCTTCAGCATGTCGACGAATTCGTCGAGCACCCAGTTGACGGCTTCCTGCGACATGTCGGCCACCGACACCATGGCCGCGCCCAGCTCCTGCACCTCTTTCGGATCAAGGTAGCTGATGATGTTCGACGCCAGGTCCTCGCCGAGCAGGAGCATCAGCACGGCGGCGCGCTGCACATTGGTGATCTCGGACAGCTCGCGTTTGAGCTCGTCCGACATCGGCGGTGGGGTCTGGATTGCGGTGTTCTCTGCCATGGTTAACCTCGGTTGCTGCGTCGTCTCTGTGCGTGCTGGTTACTTCTTTTTCGGGGCGCCGGCGCCCTTGAGCATGTTTTTCACCATCAGGACCACGCGGCCCTTCTCTTTCTCGGTCAGGTACTTGACCAGCACCAGCTTGTCGTCATAGCTCTTGGCGCTCGACAGCATCTCGCTGGGCAGCGCGGCCTTCTTCTTCGGCTTGAACTTCTTTTTCATCGCCTCGAGGTCATCGGGCGTCATGTCGGGCTTTTGCTCTTCCGGCATCATTGTTCCAATTCTTGTAATTTCTTCGTCGCGCTCAGTTGCGGACCATGTTCTTCAGCACCAGCGCCACCCGGCCCGACTCCTGCGAGACCAGCATGCGGATCAGGGCGACCTTGTCATCATAGCTGTTCGCGGTGTCCAGCATGTCGGCCGTGAAGGTCGGCTTCTTCGGCTTCATGGCCTGCATGCGGGCACGCAGGTCGTCCAGGCTTTCGCCTTCCTCGAGCTCGACTTCGCCCTCGGCCAGTTCTTCGTCGTCGCCTTCCTCGCCCTCGCCGCCTTCTGCGGCAGGTCCGGCCAGCTGCAGCGCTTCTTCGGCGGCCTTCGCCTCTTCGGCCGCCTTGGCCTCGGCGGCGGCTTTCGCCTCTTCCTCGGCCTTGGCCGCCAGTTCCGCCCTCGCGGCCTCGGCCGCCTTGTCCTCGAGCGCCTTCAGTTCTTCCGGGGTCGGGCCCGGCGGCGGCAGGATCTGCTGCGTGATCGTCGGGCCCTTGACCATCGGACGCACGACGGCCAGCAGGAAGACGATGATCACGAAGGCAGCGATTGCGATCTTGATGACGTTCTGGATGTCCGGATCCGCATACCAGGGCTTCGGCGGCTCGGGAGCGAGCGTCTCGAAGCGGGCCGGTGCCACGGTCACCACATCGCCGCGCTCTTCGTTGTAGCCGACGGCGCTGCGCACGAGGTTGAGCATGCGGTCGAGTTCCTGCTGCGTGTACGGCTGCGTGGTCGGGGCGCCCGGGGGTAGCGGCTTGCCGTCGGCCGGCGGCGGCGCCGGGCGCTCGGCGACGACCACGGCGACGGTGACGCGCGAGATCTGGCCCGGCGAATTTTTCACATGCCGCACCTGCCTATCCATCTCGAAATTGCGGGTCGAGCGTGTGGTCGTGATCTCGTTGGTCGCCGGCTTCTGCTCGTCGGTGTTGGTGTTTTTAGTCAGGTCGGCATCCGGCGGCGGCGAGTTCGTCATCGCGCCCGGAATGCCCTCCGGATCGAGCTTGAACTTGCGCTCGGTGGTCAGTGCCTCGGAACGCGGCTTGACGCCCTTGTCCTGATTATCGAAGTCTTCGGTCGTGGTCTCGACCTGCGTGTAGTCCATCGTCAGGTTGACCTGCGCCTGCACGGCGGCCTCGCCGACCACCGGCGCAAGCAAATCGACCACGCGGTTCTTGTAGGTTTCCTCGGTGCGCTGCTTGTGCGACATCTGCGCGACCGACAGGCCCATCGCCGCATCGACCGGGTTGTCGGCGGTCAGCAGGTTGCCCTGGTCATCGACCACGGACACGTTCTCCGGCGTGAGGTAGGGCACGCTGGACGACACCAGATGCACAATGGCCTTCACCTGCGGCGTCGACACGCCGCGGCCGGTATGCGGCGTCACCACCACCGAAGCCTTCGGCGTGGCGCGCTCGCGCACGAACACCGACTGCTTCGGCAGCGCCAGATGGACGCGCGCGGCCTTGATGGTCGAAATCTGCATGATGCTGCGCGAGAGTTCCTGCTCGATCGCGGTGTTGTACTGCACCTGCTCCATGAACTGGCTGGTCGTCATCGACGACTTTTCCTTCAGCGACTCCATGCCGATCGGCTGCGCTTCCTTCGGTATGCCCTGCCCGGCCAGGAAAATCCGTGCCTCGTGATAACGCGCCTCCGGCACCGTGATCTGGCCGCTGCTGGTATCGACCCGCGGCTTGAAGTCGCCGGCCTTCAGCGCCTCGATGGCGGCCTGCTTGTCGGTCTCGGTCATGCCCGGCATGATCGGGCGGTACGGCGTGCTCTGCGTGAACTGGAGTGCGGTCGCCACGATCACCAGCAGCAG